>JBAYWC010000072.1:0-13474 GCA_041674265.1 Terrimicrobiaceae bacterium
AGCCAGCGCACTTTTTCCTCATCCACTTCACGTCCCTGAACCACCATCGGCCATTGCATGGACTCTCTTTGCTCTCAAATCCAGCTGTAGTCCAGCTTTTTTGCAACTATCAGAGATGCGCCCAGTTGCTGGCGACATCCAAAATGTCGGACGCGCGACTCCGCATCGTAGCACTCCACAAAGCGGGAAAGCGTTTGCCAATGCACGAGGTCGAGGATTTGCGAAAGGACGTAGCGGCCAGTGTTCATGGCCGAAAAGGCTGGCAAGATATCCGACGGAGTTCAAATCCCTCACATCGGTTTTGTCCCGCAAGGCGCTCATTTTATGAACTTTATGAAATCTCATCGCTCAGTTAACCGGACACTCGTGGTATTTCTCATTTCGTAGCGCATCCTTGCACTCTTCGCGTGAATGCTCCTGCCAAACTTATTCTTGATCGCAGAGTCTGCGAAGCATAGGGTGCCCGGCATGAGCCAGACCTTCGGCCAATATATTCGCTCTTTACGCGAGGGGCGCGGACTAACGCAGCGTGCTCTTTCGCAGGAGGTTGGGTTTAAAAGTTTGGCTCACCTAAGCGATATTGAAAGTGGAAAGCGGAATCCGGCGAAAGACACATTACCGAAATTTGCAAAAGCCCTCGGGGTGAGCCTTGCCGAGATTGAATCCCGCGACACCCGCGGGCCCATCGATGCCGCAAAGGCATTGTTTGCACGAAAGCCGGAAATGGTCGGAGCCTTTTTGAAGGTCATCGAAGCGGCGAGGAAAATGGATGCCGAGGAGCTGGTGGCGAGAGTGACACGGAAACCCGTCCTTCCCCAGGTTCCGATACCAACAGTCGAGCCGCCGCCTTTGGCCGTTCAGCCCGCTCCGGTGAAACCCGGAATTCTGAAAGCGGAACCGGCTCCGGAAAAAAAGCCTTCCGCCCAGCCGACTTTGTTCTGAAAGACCGGCTCCGTTTTCCCGGGACTGTTGGAAAATTCTAATCTTCCGTGCGAGAAGTTTCTAACATTCCTGTGAGAGGGTGGCAGGGTTATGAAAAAATCCACCCTCTGTTCACTCGTGCTCGCAGCCGTGGGGATTCCGGCATTTGCCGCCTCCACCGCCTCTCCGGAAACCATCAAGAATCTGAACGCCGCATTCCAAGGGGAATCGAATGCCTCGAACCGCTATGCGGCCTTTGCCAAGGCGGCCGAGCAGGAGGGACTTCCGCAGGTCGCCAAACTATTCCGCGCCACCTCGGCCTCCGAAGCCATCCATCGTGATACCCACAAGGCGGCGATCATCGAGCTTGGCGGCACGGTCGAAAGCTTCAAGCTCGATGAGGTGAAGCCCGGCACCGCCGCCGGCAACTTGAAAGATTCGATCAAGGGCGAAACCTACGAGCGCGATACCATGTATCCCGGGTTCCTTGCGACCGCAAAAGCCGATGATGCAAAAGCCGCGATCCGTACCTTGCAGTTCGCCCTCGCCGCCGAGAAGGAGCACGCCAAGTTGTATCAGATGGCACTCGATCAACTCGGGAAAAACCCTCCGCAGGACTACTTTGTTTGCCAGGTCTGCGGAATGACCCTGACCGAGCTTCCCGCAAAGAAATGCCCGAGCTGCCGCAAGAGCCGCGACGAGTTCAAGCAAATCAACTGAGGGCACCCCCCATGATTCCCGATCCGCTCCATCCTGCGGTTGTTCATTTCCCCATTGTGCTCCTGCTTTTGGGAGCCCCGCTTGCGGTTGTGTCCCTGTTTTTGAGAAAATGGCACCTCCCCGTGCTCACCGCAGCAATCCTTGCCCTGGGAGGAGCGGGAGCCGTGGTGGCGACCTGGACAGGAGAGGAGGCAGCCGAATTGGCGGGGGAGTTGAGTGGCAGTGGAGAGAAGACTCTTGATGCCCACGAGGAATGGGGCGAGCGCGCCCGCAATGCTGGGCTCGTGGCTGCGGTGCTCGCGATCATCTCCGCAGCTCTTGGGCGCAACCCTGTGGCAGGGAGAGCGCTCGGCGCGGCGGCTGCCATTGCGGCTGTGGCGGCGGCATTTTCTGTGGCGCAAGCCGGTCACTACGGGGGCGAGGTTGTTTACAAGCACGGCGTTGGGGTGAATACCGCTGCCGGCGCATCACTCGGCGACGCACCGGGCGAAACGCAGCCGGATCAGCGAAAACGGCAGAAAAAGGACGACGATGATTGAGGGAGAAAATCATGAGATGGGCTGGACATGCTTGGAAATTCTCCGCATGGCCAAGGTGATGGGGGGGCGTATCTGCGAAAGTTGCAAACAAGAACAGGCGTCCCGCCTGTTGGGGCCCAAGCTCTCGCACCGGACCGTCGCGCCCTACACGGGCGGGACGCCCATGCTCCCTGGCCATCCATCGCCGATTACAACTATCGCAGATGCGCCCGTGATGGGGTCATCCCCTTTGCCCGCCTTGCCGCTGGCTAGCAACCTGGGGAGCAGGTAGAATCCCACCTCATGCGGATACTTGTCGCTGAAGATGACTCCAAACTGCGCTCTCACCTGAAACAGGCATTGGTGCAAGCCGGGTATGCCGTGGATGAAACCGGCGACGGTCTGGAAGCACTCTGGCTTGGAAAAGAGCACGCCTATGATGCCGCGGTGCTCGACATATCCATGCCGGGGATGGACGGGGTGAGCGTGACCCGCGCGCTCCGCAAGGCCTGTAGGACTTTTCCTGTCTTGCTCGCCACGGCGCGCGGGGACCTGCGGGACAAAGTGGGAGGACTGGATGCCGGGGCGGATGACTATCTGGTGAAACCGTTCTCCACCGAGGAACTTCTGGCCAGAATCCGGGCGGTGCTGCGGCGCCGGAGTCCGGATCTTTGCAGTATTGTCAGGATTGCGGACCTCGAGCTCGATCTCCGCTCACGGCTTGCCACCCGAGGCGGAGCAGAAATTATTCTGACCAACCGGGAGTTCGCGCTCCTTGAAGCGCTGGCCGAGGCGTCTCCACGCACGATCACAAAAACGACCCTCGTCGAGCGGGTCTGGGACCAGCATTTCGATTCCGGCACCAACGTGCTGAATGTCTATGTGAACTACCTCCGGAAAAAGATCGATCTGCCGGGGATGCCTCCCCTCATTCACACCGTCCGCGGTGTCGGATTTGCCTTGAGGGAGGAGCCGTCGTGAACTTCCGCATCCGGATGGCGGCCTGGTTTGGGCTGGCGCTGGCCGGAATCATCGGGATTCTTATATTCACCGCGCATCAGCACCTCGACCACGAACTTCGCCTCGAAAAATGGGACCGCTCGCACCCCAAATATCCCGACTGGTCGCTGCATGGCAGCTACACAGATGCCGAGGTGCAGGACATTCTTGGCGAGTTGATCCAGGTTTGGATCTGGGTCGGGCTTCCTGCGCTGGGACTTGCCCTGGGATCTGGCTTTCTGTTGGCCAACCGGTCTCTGAGGCCGGTTAAGCGCATCAACCGGGCCTTGGCGGAAAAAAATCCGGACACCTTGAAAACCGGTATTCCACCCCCTGAGAGCGATCGTGTTTTGGCCGAGTTGGTCTCTCAGATCAACGCGCTCCTTTTCCGCGTGGGAAACGCCTACGATGAGATGGCGGAGTATTCCTCGCGTGTGGCGCATGAACTGAGGACACCGCTCACGCTTCTGCGGATGCGGATCGAGCAGTCCGCCGCAGACCTCCCGCCGGAGCTTTCCGAACAGCTCCAGGAGGAGCTTTCCCGGTTATCGACCTTCGTGGAACGCTCCTTGCTTGCCGCCAAAGCGGAAGCTGGACGCCTGGAAGTCAAGCGCAGTTCAGTCGATCTTTCCGCGTTGTTGGAGGAATTCAAGGAACCCTACGAGATCCTGGCCTCACAGGCGGGACTCGATTTGGGTTGGGGGGTTTCTCCAGGTCTGCGGATCGATACTGACCCGGATCTTCTGCGGCAAATGCTGCACAATCTTCTCGGGAATACCTGCCGGTATGGAGCCTCCGCGGCGCGGCTGCGGGTCTTTCCATCGGCCCGCTCCACCGTCCTGTCACTTGCCAATGACCATCCGGAAGTCCGGGCGCCAGGCGGGCTGGGAATCGGGCTGCGTCTTGTTCGTGCTCTGGCGAATGGAATGGACGGACACAACTTCGCGATCCGCGACAACGGACGGGTTTTTGCCGTGCGACTTGTCTGGGAAACCACTACTCCATGAAGACGATGAATCCAGACGAAGACCTCAAGCAGGCCGCCGAATCCCTTGCCGGACATACCGGGGTGGTCGGTGTGCAGCCGCTGCCAGGAAGGACGGCGTTTGAGATCGAATACGATCCCTGCCAGCTCACCGACGACCAGCTCCGGCAGATTGCGGAGGAACATGTGCCTGCTCCTGCCTTGCAGAAACGCACGCTGCGTCTGGACGGCGCCGCCTGCGAGGCTTGCGCGATCCGGTTGGAACGGAAGGTGGAAAAAATCCCCGGCGTCCGGAAAGCGACCGCCACGTATCTCGGGAGAATCTTGTGTCTGACGTTTGACGATTCGGTATCCGACGAGTCGGCCGTCCTGCAGGGGATTCGCGCGACCGGCGCCCATGTCCGCCCCTACGAGGCACCCCGGCCGGACGAGGAGACGACGTTCTGGCAGAGGGTCCGTGCGGGGGAGCTGAACGAGGAGATCTCCTGCGCTCTCGGATTCTTGTTTTTGATCGCGTCGCTGATCGTGCACCGCGCGGTCGGTCTTGGCGCGACGGTGACCTATGTCCTCTATGCCGGCGCGTATATTTTCTGCGGGCAGCAGGGCGTCCGCTCGGCAATCTCCTCCTTGAGGGAAAAAGTTCTCGATGTCGATGTGTTGATGGTGCTCGCGGCGATCGGGGCCGGGATCGTCGGACAGCCATTCGAGGGGGCCCTGCTGCTGTTTCTCTTTTCCTTCTCGAATGTTCTCCAAAGCTATGCGCTCCAGCGCACGCAGAAGGCGATCCACTCGCTTTTGAAGCTGCGGCCCGACAAGGCCCTGCTCAAGCGCGATGGGAACACCCGTCTCGTGCGGGTGGAATCCCTCCAGATCGGGGATATCGTTGTCGTGCGTCCCGGCGAACACATCCCGGTAGACGGCAGGATCACCGAAGGCACCAGCAGCATCGACGAATCGAGCCTCACGGGGGAATCGATGCCGGTTTCCAAGACGACCGGAGCGCCGCTCTTCGCCGGCACGCTCAACCAGAGCGGCGGACTCGAACTCGCGGTGACGAAGCGGGCGGAAGACTCGACGCTCGCCCGCATGGTCAAGCTCGTCGAAGAGGCGCAGGCCGAAAAGTCCGGCACGCAGCGCTTCTTGGAACAGGCGGAACAATATTACGCAACCGGGGTGATCGCGTTCACGGCGGCCGTCTGGTTCGTGCCGTGGCTCCTTTGGCACCAGCCCTTTGCGGAAGCCTTTTACCGGGCGATGACAGTCATGGTCGTCGCCTCCCCGTGCGCCCTGGTGATCAGCACTCCCGCCACCGTGCTTTCCGCCATCGGCGGCGCCGCCCGGCGGGGCATCCTCATCAAGGGAGGATCGCACCTCGAGCATACCGCGCAAATCAGCATTGTCGCTTTTGACAAGACAGGAACGCTCACGGTCGGACGCCCGACCGTGACCGAGATCGTGGATGCGTGGGGAGCCCACAGGCTGGACGGCCCGCTGCCGGAGAATCTGACGGCCCTTCTCGCTTCGGCCGCCGCGCTGGAATCGAAGTCCGAGCACCCGCTCGCGACGGCGATTGTCAAGAGCGCCGCCGCCTTGAAGCTCGCGCTCCCGGAATGCACGGATTTCCAATCCACGGCCGGCAAGGGTGCCGAGTCCACGATGAACGATATTCGTCTGGTCGTCGGAAGCGAACGCCTCTTCCGCGAACTCGGAGCAACCGGGATGGACGGGATCGCCGCGCATTCCGCCCCTCTCTCCGAACATGGAAAAACCTGCGTGTGGGTCGGATCCCGGGCGGGGGATGCGGTGGCCGCCCTCGCGGTGCTTGCGCTCGCGGACACGATCCGCCCCGAGGCCAGGGCCATCGCGGCCGGCCTCCACAAGCTCGGGGTGAAAAAAGTCGTCATGCTCACCGGCGACCAGCGCGCCGTCGCCCACGCGATCGGCGAAGAGGCGGGTGTCGACGAGGTCCGGGCCGAACTCCTTCCCGAGGGCAAAGTCGAGGCGATCCGGGAATTGAAGAAACAGGGCCGGGTCATGATGATCGGCGACGGGGTCAACGACGCGCCGGCCCTGGCGACCGCAGACATCGGTGTCGCGATGGGCGCGGCGGGGACCGACATCGCCATGGAAACCGCGGACGTCGTCCTCATGGGCGACAAGCTGGAGAACATCCCGCTCCTCATCGGCATCGCGCGACACGCCAAACGTGTCCTCTGGCAGAATCTCCTCTTCGCCACCTCCGTGATCATCGTCCTTCTGATCGCGGCTTTCGGGATCGGCCTGGCATTGCCCATGGGCGTCATCGGACACGAGGGGAGCACCGTGCTCGTCTGCGTCAACGGCCTCCGCCTCCTCATCTACAAACCACGAAGCCGCTGAGCCCGGCGGGTGGCCTCAATCGCGAAAACCACGCCTTTCACAGTCCGAGAATTCCGCGGATCACGGGGGCGTCGGGCGACGGGCCGACAAGGGCGAGCGTCATCCGGGAAGGATCGAGAATCTCCGCGGCGGCAAAACGGATTTCCTCCGCCGTCACGGCGCGGATCTTCTCATGCACGGACTCGGGATCGACGATTTTCCCATAGACGAGGACGGAGCTGCCAAGGCGCATGTTCTGGCTGGAAGTGCGCTCGAGGGACATCCGGCTGGATCCGACCGCGTATTCCTTCGCGCGCTTGAGTTCCGCGGCTCCGACCAGCCGGGTGCCCATCGCCCCGAACTCCGCGAGAATGAGGCGGAGGGATTTTTCGAGGTTTTTCTTGTCGAGACCGACGGAGATATTGAAAACCCCGCTGTCGTCGAGAGTCAGCGGGTGCGTGCTCACCGAGTAGCACAGGCCGCGCTTTTCACGCAGTTCCTGAAACAGCCGCGAGCTGGCATTGCCCCCGAGCAGGACATGCATCAGATGGAAGGCATATCTCCGCTCGTCTTTGTGGCCGAATGCCGGAAGCGCCATGGCAATCTGGGTCTGCTGGATATCCCGCGCTTCCACGCAAAGACGCGGACGGGCCGGGACAACAGGAGCCGGCTTCGCGACGGGCTTGCGTCCGCGCCCCAAACCACCCAGCGCCTTGCTGATGCGGGCAACGACATCGTCGTGCCGGATGTTCCCGGCAGCCGAGACCACCGTGCTCGAGGCATGGTAATGGCTGGCCCGGTAATCAAGAAATTCGCTCCGCCCCATCCCCTCGATCGTTTCCAGCGTGCCCGTGAGCGGGCGGCCCAGCGGATGCCGGGGCCAGAATGTGCCATTGAGCAACTCCTGCACATGCGACGACGGCTCATCGCGATACATCAGGATTTCCTCCCCGATGACCCCGCGTTCCCGGTCGATGTCCTGCCTGGAAAATCGCGGGTTGAGATAAATGTCGCAAAGCACATCGCAAACCCGCGGAAAATACTCGGCGGCGGCCGTGGCATAATAGCATGTCCGTTCCTCCGCGGTATAAGCGTTCATATCGCCCCCCACACCCTCGATTTCCTGCATGATCCGGCGGGCCGACCGCCGGGCCGTCCCCTTGAAAAGCATGTGTTCGATGAAATGCGAGATGCCATTGAGGGGAGCCGGCTCATGGCGTCCGCCCACGGAGGCCCAGATCCCCATCGCCGCGGTCTGGGCATGCGGCATCTCGCAGGTGGCCACACGCAGGCCGCCGGGGAGAGTGGTCAGTTTCGTGGTATTCGACATCTTGTCACCCGACCCAGTCGAAACGCACGACCTGTTCGATGTCCGGATGCAGGCTGTGGTGAACCGGGCAGGCCAGAGCGGCGTTTTCGAGGGTTTTCCGCTTGGGAAAGTCCGGCGGGAGAGGAACCGTGAATGCCACTTCGATTTTCACGATCCGGCGCGGGGAATCGGTGGACATCACTTTGTCCACTCCGATCTGCACCCGCCCCAGCGTGATCCCATGCTGTTCCGCGGCAATCCCCATGATCGTCGCCATGCAGGCCCCGAGCGATGCCGCGGCGAGGTCGGTCGGGGAGAACGCCTCTCCCTTGCCGTGGTTGTCCACCGGAGCGTCGGTCAAAACCTTTGCTCCGGACGGACCATGCACCGCCTCGCACCGGAGCGCGCCCAAATAAGTGATGTCAATGTGAACCATACGCGGCATTCCGCGCAGAAAACCCGGCAAACATCAATACGGATCCTGGGAACAGCCCGCGTGTTTCCAAGCAGAGATGGGGACGGCGCTCAATTTTTCCGGCCACGCTTTGCCGCGAGAAGAGGGACAACCTGCCCGAGCGGACGGGTGTTGATGACGTCGCTTTTTGTGAGCCAGCCTTTCCGGGCGGCGCCGATGCCGAAGACAAGATCCTGGAAACCGGCGGTCGAGTGGGCGTCGGGATTGATCGAGCATCGGACGCCTTTCTCCTTGGCAAGCGGCCACCACCGCCAGTCCATGTCGAGGCGGCGGGGATTGGCATTGAGCTCGATGATCGTTCCGGTATCGGCGGCGGCATCGATGACCGCCGGGATGTTCACCTGGTAGGATTCACGGCTCAACAGCAGGCGTCCGGTGAGGTGCCCCAGCATCGTGACACAAGGATTGCTGATGGCCCGGATGATGCGCTTCGTCATCTCGGCCTCGGAGAGCGTGAAGGACGAGTGGATGCTCGCGACCACATAATCGAGCGAAGCGAGGACATCGTCGGAAAAATCCAGGCTGCCGTCCTTGAGGATGTCGCATTCGGTCCCCGCAAAAAGATGGAGGGATTCGCTGCTGAGTTCCCGGATTTTTTCGACCTGGGCGGCGAGGCGGTTCTCATCGAGCCCGTGCGCCTGGTACGAGCTTTTGCTGTGGTCGGCGATGCCCAGATATTCCAGCCCGAGTTCGCGCGCCGCGGCGGCCATGTCTTCGAGAGTTGCCCGGCCGTCGCTTTCCGTCGTGTGGTTGTGAAATGTCCCCCGGAGGTTCTGCCACTCGACCAGGACGGGTAACTCATGGGCTTCCGCCGCCTCGATTTCGCCGCGATCTTCGCGCAATTCGGGCGCGACAGGATCGAGGCCCAGCGCGCTGTAGATCTCGTTCTCCTCATGGATCTCCGGAATCGGCTCCTTGAGCGCCCGCCCTTCCGCCCCGCTGAACCGGTATTCGTTGAGCGACCAGCCACGGGCGAGCGCCCGCGAACGGATGCGGACATTGTGCTCCTTGCTGCCGGTGAAATAAACAAGGGCGAAGGGATACTCCGCGCCGGTCACCACCCGCAGATCGCATTGGATGCCGGATTTCAGGATGACACTGGTCTTGGTCGCGCCGCGGGCGAGCACGGATTCCACCAGCGGATGGGTCGCAAAAAATTCCGAGACCTCCGCGGGATGCCGGGTGGAGACGATGAAATCGAGATCCCGGACGATTTCCTTTTTTCTGCGGTAGCTTCCCGCAATCTGGGCGTGCGTGACGCGCGGATGCCCGCGCAGGTCTTCGAGAAGGCTCTCGGCGAGGCCGGCGACATCGCCGATGCGGAATTCCCCGGTGTGTTTGCTGTGGTGCTCGATCGCCTGCAGGATGTTGGCGGCGGTTTTCTCCCCGAACCCCGGAAGCGCGGCCACTTTTCCGGATTTGCACGCGCGCTCCAGCTTCGTGATCGAATGGACCTGGAGCGAATCCCACAGCACCTTGATTTTCTTCGCGCCGAGCCCCTGGAGTTCGAAGAGACTCAGGATGTCCGGCGGGAATTCGTCGGCGAGTTGGTCGTAGTATCCGAGTTTCCCATCGCGGACGAGGGTCGCGATCTTTTCCGAGGTCGCCTTGCCCAGTCCGTCCACCGATCCGAGCCGGTCTTCCCCGACCAGCTTTTCGAGCGGCTCGGAAAGGGTTTCCAGCGCGCGCGCGGCATTGGTATAGGCGCGAACCTTGAACGGGTTCTCGCCTTTCAGCTCGAGCAGCCGCGCAATGTTTTCGAGCACGGTGATGATGTCGTCTTTGTTCATTTCAAATAAGTTTTCAGCCGGTTCCGCCACCCGGGCAGCCATTTCGCCTCATTGCGTTCGGAGGGCGAGTCCTTCACCCGCAGCGTCAGTGTTTCATCCGCCGAGCGGACGAAGGCCGGAACCGCCGGGCCGGATGTTTTCATCCCTTCCAAAACCTGCAGCAATCCCCAACCCCGGCCGCGATACCGTTCCGACGGGCTCGTCCCCTCCCCTTTGAAATTCACGTAGTCCATGAGGGCGTAATAGCCGAGCGGCTCCGCGGCGACGCGCTTGAAATTTCCCGCAACCTTCGCGCGTTCATCCGCCGGAGCAGCGGCCAGCATCTTCGGCACGGCCGAGTCGAGTCGCCTGGCCGCATACCTGGCCTGAAGGGCAACCGTTCCTGCCAAGAGCGCCCGCAGCTCGGTGAGGCGCGACCCATTGGCATCGCCCAGAAATTCCGCGCGGGTCTTCCATGGACAGGGGCCGAGCATCCAGTCCCTGACCGGCTGTCCGTTCGCTTTCAGAAACCGCGCAAGCCCCGGAAAACTCTCCTCGAACGGGCCCCGCTTGCCTGCGGGATACCAGATAAAATGGCCGATGCCGAGCGAGGCGAAATCCTCCCCCGCGTTCCACGAGGTCAGCCCGGATACCGTCCCGCCACATTCATTCCTCCAGATCCGCCGCCCGATTTCCACGGCCTGCTTGCCGGAAATCTCCGAGGCATGCAGGGATGGCGTGGCCATGGCCAGCAGCAGGAAGAGGAATTTCATGGCTTGGAGCCCATACGATGCACTTTTTCAGCCAGGATGAACAGGGCGTTTGTGCATGCGATAAAAAGAATTGTCGCGGAGTTCCCATGCGAATGTTTCGTCCAAACTCGACACGCTTGGCGTGGATTACGTCGAGAGCGTGGTCTTGAAATCCCGCTCTTCTCTTCCTTCGATGTCACGACAATTCCCCAGATCAGATTCCCCCGTCAGCCTGGTTTTCTTCTCCCCGGCGGCATTCTCCTTGATCGAGATTCTGGTCGCCTGTGCCGTGATGGCGTTGCTCGTCGCGCTGCTTGCCTCGGCATTTTCAGGTTTTGCCAGCGTCACCCAGTCCTCGGGCGGACGGCTGGATGCGAACAATCAGGTGCAGACGACGGCCTCGCCTCGCAACGCCGCGCTTTCCGCCGCCAGAGCCGCCATATTCGCGCCACCCGCCAGCACCTCTCCCGCATCGGGCGTCTCCTCATCCACCTTGACGTGATTTCGGAGGAAAAACTTTCCGAAAAACACAAGCAGGGAGGAGGGCATTCGGCCCCGGGGTTCCTCGCCGCGCGCGTCCTTCGCGGCGGCAGCCTTCTGACTTGGGAGGAACTTTGGGACGTGCTCCGCTGGTATGCCCACAATCGCGGCTACGATGGCAACAAGGCATGGAGCGCCCACGAGATCGAGGCGGAGAAGGAGGATGCCGAGAAAGTTGAACGAGCGCGCAATCTCCTCACGGATTTTGAAAAGAAATACGGACGCCAAGGCTCGATGGCCGAAGTCTTCTGCGGTGTTTCCGGCCTTGATCCCCTCGGAACCAAGATCTCCTGCAAACCTCCCCGGCGACAAACGCCCGAAGGCCCTCAATGCCGCCTTTCCCCGCGAGGATGTCGAACGGGAGGTCCGCGCCATCCTTGAAAAGCACGCCGGCAAGCTGCCGAAGCTCGACGCATCCTGCATCACGGCTCTCTTGGAGGACTGGACCGTGCTCCCCTGCGACAGCATCCGGCTTCCGGGCCGCTACGGACAAATCCTCCCGAACGGAAAACGCTCTGCCGGCGGGCTGCTTTTCGGCCAATTGAGGCGCTTCGGTGTCTGAAGTCGGTTCCGCTATCGAATAAAACGCAGTCCCCAAGCTTTGGCCCCTCAAATTCTGTCGATATAACAACCGCAAACTTCTGTCGGGGCCGCAAACTTCTGGCCAAACCACCCTCCAGCTTGCTAATCTGCCAACAAGGCGGTAGCGTTTATGCGCAATGAAACTGCGGCTGGATCTTCTGGAACACCTGACGGCGGAAGACATCGCCCAAGCGGCGGCGGCGAATGTTCACCGCTTCAAGTCCGGGCCCCTTTTCTCGCGAACTGGAACTGGCAGTCTGTCGTCGGCATCAACCAGCGAGCGTGCGCGAGAGGCGGAGCACAGCAGGGAACTAACTCGGAAACTGGAGCAACGCGCGCGGCAGAGTGGGAGCAAACCCACCAACAAGCACTGACGCTCGCCGAAACCATCGACTTTCTCAGGGCGTGCCATCGGGGTGCGCCGTTTTTGTTTTTCAACGGAAATACCTTTTCCTTCATCGGACGCGAACTGGCCTTCGCTCTCTTCAGCGACCTTCCGGTCGCCCGGAAACGTGAAGTTGGATCGGCCATCGCACACTACATTGCCGGTGTCCTCGACCGCGATGCGATGATTGCCATCGTGGAATCGCTCTCATGTTCCGCATCCTATCAGCCCGGCGACCGCGTTAAGACTCTCAAGGGCACGCTCCGTGGCGTCATCGTGAAAATCCTCGACGATGGTCGCGTGAAATGGCGCGCAGACACCGGCACGGAATTCCTCGGCCTGCCTGGAAGTCTCGCGCCCGACGACTGAACCATTCCGCATTTTTTGTGAGCTTCCACATCGTCACCATCGACTCGCCGCAAGCCTCCCTGAGCTGCCGCGACGGACAATTGACCTGCAAGACCGCCGAGGGAGAAAAGCGCCTGCCCCTGGAGGACATCGCCTCGATCATCATCACCAGCTTCTCCGTGCGCACCAGCACACGGGTCAGGCGCCGGATCATCCCCAGAAATGCTCCGAGGACGAAGTGGGCGGCATCAACGAAAAAACCGCGGCGTGTCCCCTCGCGGGCCTCCTCGAGACGTGGGATCAGCTCCTCTTGGAGAAACACGAGTTGCATCTGGGGATCGGCCCCGCCGGGAATGGAGGCCGTTTTGCGGTAGGCCATGCCCACGCGCTTCATGAGGCAGAAAGGGTCCGTGCATACGTGCAAAATGGCGATAACTCCGATGCTCCGAAGTGTCACGCCTCGTGCGGAATGCCACGTCCACAGCCTGGCCGAACTCAATGTCGCGTTCTCGCGCTGGGTCGCCCGCATCTCTACCACCTGCGCCCCCACGGTTCCACCAACATGAGCCCGCACGAGCGCTTCACCCGCGCACGATGGAAGAGCCGGAAAAAATCGGCCCGCTCTTTTACACCCGCATCGAGCGCGTGGTGCGGAAAGACGGCACCGTCACCCCGGGCAACAAGCTCTTCGAGGTGAACCTCGCCCTGCGAGCCCTCAAGGTGGAGTTGCGCTACGACCCGATCCTCTTTGACCGCGTCGAAGTCTGGCACAACAAGTCTTTCCACGGCCTGGCCCGCAAAGCCGACCTCCAC
>JBAYWC010000073.1:0-13330 GCA_041674265.1 Terrimicrobiaceae bacterium
CACCACTGGAATACCGGCCTACTCCCCGCGGCAGGAGCCTTCCCGCATATCACGATCCGGCGAAAAATGCAAAGTTGCTCCCCTTTCCACATCCGGCCGCCGGGTTCTTTGCCGAGCAGTTACTTCCGCTCATTGGCCAAAAAAATCCCGCTCTCCGCAGGCTCCGTCTCGCTCTCGCCGGCATGGCCTTCTGCGGGGTGCTCGTGGCATTTTTGGATTTCCGCGGCATCGTCCCCGAGCGATGGACTGCGGTCTTTTCCGAAATCCAATTCGTTCCCTCGATGCTCCGCGGGCTTGCCGGCGCCGGGGTTTCCGTGATTTTTCTGTGGCTTCTTCTCGCCCTGCTGGTGGGAAGGGTCTATTGCTCGGCGATTTGCCCGCTCGGGATTTTGCAGGACGTGATCTGGTGGGCCCGCTGCAGGATTTTCCCGAAACGCCTGAAATTTGTCCGCGCGGCGGATCTTTTCCGGCATGGCGTGTTTCTTTTTGTTGTGGCCGCCGGATTTTCCGGTGTGTGGGTAATGGTTTCGCTGCATCGATGTCTGCCCGACCGGCGCGCTGGTTCCAATCTCCCTGCCGGAAAAGCAACGCACGCAGATCGGCGAGGCCCATTTTCACAAACGGCACTGCATCGTTCACACCGATGGCACCGACTGCGCCGCCTGCTCCGAGCATTGCCCGACAAAAGCCGTGGACACCGTTCCTTACCGGGGGAACCTGCTCCTGCCCAGGGTGAACGAGGAACTCTGCATCGGATGCGGGGCCTGCGAGTTCGCCTGTCCGGTCCGTCTGGAGCGCGCCATCCGGGTCAGCGGAAAAAATCTCCAGACCTCCGCAGCCGTCCCCGCAAAAGCCCGGACGCCGAAGCGGACGGTTCCGAACGATTTCCCGTTCTGATTGCTTACCGGGCTTGCAGGCGCATCGTGTGTTCCAGAATGCTTTGGGCCACCTCGTCGTGGGCGAGGCCGGTCGAATCCAGGCGAAAATCCGAGGCCTCCTCGTAGATCGTCCGTCTGGATGCGAAGAGTTCGTCGAAGGTTTGCCGGGGGTTTTCGGTCTGGAGGAGCGGGCGTTTCTGGCTGCGGGAGGCGCGTTCGAAAAGCGCGTCCGGGTCCGCATCCAACCATGCCACCGTCCCGATTTTTTTCATGGCGATCCGGTTGGGTTCCCGCAAGATCGCCCCGCCTCCGGTTGCCAGGACGATGCCCGCCACGCCGACCAGGTCGGCGAGCACCCGTTCCTCGATGTCCCGGAAGCTTTCCTCCCCCCCCGCCGCAAAAATCTCCGGGATGCTTTTGTTCCCGGCTTGGGCGACGAGTTCGTCGGTGTCCACGAACCGGTGTCCGGTCAGGGACGCGAGGCGGCGGCCGACAGACGATTTTCCGCAGCCCATGAAGCCGATGAGAACGATGTTGGGAAGCACCGGCTCATAATCTCACGACCCGTTTGGCGCGCGAGCCTTTTTGATTCCTCTCGATTTCGTATTCCACGGCATCCCCGTCCTTGAGCGTCCGGTGGCCTTCGGCGGCGATCACGCTGAAGTGGACAAAGACATCCTCGCCGGTTTCGGGATCGACGATGAACCCGAAGCCCTTTTTGTCGTTGAACCACTTTACTGTTCCTTTTGGCATGGCGTGTCTGGTAATTCTCAGAGTTGCGTCCGCAGTGGTAAAATTCTCCGGACGGAAGTCAAAAAGCGTTCGGAAACAATTTCGTCACAAATGAAAACCAAGCCACCCCAGCCGCCGGGCGGTGTCGTCATGGGAAGCCGTTCCGACCGGACGCCCCGGAAAGAGGCCGCATTGGTTGCCGCCGAAATCTTTGCCTGCAATCACCCTGCTGCGCGGAAAGCGTCGCTGTCCGCTTTTCACAGGCTCCAGACCGCGGACACCGGCGAATTGGCTTGAACACGTCTGTGAAAGCCGAGACGCGGGTCGCCACGGCCGGAGAGGGGATTTCCGCCGCCGCATCGCTTCTTGCCGGGGGCGACCTTGTGGCTCTTCCCACCGAGACGGTTTACGGGCTGGGCGCGGATGCCCTCGATCCCGCGGCCTGCGCCAAAATTTTCGAGGCAAAAGACCGCCCGTTGAGCGACCCGCTGATCGTCCATGTCCCCTCGATCGATTGGCTGGACCGGCTGGCGGTTGTTCCGGAGGCGGCGCGCCGGTTGGCGGAAAATTTCTGGCCCGGGCCTTTGACGCTCGTGCTTCCGCGCCGGGAGACCGTTCCCGACCTGGTGACGGCCGGGCAGGAAACCGTGGCGATCCGCATGAGTTCCCATCCGCTTTTCCGGGAAGTATTGAAGGCCTTTGGGAGGCCGGTGGCCGCTCCCAGCGCAAACCGGTTCGGGAGGATCAGCCCCACGTGCGTGGAGCATGTCCTCGCGGAACTGGAGGGGAGAATCCCCCTCGTTCTCGACGGCGGACCCTGTGCCCACGGCATTGAATCCACGATTGTCCTCGTCGCCGCCGACGGGCTTCACATCCTGCGCAATGGCCCGGTCACCGCAGAGGAACTGGCTGCCTTCGGGCCGGTTCATGGCTCCGTGGCGGGGATCTCAGCGCCTGGCGGCCTGGCCAGTCATTATGCCCCCCGGACGCCGCTCGTGATCGGCGAACCCGCTTCAGCGACAGATCTCCGAAAGTCGCATGCCGCAGGGGGAACAGGCGTTTTAAAGCCATGCCCCGTGACCGTCGGCCTTCTTTCCTGGCGAAGCGCGGGGGAGGGATTCGCCCGGGTCGAGCCGCTTTCGAAAACACAAGACCTCCGGGAGGCGGCCGCGAACCTTTACGGGGCGATGCGGCGGCTCGACGCGGCCGGACTGGCCTTGATTCTCGCCGAGCCCGTGCCGGAGACCGGTCTCGGGGCGGCCATCATGGAGCGCCTGCGCAAGGCGTCGGCGCGGTGAACAGAAAACTGAATACCAAGGCCAGCGGGATCATTTCGATCTCCGTGATGTGCAGCCGTGTGCTCGGCCTGGTGCGGGAGGTGCTCTTCAATTCGCTTTTCGGCACGGCAGCGATGGGGCTCTTCATCATTGCCTTCCGGATTCCCAACCTGCTGCGCGACCTGTTTGCCGAGGGAGCCCTTTCCACGGCTTTTGTCACCGTGTTCTCGCAGCGCGTCGAGAGAGAGGGGGAAAAATCGGCCTGGGCGCTCGCATCGAAGATGATGACGCTGGTCGCCGTGTTCATGAGCCTTGTTAGCCTGATCGGCATTCTCCTTTCCCGCCAGCTTGTGAGCCTGCTGGCCAGGAATTTTGCGGCGGACGATATCGCGTTCACCGTTCTGCTCACGCAAACCATGTATCCGTTCATCCTGCTGGTCTCGCTGGCCGCATTGGTGATGGGGATGTTGAATTCCCGAAACGTCTTTACCGCTCCCGCGATGGCCTCGAGCTTTTTCAACATCGGCTCCATCGTGGGAGGGGTCGTTTTCGGATGGTTGATCGATCCGGGGTTCGGCCGGCAGGCTCTGCTCGGACTGGCGCTTGGCACTCTTCTGGGAGGCTTGTTGCAATTGCTCATCCAGTTTCCCAGCCTGCGCAGGGCGGGATTTGGTTTCCGATTGGACTTCCGGTGGCGGGATCCGGGGATTCGAAAGATCCTTGCCCTGATGGTGCCTTCGGTCATCGCGGCGAGCGCTGTGCAAGTCAACGTGCTCATCAACACGGGGTTCGCCGCCCATGTGGGCGAATCCGCCGTGACCTGGCTCAACAGCGCATTCCGGCTCATGCAGTTGCCGATCGGCGTCTTCGGCGTGGCCATTGCCACGGTCACCCTCCCTGTCGTTTCCCGGATTGCCACAGACAAGGATACCAGCCTCTTCGGCCCGACCCTCGGACGGGCGATGCGGCTGGCCGTTTTCCTGACACTGCCGGCGGCGGTCGGGCTTTGGTTTCTCTCCGACGCGATCATCGGGCTCATCTACGAACACGGGAGGTTTGTCGCCGCCGACACCCTTCAAACCGGATTGGCGCTCCGGTTCTACGCGCTCGGACTCGTCGCCTATTCCTGCATCAAAATCCTCGCCCCCGCATTTTATGCGATCGACCGGAAATGGATCCCCATGCTTGTCAGCTTCGTTTCGATCGCGTTGAACGTGTCGCTGAATTACCTGTTTGTCTTCCATCTGAACCTCGGTCACCGGGGCCTCGCTCTCTCCACCTCGATCTGCGCCATTCTCAATTTTGCGGCGCTTTATTTTTTGATGCGGGGGCCGGCGGCCACGCTGGAAAGCCGCCGGTCTCTTCTCGCCCTCGGACGTTGCGCCCTGGCGGCCGTGCCGTTGGGGCTGACCTGCTGGGCGGGCATCCATTGCGCGCCGTCTCTTTTCCCCCAACCCGTCTTCTGGCAGAAGGCTCTCATCCTTTTCCTCACCATCGGCGCGGCCTCGCTCGTCTACCTTGGCGCCTGTCTTCTGCTTCGTGTCGAGGAAACGAACGAAGCCATGCGGATCGCAATGCGGAAGTTTCGCCGCGGGGGACGGTAGCCCGAGTTTTCCGTTTTCAGTTTTCAGTTTTCCGTGGCAGACTGCCGCGCATCCCATGTTTTTTCCCGAACACGGAAACCACTGAAAACTTGTGCTTCCCTTAGCGTGCATCACCTGCGGCCCGGCTTACGAACCGCTCGACGAAGTCCGCAGGATCACCAATTTCTCGACGGGAGAAATCGGAACGGTCCTCACGGAGGCTTTCCGGGAAACGGGATTCGAGGTCATCTGCTTCCGCGGTGAGGCGGCCACTTTCCCCCCGCCCTCCGGCGTGGACGTGCGTCCGTTTTCCACGAACGATTCCCTGGCCCATGGCATCCGCTCGCTCGAACGTCCGCCCTCCACCGTCCTTCACGCCGCCGCACTTTGCGACTTTCTCCTGGAAAGTGTCGAAGGCGCGGAAGGCACCGCAAAACTCAGCAGCCGCGCGGGCTCGATCCGGCTCACGCTCAAGCCGGCGGAAAAAGTTCTCCCGAGATTCCGCGACTGGTTCCCGGACGCCCGGATCATCGGCTGGAAGTATGAACTCGACGGCACCCGCGAGCGGGCCGTCTCCTGCGCCGCCACCCAGATCCGCGCCGCGCGCACCGACGCCTGCGTTATCAACGGCGCCGCCTACGGTCCCGGCTTCGGCCTCCTCGCCCCCGACGATTCCCTCCGGCATTTTCCGGACAAAGCCGCGCTGGCAACCCACCTCGCGCATCTTTTCTCCGCTACAAATCATTGATGCGATCGCATCAATGATTTGTAGCGGCTTTGAGAAATGCTTTTCAGAGGGTGTGGGAGCGATCAAGGTGGGAAGGTCATGATGCGATGGATTTTTGATTTGGGAACAGGAGAGAGGTGCTGATGCCCGCGCTACCTGGATTTCGGGATTTTTATCCCGAGGATTGCGCGCGGAGGAACCATGTTGTGGAAACATGGCGGATGGTGGCGCGACGGTATGGGTTTATGGAATACGACGGGCCTACGCTGGAGAGTGGGGAACTTTACCGGAAGAAGAATCAAGAGGGGGCCGAGATCCTCGAACAGCTCTACTCGTTCCGCGACCGCGGGGACCGCGAGGTGGCGCTGCGTCCGGAGATGACTCCCACGCTTGCGCGGATGGTCGCCGCGAAAGAAAAGCATTACCGGAAACCGATGAAGTGGTTTTGCGTCTCGAATTTTTTCCGCCACGAGCGGCAGCAAAAGGGCCGGCTGCGCGAGTTTCTGCAATTCAACGCAGACATCATCGGGGAGAGTTCGCCGGAAGCGGATGCGGAGATCGTGGCTTTGGCGGTGGACCTGATGCGGGGATTCGGATTTGAAAAGGAGCACTTTGTCGTGAGACTCAGCGACCGGAAGGCATGGATGGATTTCCTCGCCTCGCGCGGATGCGACGGGGAGCAGTCGGGGACAATTCTGGCGTGCGCGGACAAGATCGAACGCGAGCCGGCGGAAAAACTCAATGAGAAGATGGCAGGGACCGGCCTCACCGTTGCGGAGTTGCGCGAATTCATCGCCGGGGGAAGTCCCGCGGCTTTTGCTCCGGTTCTTGCGGCGTTGGATGCGCGTGGCATGCGGGATTATGTCGAACCGGACCTCTCGATTGTCCGCGGGCTTGCCTATTATACCGGCGTCGTTTTCGAGATTTTCGACCGTTCAAAAACCCTCCGCGCGCTCGCCGGCGGGGGGCGCTACGATTCCCTCATCCAGGGCCTGAGCGACGGGGCCTCGAACCTTCCGGCCATTGGATTCGGAATGGGGGATGTCGTCCTCGGGCACCTCATCGACGAGACGCCTGCCGCCGATGAAAAACGGCGCGCCGCCAACATTACGACCTGCGAGGTTTTTGTGGTTGTGGCCGACGAGGCCCACCGTCCGGACGCCCTGCGGATCGTCCAAGCCGCCCGGGATCTTGGATGGAGGACGGACTTTTCCCTGAAACCCGCCAAGGTGGGACGCCAGTTCCAGGACGCGGAGGGCATGGGTGCCCGGCATGCCATCGTGGTGGGTGCCGAATGGCCGGCCATCAAAATCAAAACCCTGGTCACCCGGCAAGAAACCGCCATCGACCAATGCATGTTGTCCTCGCATCTGGGAAAGCCGGGCCAACACTGAGAGCCTGCTCCAACCTGGAGGTCGTTCACTTTGTCGCAAACAGGAGCGCGGGCCTCCCGGTCGCGGCTGTCGCCAACGCTGGCGGGATGCCCGCGCTTCGTTTCCAGTCTCGAAAAACGGCGCAACTCAACCGCCACGGCGGCGTTTGACGCGGATCTGGGCGAGGGATTTCTGGAGGGAGGCCTTGACGGTGGCGTATTCCTCGTCGCTCATCTTGTTCGACCGGATGGCCTCTTCGGCGCGCCGGACGGCTTCCTCGGCGGCGGATTCGTCAATATCGCTTTCCCTGACCGCCATGTCCGTGAGCACGGCGACCTTGTTGGCGCTGATTTCGACGAACCCTTCCCCCACGGCCAGGCGAAGCTCTTCCCCTCCCTTGAGCACGCGGAGTTCGCCCGGGATGAGATGGGTCATCAAAGGCACATGCTGGGGCAACACGCCCAATTCCCCTTCCACGCCCGGAACCACCACCGAGTCCACATCGTCGGAGTAGGTTTTCTGCTCGGGAGTGACGATTTCCAGATGAAGCATGGGGAGCAAGTTATAAGGTTTAAGAATTAAGGTGGTTTAAGGGCGGAGTCTGGGAAGCTTTAACCTTTATACTTAGGCCTCTTTGATCATGTCGATGCCGCCCTTCATGTAGAAATTGCCCTCGGGCACATCGTCGTGTTTGCCCTCGAGGATTTCCGTGAAGCCGCGGATCGTTTCGCTGATCGGGACATACTGGCCTTTTGTTCCCGTGAAGACTTCGGCCACATGGAACGGCTGCGAGAGGAAACGCTGGATCTTGCGGGCGCGATAGACGGTCAGTTTGTCGTCTGGAGAGAGCTCGTCCATGCCCAGGATGGCGATGATGTCCTGGAGATCCTTGTAGCGCTGGAGGACATTCTGCACCCCGCGCGCCACCTTGTAGTGTTCCTCGCCGATGATGTCCGCGGACAGGGCCTTGGAGGTCGAGGCCAGGGGGTCCACCGCCGGATAGATGCCGAGTTCCGCAATCGAGCGTTCCAGCACGATCGTGGAGTCGAGGTGCGCAAAGGTGTTTGCCGGCGCCGGGTCGGTGAGATCGTCGGCAGGCACATAAACCGCCTGGAACGATGTGATCGAGCCTTTGGTCGTGGAGGTGATCCGTTCTTGCAAGTCGCCCATTTCGGCGGCGAGGGTCGGCTGGTATCCGACGGCGCTTGGCGTGCGGCCCAGAAGCGCGGACACCTCGGAGCCGGCCTGGGAAAAGCGGAAGATGTTATCGATGAAGAGCAGCACGTCCTGATTCTTCTCGTCGCGGAAATATTCGGCCATCGAGAGGGCGGTGAGAGCTACGCGCAGACGGGCCCCGGGAGGCTCGTTCATCTGGCCGTAGACAAGCGCGACTTTGGATTTTTCGAGTTCGGTCTGATTGATGACGCCGGACTCGCTCATCTCGGCATAGAGGTCATTGCCTTCACGGGTACGCTCCCCCACGCCGGCAAACACGGAATAGCCACCATGTCCTTTGGCGATATTGTTGATGAGTTCCATGATGACGACGGTCTTGCCGACACCCGCCCCCCCGAAGGCGCCGACTTTCCCCCCCTTGGTGAACGGGCAGATCAGGTCGATGACTTTGATTCCGGTCTCGAGAATTTTCGCCTTCGTGTCTTGCTCGATGAGCGGCGGGGCCTTGCGGTGGATCGGGTATTTTTTTTCGAACTTCACCGGTCCCCGCTCGTCGGTGGGATCTCCGGTGACATTGAAAATCCGGCCCAGGACGCCTTCTCCCACCGGAACCGAAATCGGGGCTCCTGTATTGAGGACCTCCATTCCCCGGGAAAGCCCCTCCGTCGAACTCATGGCAATCGAGCGCACCCAATTTTCTCCAAGATGCTGCTGGACTTCGAGTGTCAGGCGGTTGGATTGACCCGCGGCTTCGAATGTGATTTCCAGCGCATCGTAGATCTTGGGCAGGGAGCCTTGGGATGGATGGAATTCAACGTCTACAACAGGGCCGATGACTTGAACGATTTTTCCTTTGTTACTCATGGGAATGGGGTTGCTGGGACAGGGGAGCCAAGACTCATACCCTCGACGACTGCCCCCGACAACAGGATTTTTCCATAATTTTCCCCGGCGGGGGGAGCGAGGAAAGTGGGGAGGGGGAGCGGCCGCTCCGCTTCAGTGCGTATTTGCCAAGTTCATCTCCTTTCATCGCACCTTTTCCTCGCCCGCAGATGGATTCGCAGGGGGGGGTGGCCTGTTCAAAAGTGGAATTCTCAAAAAGTCAGGGCCTTTCTCCTTGAGCCTCCACCGAAAAACATATTGCCCTGTGTATCAGGCGTTTTCGGCTTGTGAAAACCGTCCACTTTTGGACGGGCGAGAATTCCGCTTTTGCTCCGTCGCCGACAGAAATTTGAAACGCAGAAATTTGAAACGCTATTGCGGGCCGGCGCGGGAGTGTCTAAACTCGGGTTTCAATCATCAATTTCATGCGTAAAAAAATCATCGCCGCGAACTGGAAAATGAACATGACCGTCACCGAAACGGAAGGCTTTCTGGAGGACTTCCGCCTGGATGTGGAAGAAGTGAACGGGGTCGAGATCGTGATCGCCCCACCCTTCACCGCTCTGGCGAAGCTTTCCGAACTTCTCGGCGGGTCGCAAAAAATCCGCCTCGGCGCGCAGAACATGTATTTCGAGATGTCCGGCGCTTTCACGGGCGAGATCAGCCCGGCGATGCTGCGGGAATTGTTCGTCCGCTATGTCATCCTCGGCCACAGCGAGCGGCGGCAGTTGTTCGGGGAGACCGATGCCTTGGTCAACAAGAAGGTTCATGCGGCGTTGGCTTCCGAATTGAAGCCGATTCTCTGCGTGGGGGAAACCCTGGCCGAGCGCGATGCCGGCAAGGAAAAAGCCGTGCTCGAAACCCAATTGAAAGGCAGTCTTGCGGGGGTGACCGCCGAGCAGATGCTGGATGTGGCCGTTGCCTACGAACCGGTCTGGGCCATTGGAACGGGACGCAATGCGACGCCCGAACAGGCCCAGGATGCCCATGCGCATGTGCGGGCGGTGCTGGCCTCGCTGACCGATGCCGAGACCGCCGAAAAAGTCCGCATCCAATACGGCGGCAGCGTGAAGCCGGCCAATGCGGCTGTTCTCATGGGCCAGCCGGACATCGACGGCGCGCTGGTCGGGGGAGCGAGCCTTGAAGCCCGCAGCTTCTCGGAGATCGTCAAGGCGGCGGTCCCGGAATAGGCCGTCCGCTCAGGAAAATTTGAAAAAACCGGCGGCGGTTTTCTCGGTGGCGGCGGCGATGTGTTCCCATGTCGTCCCGCGGCCCTCGGCGATTTTTTCCGCGACAAGCCGGGTATGGGCGGGTTCGGCCCGTTTTCCCCTGTATGGGACGGGGGCAAGATAGGGGCAATCCGTTTCCACCATGAACGCATCCTCCGGGATCATGGCGGCGACCTCGCGAACGATCGGGGCGTTTTTGAATGTCACGATGCCGGTGAACGAGACGAGGTGGCCCATGTCGAGGATCTCCCGGGCCTGGTCCGGCATGTTTCCAAAGCAATGGAAGACTCCGCGCACGCGACCGGTGTAAGGTTTCAAAAGTTCCACGGTGTCGTCCCATGCGTCCCGCTGGTGGATCACGACATTGAGCCCCAGATCACAGGCGAGATCGAGCTGGGCTGAAAATGCCTCGGCCTGCGCGGACCGGTAGGATCCGTCAACGATCATGGCCTCGGTATCTTCCGCCATTTCCGCCTGGAGGGCGGAGAGGGCCGGGGAAGAGGAGAGCTGCTCGGAGGGAAGGTGATGGTAGTCGAGACCGGTTTCCCCGATCGCCGCCACTTTCGGATGGGTCGCGAGGCCCCGCAACACATTGAGCCAGTCCCCGGCTTCCTTCTCCACATTCGTGGGGTGAAGGCCGACGACCGCGTAAACGGAGGGATATTTTTCCGCGAGAGCGACCGCCCTCCGGCTGCTCTCGATCCCGGTTCCGATGGTGATGATCCGGTGGATGCCGGACTGCCGGGCCCGTTCCAGGACGGCGTCGAGGTCATCGGCGAAATCCGGGTAATCCAGATGGGCGTGGGTGTCTGTGAGCATGTCAGTTCAAAAGGCGATACCATGTGCTCCGGCGGCGCGGTCCATAACCGGCTTCCCGGATCAGGCGCTCGATGTCCGATGCGCCGAGGCGAAACGAGGTCCCCGCGCTCGAGACCACATTTTCCTCCATCATGACACTGCCGAAATCGTTGGCGCCGAATTGCAGCGCGATCTGGCCGATTTTCGGGCCCTGGGTGACCCACGAGCTTTGGACGTTTTCGAAATTGTCCAGGAAGATCCGGGCGATCGCCTGGGTGCGGAGGTATTCCGCGCTGGTGACGGTTTCCGCGCGGAGCTTGGTATGCTCGGGCTGGAACGTCCAGCAGATGAAGGCCGTGAACCCGCCGGTTTCATCCTGGAGGTCGCGGAGCCGCCCGAGGTGTTCGATGCGGTCGTCGAGCGATTCGACATGCCCGAACATCATCGTGGCACTCGATCTCAAGCCGAGTTGGTGCGCCTGGCGCATGACCTCGAGCCACGCGTCGGACTTGCATTTTAGCGGAGCGATGCGGTCGCGAACGGCATCCACGAGGATCTCTCCTCCCCCGCCGGGGATCGATCCGAGACCGGCGCCGATGAATTGGGAAATGACTTCCCGAACCGGCATGCCGAACACTTCGGAGAAGTGGTTGAATTCCGGGGGACTGAACCCGTGGATGTTGATCCGCGGGTATTTCTCCCGGATGTGGGAGAGCATGGCCAGGTAGAAATCGATGCCAAGCTTCGGGTGGTGCCCGCCCTGGAGAAGGACCTGGACTCCGCCTTCCGCCGCCAACTCGTCGAGCTTTTCGTCGATCTGGTCGAGTGTCAGCACATAGTGGTCGTCGTCTTTTTCGGTCCGGTAGAACGCGCAGAATTTGCAATAGACATTGCAGACGTTCGTATAGTTGACGTTGCGGTCCACGATATAGGTCACGACCTCGTTGCCTTTGCCGTCGTAGGCGTCGGCCTTGGCGGACTTGCGGCGCGCGTCCGCCAACGACCCCAGCATCTCCAATGGCAATCGGTGCAGCTCGCGGGCGTCATCGGGAGTGATTCGTTCCCCCTCCAGGATCTTGTCCACCAGTTCGTCTTCTGCGCAGATTCCAGACATGAACGACAGGCTATGCCCGGAGGGGCCCGAGATCAACAGCGCGTTCATCCCGAATTCAGCAATTCCTCACGCAGGGTCGCAGAGATCGCGGAGAAAAGCGGTTTTCGGATTCATGCCATTTCCGAGAGAATGACCTCCCTGTGAGCACCGCCTGGCGACAGAAAATTTCAGCAGGTTTTGTGGAAAGCGACGCCCGCGGATCCGGCGGTCTTAGGGATCGGCGGGGGCGATTCAACCGCTGATTTTGGCCTGATTCGGAACCCGCCGGATGGGCAGGTGGGGGGTGCAATATTCGTTTCCGTCCGAGGCCACGCGGAACTCGGTGTCCGGGTGGGTGAGTTCCGTGGCCCCGCAGACGGCACAAGCGTGGAGAGCGGCATGGGCGGGAAGTTTCGCCGCCTCGAAGCGCTGGCGGCGTTCGCGGGTTTTGTGGGATGCCAGCGTGCCCTTGAAATAGGCCGGGGCGAAGAAAAGCAGGTAATTCCCCAGGCACATGATCACGATCATTTTTGCCGGGAGCGGGTCGAAAAGCAGGACGGAAGCGGGGAAAATGAGGCTGAAAAATGCCACCCACTTGATCTTCACGGGGATGATGAGGAACAACAGGATTTCCAGGTTCGGGGCAAGGGTCGCCACCGCGAGAAAGAGCGAGAGATTCAGAAAAAGATTCCCCCCCGAGGCGCCGAATACCAGCGCCGACCCCATGCAGAGAGCCACTCCGAGGAAGTAGTAGGCGTTCAGCCGGAATGTCCCCCAGCTTCCCTCGAGAAGATCTCCGAGCCACCAGGTGAACATCAGGTAAAAGATGATCCAGAAAAAACTCCGGGTCTGGGGCAGAAAGATCCAGCTCGCCAGCCGCCAAACCTCGCCGTGCAGGATGGCAGCGCGGTCCAGCTCAAGAAATTGCGCGTAGTTCTGATCGAGGGTGACGAGGATGAAAACGAGGGCGTTGAGCGCGACGACATAACGGATGAGACCGGGGATCGCAAACCGGGACAGGGATCGTTCGAGGCATTCCATCATTGGGTCTGGGGAGAGTCGCCGCTGCCGGGTGCGTTTGTAAAGCGAAGACTCGAAGTGATGGCCTGGAGGCTTTTCCGGCTGATGCCCTTGACGCGCAAAAGGTCATCTGCCGATTTGTATGGACTCCCGGATCGTCCCTCGATGATCCGGTTCCAGTCGGTTTTCGCCCAGATCCCGCGCCGCCGCCCCGAACTCCCGGGCTTGGGCGATAGACTCCCCCGCCACACCGTCCGCAATGCCGAAGGGAACTTTGAAAAACATGATTATCAAAAAAGCCACGGGTGTCCGGTTAACTTCATAATCAGTTTTTGTTAGAATCTATTTTTGAGCGACTTGCGAATTGATGGGCGGCTGTTTTGGCGCGCCGACGAGTGAAGGCGCGCTGGCCAACCTGATCGGCGAGTGCCACGCGGCTCTGGAAGCTCCCGCCCAAAGCATCAAGGAGCAGGTTGAAGGAGCCCCCGTCGCTCATTTCGACGAGAGCGGATCTCGGGTGGAGAAGGCGCTCTGGTGGCTGCACGCGGCCTCGACGGCAACG
>JBAYWC010000074.1:0-13286 GCA_041674265.1 Terrimicrobiaceae bacterium
CCTCTCGCCGTTTCACCCAAACCAACCAGGTTCCCATCAGAAGCATTATCCCCAGCAGGGAAACCAAGGGCCAGACCTGTTCGTGTGCCGCAGGGAACCAGCCCGGATAATAGCAGCCGACCAGAAACAGGGTGGTGACCCGCAGGATGTTCACTGCCAGCAAAATCACGGACCCGATCACCGCCCCTGCAATGCGCAATCCCCATGGAGCCGGAAAGGCCAGCACGGCGGCGCACAACAGCCAGCAGAAATACAGGCCGGAGCATTTTGTCTTCACTTCCAGAATGGCTTCCGATCCCCTGAAAAGCGTTGCCCCGGAGACAACGGAATCCCCGCCTGCAAAAACGGACAATATCCGATGAGCCAACTCCGCGCTCCGGACCGCCTCCCACTCCAAAAGCGACTGGTAGGCCGGAGTCAGCGAGAGGAGGCAGAAGAAGAGCACAAGCCCCGCAAATTTTCCCGCATACAGAAGAACCGGCTTCTTTGTCTCATACCACACGGAAAGGACCCCGCGCGATGGCGTGCTTGCCCGCTTCCGCGCGTGTGTCTTTTTCATTCAGCACGCGGTATAGGATGCCCTTTCGCGGGTCAAGCTACTTGTCCCGGAGCAGACCACCCAATTGAAATACCGGGGAACGGTCCTACAACTGCTCCGGTCCTTCCAGCAACTCCGCGACGCGCTTGAGCAGGCGTCCGGCGGCACCTCCGTCGAGCACGCGGTGGTCGAAGCTGAGGGTGAACTGGGCTTCGACGACGGGGATGAATTCTTCGATGGCCGGATTCCAGAACGGCACGGTTCGCCCGACCCCCATGCCGATCAGCAGGGTTTGCTCCGGCAGCGGGATGGGCGTCGCGAGCGTGAGCCCGAATGTTCCGTAGTTCGTGACCGTGGCGATCGAGCCCCCGGTATCCCCGGCAGGGAGCCTCCGCTGGCGGGCGAGTTCGACCAGGCGATTGTAACGCGGCACAAGGCCATCGAGCGGATATTGGTCGGCGTTTCTGATCACCGGCACCATCACGCCATCCTCGGCCTCGACGGCAAATCCGATATCCACCGATGGCGGATGGACGATGCGTTCGCCGATCAGGCGTCCGGCGGGCGCGCTGTTCTCCCCGAGGGCAATGGCAAGGGCCCGCAGGGTGTAGAGGGCCGGCCCGGGTTTCAAGGGATGCTTTTTCCGGTGGGCGAGAAGGTTGTCGAGCGTGATGGGGCGGAACACGGTGGCCAGCGGACGCGACCAGCTCCGGATCATGGCATCGGCAACGGCTTTGCGCATCGGCGAGGCGGGCGTGGTTTTGTTCCGCTCGATGCCCGCCATGAAGCGTTCGAGATCTTCGATCGTGACCCGGCCACCGGCACCACTGCCCGGAATGCCCGAGAGATCCGACATGCGCAAGCCAAGTTCCGCCATGCGGGCCTTCATCCGTGGAGAGAGGTAACTGGCCCCGCCCGCGTGGGCCGGGACCGGCAGGCCGCCCTTGACCGTCGGCTCGACGGCGGCTGGAGGCGCGGGCTTTTCGGCGCGTTTTTTTTCGGCGCGTTTGGTCTTTGGCTGATCGTCTTCCTCGAGTCCCAGCCGCCGGGCATCCTCGCTGGTGACTTCGATATAGCCGAGCACCGCTCCCACCGGATAGCTCTGTCCGGGTTCGGCAAGAATCTGGCCGAGCGTGCCGGAACACGGCGCGGTCACACCCATGACAGCCTTGTTGGTCTCGACCTCGATCAGGTCCGCATCCGCGTGGACCGTGTCGCCTTCCTTGAACAAAACCCTGACGATGGTTGCCTCGGCAATGGATTCGCCAAGCTGCGGCATGAGTATGGGAGCTAGAGCCATGGGACGTTAGATATTTAACAGTCTGCGGGACACCTCGGCAATCGCGGAGGCAGTCGGGCGGTGGACGGACCAGAGATCGGGGTGATAGGGAACGGGGGTGTCCTTGGCACTGAGGCGCTGGGGGGCGACGTCCAGAAGGCCGAATCCCTCGCTCGTGACCCGCGCGATCACCTCGGCCGCGACCCCTCCCCACGGCCATTCCTCGCTCACGCAGAGCAGCCGTCCGGTCCGGGCGACCGAGGCAAGCACCGTGTCCGTGTCCAGGGGCTTGACCGTGCGGAGATCGACGATTTCGATCTCGTATCCATCGGCGGCCAGCTCGGTGGCCGCGGCAAGGGATTCGTGCAGCATCGCGCCGTGTGTGACAATCGTGGCATCGCGACCCGCGCGGGCCAGACGGGCCTTGCCAACCGGCAAAACGCTTTCCGGGAGGCGTTCGGATTTGAGGTGGTAATACAGGAACTTGTGCTCGCAGAAGATGACCGGATCATCGAGGGCCACCGCCTCGAGCAGCATGCTGTAAGCGTCCTCGACCGTCGCAGGCGTCATCACCACAAGACCCGGATAATGGGCATAAAGAGCCTCCATGCTTTGGCTGTGGAACGGACCGCCGCCGGATGTTCCGCCGGACGGCAGGCGCACCACAATCGGGCACGGAACCCCGGTGCGATAATACAGGGTCGCGGCATGGTTCACGATCTGGTTGAACCCGCAGGTCGAAAAATCGGCGAACTGCATTTCCACGATCGGACGCATCCCCTCGATCGCCGCGCCGACCGCCATGCCGATGATCGCGTCCTCGCTCAGGGGAGCATCAAAAACCCTGCCGGGAAATTCCTTCGCAAGATTTTTGGTGGCCTTGAAGGCTCCACCGAAATTTCCGATATCCTGTCCGTAAAGAAAGACCCGCGGATCGTCCGCGAGGGCTTTTTCCTGTGCGAGCCGGATGGCTTCCAGATACGTGATGCTGCTCATGCTCCCGCGTATCGCTCGGCAAACTCGGGTTTCGAATATGCCATCCAGTCATCCTCCTCCGGATTCGGCCCGGGTTCGAGACGGACTTTGTCCAACGTCGAGTTGACCTCTTCTTCCGCTTCCTTCCGCCAGGCGGAGGTTTCGGCGTCTGAGGCCCATTTTCTGGCGATGATGTGGTCCTTCGCAAGAAGCAGGCAGTCGCGTCCGACAGGCGCCGCTTTCAAGGCGGGATCGACATAGCGGGCGTCATCATGTTCCCCGTGACCGACAAGCCGGAGAAGGTCCCCCACGACAAGCTGGGGTCCCCCCCCCTCCCGGGCCGCCCTCACGGCCTTGCGGAGGGTGAGAAGGCATTGTTCGAGATCTGTTCCATCGACTTTGTGGCCGGCCACTCCATACCCCACCGCCTTGTCCAGCAGATCGCGGCAGGCGAACTGGCGGGCATTCGGCGTCGAGTAGGCGTATCGGTTGTTGGCCACCACCAGGACCAGCGGAAGCTTTTCCACCGCGGCCGCATTGAGGCCTTCGTGGAACGCGCCGGTTGATGTGCCCCCGTCGCCGAGGCAGGTCGCTCCGACGATCCCGATTTCGCCTTTCATCCGCCTCGCCAGCAAAGCGCCGGAAACCGCCGGTATCATCGCCCCCAAATGGCTGATCATCGCATAGTATCCTTCGCGCGGCCTGCCGCGGTGGATGTTCCCGTCACGGCCCCTCATGGGACCCAATTGGGAACCGAGATACGTTCGCAAGGTATCGAGAACCGTGTCGCCGAATGCCATGCGTCCGGCCTGGTCACGGATCAGCGGGGCAAAGATGTCGCCCTTCCGCAGGTGCAGCCCCACCGAAACACTCAGAGCCTCCTGGCCCCGGCCCAAGAAAACCCCCCCCTTGATCATCCCTCCCCGATAAAGACTCGCCAGCTTCTCCTCCAGCACACGCGCCAGGAGCATCACGCGAAAGGCTTTGATAAACTCGGCGCTGGAAACAGTCGCGTCCTCCTCGGGTGTTGGCATTAGGAAAAGTAATAAATAAAAAAAAGCGGGTTCCTGCAACAACTTCGTTTCACGCATCGGGACAAAATATCAGCGGCCATGTATTGACCGAGGTGATACACTTCCCGCAACGTTATGAAACTCAGCGGCAGCCCCATGACATCCGCGGCTATCCGCGCGCGCAAAGCGACAGCCATTGCGGGGCTCGTTTGGCGGTTTTCCTGTGGCGGAATTTTTCTCCTGGCAGCGTGCAGACCGTCGCCGGATATTCCTCCCCTCCCCCCGAAGCAACCGGTCCCCACCACGGCTCCGGCCACCAATATGGTCCCGATTCCCGAGGAATTCCTGTCGCCCTCCCCGGTCAAATCCGTCCTGCCCAGGGTGGTTTTCGCGACGTCCGATTTTCAGGTCACCACACAACATGGCATCCGGGGCATCCGTGCCGGTGAAGCGCTGAATTTCCTCCGCGAGGAGGGGGGGGATTATGTCGTCGAATATGGCGGGCAGGAGTTTCAAAAAAACCAATCCTACTTTGCGGCGACCTATGTGGAACCCGCCCGTCCGGACCCGACGCCGTTCGCCGGCGAGCCAACCCCGGTGGCAAAGCCCGCTTCCCCGGAACCGCTTCTTCCCGATGAGCCGCCATTGGGCGGCCCCGTTCCCGCAGACGACCCGGCATTGGTTGCCGGGGAAAAGAAAGTCGACGACCTGACCGATTCGATCCGCACATTGAACCGGCAAATCCGATCCGCCCAGGACGAGTTGGACATGAAACGGGCTTCCGGTGGGGAAAAACTCTCGCCGCAGGAAATCAAGAATGCCGCACGCGCCATTCAGAAATTGAAGGCCAAGCGGGACCAACTCGGCGGGCAATTGACCGAAATGGGAAAGCCCTGAGGGCGCGTCCCATTTCTTCAATGCCACATTCCAAACACAACCCGTGACGCCGGGGGACTTCAGAGTTAGTCTCCTGCCATGAACAAGCAGAAATTTTCCGATCTGGGGTTGTCGCCCGAGGTCTTGAAGGCGGTCGGCGACCTCGGCTTCGAGGAGCCCGCCCCGATCCAGTTGGCCGCGATTCCGGTGCTGCTCGCGGGGCATGACGTGGTCGGCCAATCCATGACCGGCTCCGGAAAAACCGCCGCATTCGGCATCCCGGCGATCGAACTCTGCCGGGCATCCGACCGCTCGGTGCAGGTGCTCATTCTCTGCCCCACACGCGAATTGGCGACCCAGGTGGCGGACGAGATCCACAAGCTTTCCTCCCACAAGAAGGGCCTCCATGCTGTTCCCATCTATGGTGGCGCGTCCTATGAACGGCAGTTCTACGAGCTGAAGAAAGGCGTCCAGATCGTGATCGGAACCCCCGGCCGCCTCATGGACCACATGGACCGGGGCACGCTGGCGCTCGACAAGGTGAAAATGGTCATTCTGGACGAGGCGGACCGCATGCTCGACATGGGGTTTCGCGACGATATCGAAAAAATCCTCCAGGCGACACCGAGGGAACGCCAGACGGTTTTCTTCTCCGCCACCGTGTCCAAGCAGATCCGGGAACTGATCGGACGCCATTCCCGGTCCCCGAAGTCGGTCAGCATCCAGCAGAAGGAAGTCACCGTTCCCACCGTCGAACAATGGTATTACGAAACTCCCCAACGGATGAAGTTCGAGGCCCTTCTCCGGTTGGTCGATTATCATGGCTACAAGCTCGGGATCATTTTTTGCAACACCCAGCGCATGGTCGATGAACTGGCGGACGACCTGATCGCCCAAGGATTCTCCGCGGACCGGCTCCACGGCGGGATCGCTCAGGCGCAGCGGACGCGGGTGATGAACAAATTCAAAAAGGCGGAGTTCGAGTTCCTCGTGGCGACGGACGTCGCCGCGCGCGGCATCGATGTCGAGGACCTGGAACTCGTGGTGAATTTCGACCTGCCCTACGATGCCGAGGACTACGTGCATCGGATCGGACGCACAGGCCGCGCCGGGAGGAAAGGAATGGCGGTGACCTTCGTCTCCGGACGGGACATCTACAAGCTCCAGTATATCGAGAAGTTCACGCGGACAAAAATCCGCCGCGGAACGATTCCCACCGCCGGAGAGGTCGAGGAACGGAAAGTGGAGTCGCTCCTGGATCAGGTCCGGGAGGTCCTTAATCGCGGAAACCTCTCCACCACCCAGGTGGATCGCCTCTTGGAGGAGGGATTCAGTTCCACCGACATTGCCGCCTCGCTTTTCGTATTGCTCGGCGGACCGGAATCCCACCCGGCACCTGCGGACACCGCCCCGGCTGCAAAAAAATCTCATCCGCCCACCGCCGAACAGCCGCCCTCTCTCCGTCCTCCAGCCAGAGGCATGCAATGGGTCCGCCTCAGCGTGGGACGGGAAAGCCGGGTCACACCCAGAGATATCGTCTCGCTGCTGGAAGACTCCTTGGGATTGCCAGCCCGTTCGGTCGGGATCATTGACATTTCCATCGGTCAATCCTTCGCCCAAGTCGCAGATCAATACTTGGATATTCTCAAGCAGGGTTCACGGAAAATCGAAATTCAAGACGGACATGTCGATATTTCTCTCGTCCCGGTTCAGCGAAAAGAACGCGATTTCGCTCCCAAAAAGCGCCCGGAAAATCAAAAATACGAGAAAAATAAATACCGTAAAAACAAGTATTAATTACCTATATTTCAATTGATTGAAATATTTTATCAAGACCAGTTTTTTCCAGTGCTGAGATTTCGACCACCCGAACTTTGGGATAGTTGCGTTTGAAGGATTTCCTGTATTCTGCTGAATCTGCGATGTCAGCCTTGTTCGCGATGACAGCAAATGGCTTTTTCAGCAAGGTCGGATCGTAGAGACCGAGTTCTTTGCGGAGGGATTGGTAATCGGAGATGGGATCGCGGCCTTCGCTGCCAGCCATATCGAGGACGAAGAGGAGCATTTTGCAGCGGATGATATGGCGGAGGAACTCGTGTCCGAGGCCTTTGTTTTCGTGGGCTCCATCGATGATGCCGGGAATATCGGCGACGGTGATGCGGTGGTATTCCGCGAGATCGACGACGCCGAGGACAGGATGCAGGGTGGTGAAGGGGTAAGGAGCGGTCTTGGGATGGGCGGCGGAGATGGCCCCCAGCAGGGTGGACTTCCCGGCATTGGGATATCCGACCAAGCCCACGTCGGCGATGGTGCGGAGTTCGAGGTAAAACCAACCTTCCTCCCCCGGATAGCCTTTGGTGTGCTGGCGGGGAACCCTGTTGGTGGAGCTTTTGAAATGGGTGTTCCCCTTGCCGCCATCTCCGCCCTTGCAGAGGAGAAACTGCTGTCCGTCCTCAGTCAGGTCGGCAATGGCCTCTTCCTCGACCGGTTCGCCCGGCTGTTGGCCGGCGCGATGGATGATCGTGCCGACAGGAACTTTCACAATGGTTGGTCCGGAGTTCCGGCCATGTTTGTTTTTTCCTTTGCCATGCGCGCCCCGGCCCGAGCGGACAAGGGGCTCGAAGAAAAGCGCGACGAGGTTGTCGGTGTCGTGATCGGCCTGCAGGATGATGTCCCCCCCGTTTCCCCCGTCGCCGCCATCCGGTCCCCCGTGGGGGATGAATTTTTCCCGGCGGAAGCTGCAGCACCCGTTTCCCCCGTCCCCAGCCTTGGCGTGAATGCGAATCTGGTCAACGAATCTCATGATTGGGCAAGGGTGCTTGAGATCGGACCGCGCGTCGAATGAAAAGGATTCCCGGCGAATGCCAGGCGGAGTGTTTCTCAGGATGCCTCACGCAGCCGCGCCGCGAAATATTCCGCCTGATCCCTCAATGCGGAGAGCTGCCCGTCATTCCAAACCACATGGCTGGATCGCGCGATTTTTTCCGGAACCGGCATTTGGGAGTGGAGGATTTTCCGCGCCAGTCCGGCCTCCAGTCCCCTCGCCGCCAGGCGGGCCTGCTGGATATCGGGCGAACAGGCGACTGTGATGGTGACATCGAACTGCGGAGCCGCATCCGTTTCAAACAACAGGGGGATATCGACCAGCAGGTGGCGCTTTTCACTTCTTGCGAGTTCCGCCTCCCCCAGCCACGTCTTCCTCACCCGGGGATGGAGGATGGCTTCGAGACGGGATTTTGCAGCCGGATCGCTATAAACGATCCGTCGGATTTCAGCCCGGTCCGGAGAGCCATCGGGCCTGTAAGAAAGCGGCGAGATGGCCGCCAGGACCTCTGCGCGCACATCGGGATTCTCCCCAAGCAGGCTGTTGGCGATGGCATCCGCGTCCGCGGTCCGTGCCGGAAGGATCGGGCCAAGGAGATCGCGGAAAGTGGATTTTCCCGAAGCGATGCTCCCGGTGATTCCAATGATGGCCATGCCGTGAAGTATGGGACACCGCCGGAGCGCGCGTCAACCGGCTCCTTACATTCTCTCCGGGCACCGAATTCCCAAAAGCGAAAGCCCGTGGGAAAGAATCCTTGCCGTGATTTCGCTCAGGAGCAACCGGCTGGCGCGGAGGGCGGGTTCCGCCTTGAGAACCGGGCAGGCTTCGTAAAACGAATGGAAGGTGTTGGAAAGCTCGTAGAGATAATTGGCGAGAATGTTCGGGCGAAAATCCTCGATCACCACGGGCACGGTCTCGGCATATTGGAGGAGCTTGATCGCGAGGACACGCTCCGCGGGCCCGGTGATGAGGACGGGAGCGAGAGGATCGGCTTCGACACCACCCCGACGGAAGATCGACCGGATCCTCACGTAGGCGTTCTGGAGATAGGGAGCGGTGTTGCCTTCCATCGCGAGGAGCTTGTCCCAGGAAAACACATAATCGGTCAGCCGATTCTGGGAGAGTTCCGCATATTTCACGGCCCCGATGCCGATGGTTTGGGCGATGGATTCGACCTCCCCGGCGGAGAATGTGTCCGGCCTGGCAGCGATCATTCTCCGGGCGCGCTCCACGGCCTCGTGGAGGACATCGGCGAGGCCGACATTCTCGCCCGAGCGGGTTTTCATGATTTTCCGGTCTTCCCCGAGAATGCTTCCGAAGGTGATATGGGCGAGGTCGGCCCCGATCCCGAGTCTCCGGCAGGCCGCGAAAATTTGCTGGAAATGCAGGGCTTGTGGGGCGCCGACCACATACCAGATCGCATCCGGATTCCAGCGTTTCATGCGATACCCGATGGTCGCCAGGTCGGTGGTCGCATACAGGAATCCTCCGTCGCTTTTCCTGATGATGGCCGGCTTCTCGGCAAGGGAAGGAATCCCGGGGAAGAAGAGGCAAAGGGCGCCTTCACTGACTTGTGCGATGCCCCGGCGTTGGAGGTCCTCGCAAAGCGGGGCGAGCGCGTCGTTGCAGGCGCTCTCCCCGAGGCGTTCATCGAAGCGGATGTCGAGTATTGCGTAGAGTTTCTCGAACTCGCGCCAGGAGAGTTCGACGGTCTCTTTCCAGATCGAGAGGTTCTCCGGATCTCCGGCCTGGAGTTTGACCAGTTCCTCGCGCGCCGATTTTTTGACGGTCTCGTCGGTCTCCTCGATCCGGTTGACCTCGCGGTAGAGCCGGACCAATTCGGCGATCGCATCGCGTCCGAGCGCCTCCCGGTCGAGGAAATGTTTCCATCCGTAAATCACCTTTCCAAACTGGGTTCCCCAATCCCCGATATGGTTGTCGGTGAGGACCTCGTGCCCAAGAAAACGCGCGACCCTCGCCAGGCAGTCGCCGAGGATCGTGCTGCGGATATGGCCGACATGCATCGGCTTCGCGACGTTCGGGGAACTGAAATCCAGGACAATTTTCCGGGGAGACTTTGCGAGCGGGACCCCCAGCCTGGGATCGCCCGCGAGCGCCTGGATGCCGGATGCGATGAACTCCGGCTCAAGCCGGAAGTTCAGAAATCCCGCGCCCGCCACCTCCGGCGCGGCGGCAATTCCGCCGACATCGATCCCGGAGAGAATCTCCGCGGCGAGCTGGCGCGGATTGGCCCTCTTCTCCTTGGCGAGGACCATGGCGGCATTCGACTGGTAATCGCCGAAACGCGCGTCCGCGGCGGCGGAAACCTCTCCCCGTTCGGGGTCCAGACCGGCGGCCCCGAGCGCCGAGCGCAGCCGTTCGCCGAGAATTTCCCGTGGCGTTCCGCTCATCCGCGTGGCGAGCGGCTCTCAAACACACGCAGGATCGCCGCCTGGTTCGCGGCATTGGCGAGATCATCCCGGACCGCCTTGTCGTTGAGGAATTTTGCGATCGCGGCCAGCGTCCGCAGGTGGGTTTGGAACTGGTCTTTGGGAACGACAAAAAGCACGATGAAAAAGACCGGCTGGCCGTCCAGGGAATCGAATTGGACGCCTTTCACCGAACGTCCGAATGCCGCGATCACTTCATCCACCTTGTCGGACGAGGCATGGGGGATTGCGATGCCAAACCCGATTCCCGTGCTCATGGTTTCCTCCCTCTGGCGGATGGAATCCAGAACATTGTTCCGGTCTTCCAGGCCAATTTTTCCGGCTTTGACGAGGCAGTCCACCAATTCGGCGATCGCCTCCCAGCGTTCGCCTGAAACCATGGAAGTGACGATCTGGGACTCGGAGAGCAAATTTGCGAGGGTCATCGAATTAACGGTCCACCTCGCCGAATACGGGATCCATGGAACCCAGGATCCCCACCACGTCGCTCACCATGTGCCCGGGAATGATTTTTTGCATGATACTCAGATTGACGAACGATGGGGAGCGGATTTTGAGGCGGTAGGGCACTCCCCCGCCCTTGCTGTAAATGTAGAATCCCAGTTCGCCCTTGGGATTTTCCGCGGCAAAATAGACCTCCCCCGCGGGAGCGTCCACCCCCTCGGTGACGACGATGAAGTGGTGGATCAGTTCCTCCATCTTCGTCAGGACCGCGACTTTGTCGGGCAGCGTGCTCTTGGGGTCGTGCCAGTTGATCGGACCCGAAGGAAGGGTTTCAACCGCCTGTTCAAGGATCTTCACGCTTTGCCGGATCTCCTCCATGCGCACGAGGTAACGGTCGTAGCAATCCCCCGTCAACCCGACGGGAATCTCAAAATCATACTTCTCGTAATCCAGGTAGGGATGTTGTTTCCGGAGGTCATGCCCGACTCCCGATCCGCGGAGATTCGGTCCGGAAAGCCCGTAGGCGATCGCATCCTCCTTCGTGATAACCCCGATATCCTTCGTCCGGTCCACGAAAATCCGGTTGCGCGTCACGAGCTTGTCCGTCTCGGCAAATGCGGGCGGGAACGTGCGGAGGAATTCCTTCAACTGGGGAATGAACGCGGGCGGGAGATCGTGGGTCTGACCGCCGACACGCGTGTAATTGGTTGTGAACCGGGCCCCGGTCAGCAGTTCCATCAGGTTGTAAATTTTTTCCCGTTCCGTGAAAGTGTAGAGGAAAAGGGTCATCGCCCCGAGGTCCATCCCGAGACAGCCGATCATCAGAAGGTGGGCGGAAATGCGGGCCAGTTCGCAACCGATGACACGGATGGCTTTCCCGCGGGCGGGGATTTCCCATCCCATGAGCTTTTCCACCGCGAGCGCATAGGCGATGTTGTTGGCGATCGGCGCGAGGTAGTCCAGCCGGTCGGTGTAGGGAACAAACTGGTTGTACTGCATGTTCTCGGCGATTTTCTCATCACCGCGGTGCAGATAGCCGATCTCGGGAGTCGCCTTGGTGACCAGTTCCCCGTCGAGTTCCATGACCAGGCGGAGAACCCCGTGGGTGGAAGGATGCGAGGGGCCCATGTTGAGGACCAATCGCTCGCCCACCATCTCGCCGGTTTCCTGCAAAGCTTGGGCTCCCCGCCCCAGGGCATCTCTGTGTTCCAATATCGTCGCCATCGATTGTGTGTGCTTCTGATCGGTCAGTTCTCGAAATTTCCTGCCGGGCAACATTCATAATGGACGCCGGGCAGGACATCATGATCACCGCCTGACCGAAAAAATGCAAGCACGCCCTCAGGGATCCCCCCCCGAGCCCACATCCCGCTGGGCAGAACCGTCCGGATCTGCTTTGATTTCCGCCCATATGACGGACTGGAAATCGATGACGCTCACACTCGGCCATTCGCCCGACCCGGATGACGCCTTTATGTTTTATGCCATGGCCGCCGGAAAAATCGACCTTCGGGGATACCGGTTCGAGCATATTCTACAAGACATCCAGACCTTGAACGAGCGGGCCTCCCGGGGAGAACTCCACATCACCGCCGTCTCAATCCATGCGCTTGCCTCCATCCGCGACTTGTATGCCCCGCTGCCAAGCGGCGCGAGCATGGGGGACGGATACGGGCCGATGTTCATCACTTCGGACCGAAGCGCCCGCAGCCTTCCGGATGAAGATTCGCGGCGCGACTGGCTTCGCGGCAGGACGGTGGCGGTTCCCGGGAAAATGACGAGCGCCTTTCTTGCCGCGCAGCTTTACCTGGGGGCGGATTTCCGTCATGTGGTCGTGCCGTTCGACGAGATTTTCGAGGCCGTGCGAAGCGGGGCCGTTGACGTGGGGCTGATCATTCACGAGGGGCAGCTCACCTACGCGAGGGATGGATTCCATCTCGTGCGCGATCTCGGGGCCTGGTGGAAGGCCACCACCGGACTCCCGCTCCCGCTGGGGGGGAATGTCGTTCGCAAAGACATCCCTCCGGAGGTCCGCTCGGAACTGTCCGACATCCTTCGGGAGAGCATCCGCTTCGGACTGGAGCACCGGCAGCCTGCGGTCGAGCACAGCATGGCCCATGCCCGGGGGATGGATGTTCCGCTCGCGGACGAGTTCATCGGAATGTATGTCAATGACTACACTCTGGATTATGGGGACAAGGGCCGTGAGGCGATCACGAGGTTCCTGGGAGAGGCTTCCGCAAAGGGCCTCATCCCTCCGATCGGGAAAATCGAGTTCGTCGAATAACCGGTGCCTAACCCGGATAAATCACAGAGAGGTGGTTCAGATTGCGTAACGCTTTGGCTGCCAGAGCCGGTGGCTGACCGAGGCATATCCCACTGTGATCTGGTGAGGGAGGCCGACGGCTCTGGCGGCCACCACCGGCCTGTGGGAACAGGCGGGGGAGCCTGCATGCAGTGCAGCCCGCAAGGGCGAGACGAGCGGGAGCGAGCGAGGCAAATGGTTAGTGTATGTTCGCATGCGATTTGAGAGATTTTATCAACGGTCCGATGGAAAGTGGGTTTTCGGTGGGGCTGGCGGGGCTGGCGGGAGCGGGGACGCAGGGGGTGTACATTGTGGTTTCAGGGGGCATGGCAGGCGGCGAGGTTGGCGGCGCACCAATCCGGCCCGTTGGCATCCATGATAGCCGCGCGCTCGTTGCACTGGCATCCCGGACCAGGGCGGATGCCGATACGGGCGAGCATTTCGGAGAGGATTGTTCCGGGGCACTTTGTTGGAGGCGGTAACTGCGACCGGTGATGGGGATGATCTCGGCATGATGGAGGAGGCGGTCGAGGATGGCGCTGGCGGCGGGGACGTCGCACAGGAGCTTCCCCCATTCCTCGA
>JBAYWC010000075.1:0-13257 GCA_041674265.1 Terrimicrobiaceae bacterium
AGAAGGGAGCCCCGCGCATGAAGTGCCTGCCGCGCGACTCCCGGGATCAAGTGCGCCGGTGGGCGGAGAACTTCCAGAAGGCCCGCGCCTCTCTGGAAGCCTTGAGCCAACCGAGCTGGGAGAAGCTGCTCGCGAAAAAGAAAACCCCCGCACGAAAGGAGAAGGGATCTCCATCCTGAGACGGCTTTTGGAAAGCTGCGCCTGATGGTGGACTGCGAGCTCGTGCTCCCGGAGGAAGACGAAGTCTCCGCCGCGCTGCGCCTGCTCGCCCGCGTGCTCAAAGAGCATCCCCGCTGTTTTGATGTGCTCAGCGCCGATGCGATCTATGCGCCTTGGCCTACCTCTTCGTTCTCTCCCTCAAGCAGAGGGAGAAAAAAACTTCTGGCCCGACGTGGGAAGCGGTCCTCCGGATGATCCGGCCGTTCTTGTTGAGGTCAACCGGCTGCTGTCCTTTCTGCGGAACAAAATTCGGTCTAAAAATTGAAGATTCGACTTAACAGGGTAATACTAGTCACGGACATCCTTCGCCCGGAGTGCCTGTGGTTGCTTCTTCTGCTGGCCGTCATCTGGTGGTCGCACCGCAAATCGCTCTCCCCGCTGCGGGGCGCGCGCCGCACGGCTGCCCTGGCCGCGAGGGCCGCGATCGTCCTCGCCCTGGTGGCCCTCTCGGAGCCCCGCTGGATGGGCACGACAAGCCGACAGGAAATCCCGCTCCTGGTCGATCAAAGCGCGAGTGTCGGAAATGCCGCGGTCTCCGCAGCCGCCGACTTTCTTCAAAAGGCGGATTTCGGGCCTGCGGACAAAGGCTGGATCGGCTTCGCCGGAAAAGGACGCATTTTTCCCACGCTCGACGATCTCAAAAAAGCGGATCCCAAGTCCCTGGCGCCCGGCGAAACACGGCTCGACACCACGGCCAGGGCGAGCCTCTTCCGGAACGGCATCCGCATTTCGTCCCGGCAGATCGACCTGAAAAAAGGCGGTAATGACATCGGATTCGAGGACCGCGCCGGTGGAACTCGAACTCTGGCCCTGGCTCCTCCTTTTCTCCCTGCTCGCCTTCACCGGCGATGTCGCCATCCGCCGCTGGCCGGATTGAAAGACGATTGAAATTCGCGGAGGACACCGGGGAAATGGAGCGCTGTCACTCCGACAGGTCGAGCCGGGACTCGATCACATATCGCAGAAAATTGGCGATCCGTTTCGGCAGGTACAGGCGGACAATTTCGAGGCATTTATCGCGTCGTTCGTCAAAAAGCCAGGCCTCGATCAGGAGCGCTCCCCCGCCGGATTCGGTCACTTCGCAACCGACCTTCAGCGCCGTGGCCGATTTCCTGCGATTGAGAAGAAAATTGCATGTCAGAAAATCCTCTTGGGGAAGATGCATTTTGCTGCGGGGATTTTCACAGACAAACTGGATCCCGACGACACGGTCTTCAGCATCTGTGATGATGCAGAGCAGATTGAAATAGTCCTCGGGCTTTCCAACGAGCGAATACTTGCAGGGGAACGTCCGCCTTCTGGGAAGGCAGGGGCTCCGAAGGCTGTTCCGGCACTTGAGGAACCGAAGGCGGATTCGAAGCCATCTGCTCTCCGAGAGTGGTTTGGTCCAAGGCGACCTTCGTCGAGTATTCGGCGAAAGCGATCTCGGCCCCATCCTATGAAATTTTGACAACCTTCACATTGGCCCCCGCCGGGATGCGGGTCGATCCGGACCGCTTGCCTTCGACGGAAATCGGAAAATCCACCGGAACCTTCGTTTGCGTTTGAGGCGGCCACTGTGCCGGGCGTGTTGCGATTTCAGCCCAATCCAACATCGGGGGCGGCGGAGTCGCGGGCGGAGGAGGATTTTCGCTCGTGGGAGCAACCGCCAAGGCCTCCGGCTGTGGCGATGGCGGACCAGGAATCGAGGAGGGATCGGGAGGAACCTCCGGCGGCACGGCACTCGGGATCTCGGATGCCGGAGCGGGGGCGTTCTCTCCGCGGATATCGTCCCCGGGCATCGTCTCCACCCCGGCGCCGCCCGCATTTCGCGTTTCGTGCCGCACTGCGGGCGGAAGCGGAGGATTCGCAACCGGCTCCTTCCATGCGAGGAAAACCGCAATGGGCAATCCGATGACAGGCAGGAGCAGCATCCAGCCCAATCCGAGCCTTTGTTTGCGTCTCACAAACAAGGTTTTCCTCTTCCTCCGAGTCTTATTCAAACTAAAAACGCCTCCCTTGAGGAATCGGGCGTGACACCGGAAGAATTTGTCGGCGATTTTTTCTGAGTGCCCCGGAACCGGCAACGGCGTAGCCTTTGCCCGCATCGAAAAGAAAACCCATGAATGTCCACGGCAAACCGACCCGAACGATTTGGCTTCACCCGGAAGATCCCGCCGTGGTGCGGATCATCGACCAGCGGGCGCTCCCCCACGCATGGGTCATCGAAGATTTGCCAACCGTGGAGCACGTCGCCACGGCCATCCGGGACATGCATGTGCGGGGGGCCGGACTCATCGGGGCCACTGCGGGATTCGGCATGTATCTCGCCGCCCGGGAAGCGGTGGAGGCCGCCAACGCCACGGAGCATGTTCACGAGGCGGGAAACCGCCTGAAGGCCACCCGTCCGACCGCCGTCAACCTCGCATGGGCGGTCGGGCGGCAGGAGGCCGCCCTGTCAGCCGCCTCCAGCCGGGCGGAAGCGGTCGACATCGCCCTGCGCACGGCACGGGCCATCGCGGACGAGGATGCGGAATCCTGCCGGCGCATCGGCGAACATGGCGTGGCGCTGATCGAGCGGATCAGCCGCTCAAAAGCCGGCGCGCCGGTTCAAATCCTGACCCACTGCAACGCCGGTTGGCTGGCATTTGTGGATTACGGATCGGCCACGGCTCCAATCTATGCCGCGCATGATCGTGGCATCCCCGTGCATGTGTGGGTGGATGAAACGCGGCCGCGCAGCCAGGGTTCCAAGCTGACGGCTTGGGAGCTGGGCCGGCACGGGGTCCCCCACACCATCATCGCGGACAACACCGGGGGACATTTGATGCAGCATGGCATGGTGGATCTCGTCATCGTGGGGACCGACCGGACCACCCGCACGGGGGATGTTGCGAACAAAATCGGAACCTATCTGAAAGCCCTGGCCGCCCGGGACAACGGGGTCCCGTTTTACGTGGCCCTGCCCTCCTCGTCATTCGATTGGACGATGCGCGACGGCTTGAAGGAGATCCCCATCGAAGAGCGTGGCTCAGAAGAGGTCAAACATGCCGACGGCATGGCTGGGGACCGGCATGTCGAGGTGCTGGTGGCTCCCGCCGACAGCCCTGCCGCCAACTACGGTTTCGACGTCACCCCCGCGCGCCTTGTCACCGGGCTCATCACGGAACGCGGAATCTGCCGCGCCACGGAATCCGACATCATCGCCCTCTTCCCGGAGAACGCATAAACCTGGTTTCCGCAGTCGAACCACCAACCGGCTCCCGCTTTTGCGGAACCTTCTCGTCGCAGGATGCGCCGGGCTTTTTCACCGCGGTCTCCCCGATGCATTTCTCGCAGTCTTCCCCGGCGGGATGAATACAGTTGCATGCGCGGAGGAAGTCATTCATGGCGTTTTTTTGGTCGCAGGAATTGCGCCCGCCGTCCTTGACACCGGTCAACAAAAGCTGAGCCTGGAGTTGAAAATCACGAATCCGCCGCGGAAAGTTCTCCCCATGATCCTCCCATTCATGACTCTCGGCCTCCTCTCCATTCTCGGGCTTTCCTGTGTTGTCGCCCCGTTTCTGGGATCGGTCCGCTGAAAAAGAAAAAACCTCGCCTCGGAACTCTGTTGGCAGCGGCGGAGGGATTTGCTAGCTCTGCTCGCTCATGAACGAGTTCCTTTCATCCATCCACCGGGCAGCCCGGGACGGCAAGCTCCTCCCCTCCTCCGCCGAAAACATCCTCTCGCTCCTCTCGGGCAGCACTTCGCCGGTTTACAAAGCCGCCATTGCCGAACTCGTCTCGGCGGAAAACTGGAAAGAGCTCGACAACCGGTTCTTCCGCACCCTGGCATTCGGCACGGGCGGACTGCGTGGAAAAACCATCGGAGCCATTGTCACGAATGCGGAGCAGGGCTCGCCCCAGCCGCTCGGGCGTCCGGAATTCCCCTGCGTGGGAACGAATGCGGTGAACACCTACAACATCAGCCGGGCCACGCAGGGGCTGGTGGCCTACGTGCGGGAACACTTTAAAAAAACCGGCCGCGCCGGCAAGCCGGCCATCTGCATCTGCCATGACACGCGGTTCTATTCCCGCGACTTCGCGGAACTCGCCGCGCGGGTCATCACCGATCACGGCTGCGACGCCTGGCTTTTCGAGGGCCCCCGCTCGACACCGGAGCTTTCGTTCGCGGTCCGCCACGTCGGCGCCCAGGCCGGAATCAACCTCACCGCCAGCCACAACCCGCCCCAATACAACGGCTACAAAGTCTATTTCGAAGACGGATGCCAGGTCGTCGAGCCGCATGCGACCGCCATTATCGACAAGGTCAACGCCATCCGATCCGAGGCCTACACGCCGGTCGCTGACCGCGGGCGCGTCATTCCGATGGGTGCGGAAGTGGACGAGGCCTACATGGACCGCCTCGCAACCCTTCCCCTGGACCCAGGGCTGATCCAGCGCGAGAAGTCGCTGAAAATCGTATACACCCCGCTCCACGGAGTCGGCGCGGTCATCATCAAGCCGATGCTCAGACGCCTCGGCTTCCAGTGCGAGGGAGTCGCCGCACAGGAAGTCTCGGACGGCAGGTTCCCGACCGTCAAATCCCCGAATCCCGAAAATGCCGAGGCCCTCACGATGGCGGTCGCGCAGGCGGATGCCACCGGGGCCGACCTGGTCATCGCCACCGACCCCGATGGCGACCGGATGGGGGTCGCCGCCCGCGACGCCTCGGGAAAAATGCAGCTTCTCACCGGCAACCAGATCGGCTCGATCCTCGTCTGGTATCGCGCGGGCAAGCATTTTGAATTCGGGATCCTCAACGAGGCGAACCGCGGGAATGCCGCGATCATCAAGACCTTCGTCACCACCGACCTGCAAAAAGCGATCGCGGAAAAATTCGGCATCCGCTGCGTCGAGACCCTCACCGGGTTCAAATACATCGGCGAAAAGCTCGGAAAATACGAGGCCGCGATCCCGGAGAACCTCCGGGTCGATTACCCCCGACTCTCCGAGTCCGAGACCCGCGCCCTCCGGTTGAAACATTCGACGCTCTACGTCTTCGGCGGAGAGGAGAGCTACGGATACAGCGCCTCGGATTTCGTGCGCGACAAGGATGGCAACAGTGCCGCCGTCCTCATCGCAGAAGCCGCCGCCTACGCAAAATCCCGCGGGCTCACCCTCCCGGGACTTCTCGATGAAATCTTTTCCGAATTCGGCGTCTACCTCGAGCGCGGCGAATCGTTGACGATGGACGGGGCCGAGGGCGCGGCCCAAATCCAGAAACTCGTGGCCTCGTATGCGGCGAACCCGCCCGTGGAAATCGATGGCTCCAAGGTCGCCTCGATTGCCAACTTTGCGAAGGACACCATCCATGATGTCGAAGGCGACCGCATCCCGCCGGAGGCCATGCTCATGATCACTCTCGCGGACGGACGGAAGATCGCCGTGCGCCCCTCGGGCACCGAACCGAAAATCAAATACTACATGTTCGCCGCGAAGAAACCCGCGGCGGGAACCCGGCACCCGATCTCCGAACTGGCCGAAGCCAAATCCACGGTGCTCGCGAGGATTGCCAGCCTCTGGAAAGCCCTCGAGTCCGACGCAAAATCCCGGCTGGACTGATCACGAAGAACCCCGGCCCCCCGCGGGAAGATCTGATCGAAAATCCCCACTCACCCCACTTTGGCTCAACGGGCCAGCGACGGATTCCAGAGATTGATCTCCTGCCGTGTTGGCCGACACCCCTTTGGCCTGCGCCATCTTGCGCGAGGACCGTTGCGTCAAACCCTTGGGCGGCCGGGTGCCCCCGTGATAACCGCCTCCTTGATCCGATGGCTGATGCTTGGCTTGCGACCGGGCCTCCTGGCTTCGCGCAAACCTTCAATTCCCCGTTCCCGAAATCGCCTTTCCCCACTGAACAACCACCGGACGATCGCCCTTCTCGGCACGGGCGGTCTGCTCTTGGTTGAGCCCGGTGATGCGGTGGAGAATAATTCTCGCTCGCCGCGCTTCGCGCTACGGGGCGATTGATCATGCTTCGGAGTTCGTGTTTCTGAGCGCTGCCCGCCGAAAGAATGCGGATGGGTCGGGCCATTCGCGAGAACTGCCAGACCGAAATTGTTTTGTATAGCTATTTCTCACCCAGCACACTAGCGGCATCGGGCGTCCCGCCCGTTCCCCTTGGGCTCTGCACCTTTCGGAGAGGCGCCCATCCGCGCGCGACCCGACTGAACGGAGGGGCGACCATGTCGCGCGAGCCGATTATTTTTCAGGGGACCCCCCGGTTTTTGCGGGCGACCAGCGAGAGGCGCGGCCACCACCAGACGACTTTTCCGTTTTCCTCCGCAAGCCGGAAAGCCCGGACTGCCTGATCCGGGGCCGATCGGATAAGTTTCATGACCTCGTCCCTGTTCGGTGCTGGCGTGCCCGCGGTTTCAAAATACCACTGCAAGTCCGGCTGCTTGAAAGGGGTCGTGCCACATTTCAATATCTCCAGCCCTGCATTCCGGCAAAGCTCCGACCACTCGTCCGGTGACAGGAAGCGCCCGTGGCTGGGGTCCCGCCATTTTTCGACGGCATGGATCCACTCCGCGGCCTCCGGTTCCCCGTCGGGCACGCTGCCATCGATCAAGAGAAAGATTCCTCCGGGCCGCAGGACCCTCGCCACATCGGAAACAAAGGCCTCCGGGTTGCTGAAGTGGTGCGCCGCCACCCGGCATGTGACGATCTGGAATGCCCCGCCGTCGTAGGGAAGCCGTTCCGCTTCGTGGAGCGCGGTTCCGAGGGCGATCCCCTTTGCCGCAGCCAGTTCTGAAGCACGTTGCAGCATGGCATGCGAGAGATCCGAGGCCGTGACCGCCCAGCCACGCTCCGCAAGCCACACCGCCGTGTGTCCTCCTCCGGTCGCCACGTCCAACGCCCGCCCGGATGTCGGGACCACGACGCCATCGAGAGCCGCGGCAATATCGGAGACATCGGCCAGGATGTGCGATGGCCCGTAGTTCCGGCTTTGCCGGTCAAACTGTCCCTGCGAGGCGAGTTGGCGCGAATCGAGTGGCACGCCCTCTTGTTACCCTTGACCGCATCCAATGGCAACGAGGAGCAATTGCCTGCTCAAGGTTTTCTGCGAGCGGCGAAAAACTCTTTGAGCAGGGCGGCGCAGTCGTCCGCGAGAATCCGCGGAGTGATCTCGCTACGGTGGTTGAGCTGGGGCATCTGGAGAATGTTGAGCAGACCGCCCGCCGCGCCACCTTTCGGGTCCGCGCAGCCGAAAATGACGCGGCGGAGCCGGGCATGGACGATCGCGCCCGCGCACATCGGGCAGGGTTCCTTCGTCACGTAAAGATCGCAATCCGTCAGCCTCCAGTCGCCGACGCCGGCTTCCGCCTGGGTGATGGCGAGCATTTCGGCGTGGGCGGTGGCGTCCTTGAGGAGTTCGACCTGATTCCAGGCCCGGGCAATGATCGCGCCCTCGCGCACGATGACAGCCCCGATGGGAACCTCCCCGGCAATGAACGCCTTCTTCGCCTGCCGCAGGGCCTCCCTCATGAAATATTCCTCGCCCGCAAGTTCCATATTGGGCAGTCTATGACAGATCCATGCCCGCGCGCAAAACCATCGTTGCCCCCTCGATCCTCGCCGGAGATTTTTCCAAGCTCGCCGCCGAGATCGGACGGGTCGATGCCGGCGGGGCGGATTGGATCCATTGCGACGTGATGGACGGGCACTTCGTGGACAACATTTCCTTCGGTCCGGCGATTGTCGAAGCGGCCTCGCGCTGCACGAGGCTCCCGCTCGATGTCCACCTGATGATCCAGCATCCGGATGTCTATGTTCCGCGGTTTGCCAAAGCCGCAGCCTCGATCACCTGCCATGTCGAGGCGTCCCACGATGTCTCGAAGACCCTGCAATCGATTCGCCAGGCCGGCTGCCTGGCGGGGTTGGCCATCAGCCCACCGACTCCTCTGGAAATGATCCGCCCGTATCTCGGACGGTTCGACATCCTTCTCGTGATGACCGTCAACCCCGGATTCGGCGGGCAGCCGTTCATGCCGGAGATGATGAAAAAAGTTTCCGTGGCCGCGGAGTGGCGCGAGCGGGACGGGCTGGATTTCCACATCGAAGTGGATGGGGGGATCACCGTTGCCACGGCCGGGCTGTCCGTGAAGGCCGGTTCGGATGTCTTGGTGGCGGGAACATCGGTCTTCAAGGCCGGGGATGCCGCCGCCGAAATCGCCGCTCTCCGCGCGGCAGGCTGATTGTTGGCAACTTTTTTTGATCCGCGGGTTTTCATCCGTGTTATGAAAACTCTGCTCTGTCTCCCACTGGTCCTCCTCGCTGCGGTCGTCCCGCTGCTCCATGCATCCGACTCCAAGCGCACGGCGGAATACATTCTGACCTCACCCACGGACTTCGAGGGCAAAGAAGTGACCCTGGATGTGGCCTTTGTCAACCCCGTCCATTGGAAGAGCCCGAATCCCGAACTGGCATTTTTTCATGCCGTGACCCTCGACCGCAGGGATCATAAATTTGGCGGGCGGATTCTCGTTGCAATCCCTTCCGGCGAGGCCTCCAAGTTCGCGAAAAAATATGGCACGGATTTCGAGGGCCGCAATGAATCCAATTCCTTCCAAGGCACGCTGATTACGGCTCCCGGCGGAAGAATGCATGCCAAAGTCTGGATTTTGGACAGCACGGGAAAAGTCGCGGATCTGATCAAACAGCACAAGCTGGCCATTGTGGAAGACGAAGGTGGTGGCGCGCCCGGTGGTCGTGGCCCCGGCTTTCGCCGACCCGGTTTGAACTGAACCCGCCCGAAACTCCAGGCCCCGGAAACGGAGATCACACGCGGGTGGTCTCCAGCGCTCATACCCATCGTTCGGTGGAGAGCCCCACATCGTCCCTCCATCGGGGAGGGGAAATGGAGCTGAGGGGATTCGAACCCCTGACCCCCGCATTGCGAACGCGGTGCTCTACCAACTGAGCTACAACCCCGAGATGTTCCGAAAAAATCCCTGCCGTGGATTTTTCAATTCTCTCGCATGGAAGAATATTCTAGGCAAGGAGATTCGTCGGACCGGGACTCGTTCTGAGGAGATACTCCCCGGCATGATAAATTCGGATTTTGGGGACCGGCTCTTCCAATTCTCGATGAACGAAGCGCTCCGGAAAAAATTTCTCTCCTTCCTGAACGGGCATCCTTCCGGCAGGGGTGCCCGCCGGGATTTGATCCACCTGATGATGAGCACGCCGGACTATCAATTGACATGAACAAGACGATCCATACCCGCAGGCAATTTCTGCGCACTTCCCTCCTCGGTGGCGCCCCTGGCCTGGTCGGTTCCGGTTTTCTTGGAACGGACGTTTTTCACACTCGACGCGATGGCCGCGGATTCGATGATGCCGACAGGGAAAGACTCCCCGATTCTGGTCGTGCTTCAACTGGCCGGGGGCAACGATGGGCTCAACACGGTGGTGCCATTCGGCGACGACGCCTACCACCGCGCGCGACCGGGCCTGGCCATCCGGAATCCGCTCAAAATCACAGATTCCCTGGGGCTCCACCCGCGGCTGACCGGGCGGCGCGAACTCTACGACGAGGGACATCTCGGGATTATCCAGGGAGTCGGCTACCCCAATCCCAACCGGTCCCATTTTCGCTCGACCGAAATTTGGCAAACGGCCAGCGACGCGGACAAAACCGAATCGCACGGATGGATCGGGCGGTATTTTGACGCCTGCTGCAAAGGCGATGATCCCTGCGTGGGAGTGAGCATCGGCTCGCAGACCCCCCAGGCATTCACGGCGGCGGAACCGAAGGGGATTTCGTTTTCCAGGCCGGAACAATTCCGCTTTGCCAGCGAGAATTCCTCGGATCCGGCAGCGGCCGAGGAGTTTTTCCGAAGCACGAACGAGCCGGGCATGGAGCCGAACGATGGGGGAAGCATCGGGATGCTGCAAGGCCCGGCGGGCGGCGTGTCGCGGGCGGCGGGGCGGGGGATTCCATGGATTTCCTGCGCCGAACGGCTCTCGATGCGCAGATGAGTTCGGACAAGGTTCTTTGAGATAACCCGGAAATCGAAATCATCGGTCCCCTACCCTTCCAACAATCGCGCCAACTCGATGAACCTTGTGGCCCGCCTGATCGCCGGGGGTCTCCCGACGCGGATTTATTACATCGGACAGGGCGGTTATGATACCCACAGCAACCAAGCCGGCGCGCACGACCGCCTGATGGGAGAAATGGACTCGGCGCTTGCCGCGTTCGCCGCAGACCTCAAGGCCCAGGGGAACTTTGGGCGGGTGATTTTGATGACGTTCAGTGAATTCGGAAGAAGGGTGGCTGAAAATGGAAGCGGGGGACCGACCACGGCGCTGCCGCCCCGCTTTTTGTGGCCGGTGGCGCGGTCAAAGCCGGCCTCTACGGAACCATGCCGAGCTTCACGGAATTGTCCCGCGGGGACCTCATGCACAATGTGGATTTCCGAAGCGTCTATGCAACGGTGCTCAAGAATTGGCTCCATGTGCCTGTGGAGCCGATTCTGCACCGCGCGTTCCCGACGAACGGGTTTGTCTGAGCCGGGCGATCAGGGCACCTTGAGCGAACTGGCGATTTTTTCAGCCGCCGCGATTCCCTTGGTGTCGTCGATGTCGGCAACGAACCAGAACTCCGCAATCTTTCCATCTTCGAGCGCCGCCCATCCCATGCCGACACGAACTTTCTCATCATCCTGTTTGTCAACAGCGGTGCCGGTCAAATAGAAGCCGGTCAACCCACCGGGGTCCAATCCTCGGGCTCGCCAAGATCGGCGCCTTTGTATTCGGTTTTCAATTCCTCCATGCCTTCGTCGATGGCCTTTCCCATATGTGTTTTTATAGAAAAATTACATGGCACATTTTGCCATGCATTCGGTTGCTTCAATAAGAAGCATTTTGACATGCGTCAAGAAAAACCTTCTACGAAATCAACTTGCGGAGATTGCCGACAATATGGCCATCATAGAGGGCCTTGCCGATGATCGCTCCGTAGAGGCGGGGCATCTTTGACAATTTCCGAAGATCCTCCGCGCTCGAAACTCCCCCACTGGCGATGAGATGGCAATCGAGGAGGCGCAGGAGGTTTTCCAGTTCGGAAAAATTCGGCCCCTCGAGCATTCCGTCGGTGGCGATGTCGGTATAGATGATGGTCCCCGCTCCCGCCACCTGGGCGATGAGGGCGAGGTCGGCGACCGATGTGGATGTCGTTTCCGTCCAGCCTTTGACGGCCACCTTTCCCTGGTTGGCATCGATCCCCACGGCGATTCTCTCCCCGCCGAATTCCGCGCAGATCTCGGCGATATATTCGGGGGATTCGCAGGCCTTGGTTCCCAGGATCACCCGGCTGACCCCGCAACTGAAGGCCGCGCTGACATTTTTAAAATTGCGCATTCCCCCGCCCAGTTCGCAGGGGATGTTTACCGAAGCGCAGATTTTTTCAATGACGGCCAGGTTTTCCGGCTCTCCCGAAAAGGCCGCATCCAGATCCACGAGGTGGAGCCAGTCGGCCCCCGAGTCTTCCCATTTTTTGGCGAAGGCGACGGGGTCGGACGAGTAAACGGTTTTTTCGGTGGCAAGCCCGCGCTTGAGGCGCACGACTTCCCCGCCCATCAGGTCAATGGCTGGCAGCAGGATCATAAGGTGGATAGAAAATTCCGCAGAACAGCCAGGCCGGCCGCCTGGCTTTTTTCCGGGTGGAATTGGGCCGCATGGAGAGAGCCCTTGGAAATGCTGGCTGCAAACGTCCGTCCGTAATCGCAGGTCGAACTCACCAGGGATGCCTCCGCCGGCACGGGATAGAAAGAATGCACGAAATAAAAGGCCGTCTCTTCCGGCAGGCCTTGGAACAGCGGGCCTTTCAGGTTGGAGAGGGAGTTCCACCCCATGTGGGGGACTTTCAATCCGCCCCCGGAAAACCGGACCACGGTCCCGGGCAGGACCCCGAGCCCCCTCACCCCGGGAGATTCCTCGCTGGACTCGAACAAAAGCTGGTATCCGAGGCAGATCCCGAGGTAGGGGTGCCCGGCATCGATCCATGCGCGAAGCGGTTCCCAAAGTCCGGTTGCCAGCAGGTTCGCCGCGCAATCCCCGAACGATCCCACGCCCGGAACGACAACGGCATCGAGGGCCGCGAGCTGGGGTGCCTCGGAAACGAGCGACGACGAGGCGCCGGATGCCTCCAGCGCCTTGCAGACACTGCGCAAATTGCCGCTCCCGTAATCCACGACACCGATGGAGACCGATCTCACAGGATTCCTTTTGTGCTGGGAATCCCCTCCACCCTCGGATCGATCTGGGTCGCCTGATCGAGCGCCCGGGCAAGGGCTTTGAAAACCCCCTCCGCCATGTGGTGCGCATCCCGGCCGGCCAGGATGTCCACATGAAGGTTCACCCCCCCGTGAACCGAGACGGCGCGAAGAAATTCCTCGACGAGCTGAAAGGAGAAACTCCCTCCGATCGGCTCGACGTTTTTCGGGGCGTTGAAGGCCAGATAAGGCCGCCCGCTGAGATCCACCACAACGCGGACAAGCGCCTCGTCCATGGGAACATATGAAATCCCATAGCGGCGGATTCCGGCTTTGTCCCCGAGGGCTCTCCCCAGTGCCTGGCCGAGCGTGATGCCCGTGTCCTCCACCGTATGATGATAATCCACGGCGATGTCGCCCCGGGCATCAAGCTCCAAATCAAACAGCCCGTGCCTCGCAAAGAGGGTCAGCATGTGATCGAAAAATGGAACCCCCGTGGAAAGCTTGGAATCTCCCCTCCCATCAACGATAAGCCTCAGGACGATGGATGTTTCGGATGTTTTTCGTTCAATCGATGCTTCGCGGGCCATGACTGGACAGCCAATCAGATAATCCATCGTTTGGAAAGACCGCCTTTTTTGGGTCTGTCGGGGCCGGAGCAAAAGCGAACTCAGGGCGCATCTGCGAAAGTTGCAAACAGGGAGAACAGGCGTCCCGCCTGTTGGGGCCCAGGCTCTCGCATCGGGCCGCCGCGCCCTACACGGGCGGGACGCCCATGCTCCCTGGCCATCCATCG
>JBAYWC010000076.1:0-13003 GCA_041674265.1 Terrimicrobiaceae bacterium
AAAACTACGGTCATCCTAAATAGGAAAATGGAAACACCGCATGTTCTCTATCTGTCTGATTTTAAGCGAATTCCCATCGCTCCGAGATGAATCTTCCAGGTGATTACCGATTCATGCTCAATATCTTGCAATTCAATACACTGCCCGATTTTCGACAGTTCCATTTTCCTTTTTAGGGTCATTCGTGTTCCCGAGCAGTTTGCCGATGACCTGCTGCGGATTGCCCATGAAATTGATAGTCGTTCATCGTATCACCTCCGTGAGGAGAAAGATTCACTTGTCCTCGAAATGATGCCTGTGAGCCGTGTTTCCTATAGCGCGAAACGTCCGGTCAATGTCGCCAGCGTGCCGCAGAGAAGCCCCTTTCGCTATCCCGGAGGAAAAACTTGGCTTATTCCATACATCAGGGATTGGCTGCGGACAAAAAGTTCAAGACCATCACGTTTTGTGGAACCATTCGGTGGCGGTGCCATTGTCAGCCTGACTGTTGGTTTTGAGAATCTGGCCAAGCACGTGATTTTCAGTGAAGTGGACCCAGGTGTTGCAGCGGTCTGGAAAGTCGTTTTGAACGGGCACGCGGAGTGGCTGGCCCAGCAAATCATCGAGTATCCGTTGTCGGAACAAAGAGCGCGTGAGTCGCTCGCATCAAATCCTAAAGATGTGCGGCAACTCGCGTTTCAGACCATTCTGCGCAACCGGGTCCAGCGGGGCGGCATTATGGCACCCGGTGCCGGATTGGTTAAAACGGGAGAAAATGGACGGGGAATTAATTCCAGGTGGTATCCCGAAACCTTGGCCCGGCGCATTCGCGAAATCAATCAAAGCAAAGATCGCTTTTCGTTTCAACAAGCGGATGCATTCAAGCTGATTCAAGAGCATCAAGCCGACAAAGATACCTGCTTCTACATCGACCCGCCCTACACGGTCGCCGCGCGACGACTCTATGTGGCTTGGGATGTTGACCACGAGAAGCTATTCTCGCAAATGGCAAAGTGCAAAGGCGATTTTCTGATGAGCTACGACAACACCGTCGAAGTCATGAAAATGGCCGAGAAGCACGGATTTGAGGCACGATCAGTTGCTATGAAAAATACCCATCATGCAAAGATGAACGAGCTTCTAATAGGACGAGATCTGAGTTGGATTCAGCTTTAGTCTGAAACCAAAAGTGGACTAGTCGGATTGGCGATGCGGAGCTTGTCCATCAACTGGGTTTCAAATTTTTCCTTAGGCAAGGGTGTTCCGCCAGTCAATGCCTTCACCGAAGATTTGACTTTGTTGGAACCTGCCATTCAGGGCAAAACTTGCCTGTGCCTTTTCAAGAAAGCGATTATTTTCTGCGGTCGTCTGACGTCTTCAACGAGTTGGGCGGAAGCCGCTTCGAGATCAATGCCGGATTGTATGTATTTCTTGCGTGTCGCGGCGTCCACCTCGAAGGCAATGCCGAAGCCCTTGGCCGCCTCCATGGAGCTACCCGCCTGATGGTTCGCCTTGATCCCTCGGTTGCGGCCGGGGCGTTGCGGCAACCTGGCTGCAAACCGATGGACTTCACCGGTCGCCCCATGCGCGGATATGTTTTCGTTTATCCCGAGGGCTATGAAGCCGAGGCGCAATTCCAGCACTGGATCGCTCTCGCGCTGGAGTTCAAACCCTCGTGCGAAAGCCTTCAAAAAATAATTTTCAGGCGACGGGACCGGCCAAAACGAACTCGCGGCTTCGCTCCAGCAAAGCGCGCTTGGCGTTGAGCGAGAGGGACACCGGCAAATCCGCTGACGTCTCGCAGGCTTCCTTCCCACCCCCCACTTCCGGACCCTTCGGCAATTCGCCCTATTTGGAGTATCGGCAACAAATGCAATTGCGTTTGGTAATGCCATCCGCTATTTTCATAGGATGATTCTCCGCCCGGATTGGCAGGAACGCATTGAGAGCGCCTGGCGCGAGCGGCGCGTGGTTTGGTTGGCCGGGCCGCGCCGTTTGGGCAAGACGACTCTTGCGCGGTCGCTTGCCAACATTGAATATTTCGATTGTGATTTGCCGCGTGTGCGGAGGGATGCGGATGACACCGAGGCTTTTCTTGCCGCCCACCGGGGAAAACGCCTCGTGGTGGACGAAATCCATCGTCTCTCCAACCCTTCCGAACTGCTGAAAGTGGCGAGCGACCATTTTCCCGATATTCACATTTTGGCCACGGGTTCCTCCACGCTGGGAGCGGGAGCGCGGTTCCGGGACACATTGGCGGGGAGGAAGCGCACGGTTCATTTGCGGCCCGTGCTTTGCCGGGAGTTGCCGGTTTTCGGTTCGGAGCAACGGGATCGCCGGATGCTCCACGGAGGACTGCCCGAAAACTTGCTGCGAGGGAAATTGGACGATGCGGAATTTGTGGACTGGCGCGAGGCCTTTTGGGCGCGGGATATTCTGGAGCTTTTCAGCGTCGCCAAGCGTTATTCCTTTCTGCGTTTTCTCGAGATGCTCTGGGCGCAAAGCGGGGGGCTCTGCCAACTGACCAGCTTCACGGGGCCGTGTGAGGCCAGCCGCCAAACCCTGGCAAATTATCTGGATATTCTGGCCGCGACAGGGGTAGTCACCGTGCTGCGTCCGTTTGCAACCCATCCCCAGCGCGAACTGGTGGCCATGCCGAAGGTGTATGCGTTCGATACCGGATTTGTGTGTCACGCGCGCGGGTGGTCGGAGCTGCGCCCCGAAGACCGGGGAAACCTCTGGGAACATTTGGTTCTCGACGAGCTTCTCTTTTGCCTCGCCGATGCCCCGCTGCATTACTGGCGGGACAAACAAAAACACGAGGTGGATTTTGTTTGGAAAACACGCGGACGCGCCCCCGTTGCCATCGAATGCAAATGGAAATCCTCGCAATGGGACGAGGCGGCATGCACGGTCTTTCGCGCCCTGCATCCCGGCGCGGCCTGCTGGGTCATCGCGGCGGATCGCGAATCCATCATCGAGCGCCGGAGCCGCACGGGCACGGTTCTCGAAGCGGGGATTTCCAATCTCCCGGAACTCGTTGCCGGGCATCGGGGCAAGGAGGAAGTGTGAGATATTTTTGCAACCGGTTCTCCGCATGCGTGGCCGCCGTGCATCCCGGCCGCCCGCTGACGCGGGTGGATCTGGACACGGGCTTTCCGCTTTTCGCCTTCATTACGCGGCCTGCGTTCGAGGAGTTGGAGTGCCGCACATTTCGTTTGGCGAACGGTTGCGGATGCTGCCGCCACGCTTTCGCAAATTCCTCGTGGCCGTGGGCCTGTTTGGAGCGGGTGATTTTGCGCATACGCTGCTGATTCTGCTCGCGACTCAGAAACTCACGCCGGACCTCGGCGCGACGAAAGCAGCCGGTCTCGCCGTCGCACTCTACGTGCTGCACAACGTATTCTATGCGGGCTTTGCGTTCCTTGCGGGCTGGCTGGCGGATCGGTTTCCGAAGAACGTCGTGCTGGCCTCCGGTTATGCCCTCGCGGCGGCAATGGCACTGGCGATCATCTTCCTGCCGCTGACGGTTTGGACGCTGGCCGCGATCTTCATCCTGGGCGGCGTGTTTGTCGCGGTCGAGGAGATGCTGGAAGATCCCTTCTGCGCCGAACTCGTCGGCGAGGAACATCACGGCATGGCTTTCGGCACTCTGGCGACGGTGAATGGCGTGGGCGATTTTCTTTCAAGCATCCTCGTCGGCGCATTGTGGACGGCGTTTGGAACGAGCGTGGCATTCGGCTACAGCGCGGTGCTCTTTGCGGCGGGAGCAGGCCTGGTCGTGCGTTTGAAGGCTGTCTCCACGGCAGGCGGCTGAGAAAGTCCTCCGAGATCCTTGAATCGCATGGAGCGAATAAATTCAGGCGACGGGACCGGCCAAAAACGAAGTCGCGGCTTCGCTCCAGCAAAGCGCGCTTGGCGTTGAGCGGGAGAGACACCGGCAACTGTGCCACGCCGAGAATCCGGCGCATGATTTCCACCCCGGCGTATTGTCGCGCGAGGGATTGGGAGTGCCTTCGAGAGCCGCTGCCAGCCAGAACGAAGCCGTCTCGTCCTCGTGACTGGAAAGCAGGAGTTGTTGGCGAAGCTCGTCGAAGCCGGGTTTCGCGGGTTGGATGGCTTTGGTCGGGCGTTTGGGTTTCATGGAGTTGATCTGTAGTTGCGGTGCTGGGGTAAATTGGAATGCAGTTCACTGACACCGCAGGCGAACGCAGTTTCGCCGAAATCTATTCCAGCGACCTCCCCTCCCTGCAAGAAGAAGTGCCCGGTAAGCCATTGGCCGACCGGACACCCACATTTTGCCGTCAGGTTTTAACCCTTGGGCAGGAAGGTATCGTGACCGTGGCTGTCTGCATCGCGGAATTGACCGTTCCGACCTTGGATGGTCAGTTCAGATCCTCCACTCTGTCGGAGTATTCCGTGCCGGGGTTGACCGGATAACCGATCTCGTTGATGCGAGGTCGGTTTTTTATTGGTTTGTCAACCAATGTGGATGGTACCGTCAAGAGTCCGAGTGTCAAAGAAAAAGTTGACAAATTATTATTATTCATCAATATTGTCAACATGAACGACCTATTCCCAATTCATTTGAAGGCGGCTCGCCTCCGGCTGGGATGGAGTCTTGATAAGCTGTCCCAAGAAGCCGCCTGCGTCTCGAAAGCCATGCTCAGCAAGTATGAGCTTGGGGCATCCATGCCATCCCGCGATGTCCTCGTCAAACTTGCCGCCACCCTTCGCGTGTCCACGGAAGCTCTATTGACGAATCCCGCTCTTGACCTGAGGTTTGTCGCCTTCCGCAAAACCCAGCAACTCTCCGCCACCGAGGGAAATCGGATCAAGGCCGAAACTGAATGGCGCATTCGTCAACGAAGGGAACTCATGCGGGTTGTCGGTGAGTCACCGCAAGTTGCAACCCTTCCCCGTTACCATGCCACCGCAGCCGCCGATGCCGAGGCTCATGCCGCCGAACTCAGAGCCTCTTGGAACTTGGGCACGGGACCGTTGCCGAATTTGACCACACTTCTGGAGGACAAAGGTTTCGAGATTGTGGTCGTCGAAGCGGAGCGGGCCTTTAGCGGCATTTCTGCATGGATCGGAAGCGCACAGCCTGTCGTGGTTGTTCAGGATCCAAAGGGGGATGGAGCCAGGCAGCGGATGAACCTTACCCATGAACTCGGTCACATCGTCGGCGATCCCACTGAGGATGCCGGCGCGGAGGATTACGCGGGTTTGTTTGGCGCCGCGTTTCTGTTTCCTCGCCCTGCCGTGCAAATGGAGTTCACCGCCCGCCGCAACCGCATCACCTTGGCGGAACTGAAGTCCGTGAAAGGCAAATACGGCATCAGTTTCGAGGCCATCCTCCGGCGGCTAAAATCTCTTGGCATCCTCTCCGGCGAAGGCTGCGACTGGTGGTATAAAGTCGGCGGCATCAAGGCCAAGGAAAAAGCCACGCCGGTTCCCGAAGAACGCCCCATGCGTCCCGTCCGCCTCGCTTCCAAGGCCATCTGCGAAGGCATGGTCACTCTGGACACGCTCCGGCAAAACGCAGACTTCCGCCCAGCCGAACTCGACGACATGGCGGATCAACACCAGCCCCGCAGGGAGTCTTTGCAGCAGCGCTACCTCAAAATGTCCGCCGAGGAACGCCAAAAGGTGGTGGATGGGGAGGCTGACCGAGTGGCCGCCCATCTCGCCCGCCATCCTGCCGCCATCATCCCCGATGTTTTTGATGAACCCGATGACGATTAACCCTCAACGCGGCGAGGTCTGGCTCGTGAACTTCCAGCCTCAGGTTGGGGACGAAATCCGCAAGGCCCGCCCAGCCTTGGTTCTCAATGCCAACGGCGTCACCCGCCTCGAACTCCGCATCATTATCCCCATCACCGATTGGAAGGATTCCTACCAACATCATTACACCAAGGTTCATCTCCTTCCCACCGGACAAAACGGACTCACCAAACCTTCCGCTGCCGACGCCTTCCAAGTCAAAAATGTATCCATCCAGCGGTTCATCGGGCCTCAACCCCAGGGCGGGTTGACAATGGCGGAAATTCAAGATGTCTGCGTGGCGTTACGGATTGCAACGGCGATGCGCTAAAAGGCTCATTTCACGCCTCCCAGCAGTTGCTCTTCAAACCAGCGTTTGGCGGCCTGCCAGCCGGTTTCCGCTTCGGCGCGCAGGCGGCGGGCGGCTTCGCGGCGGCGGCGGGCTTCGGTGGCGATGCGTTCCTGCACGGCGGGCGGTGGAGCGGGCACGCGCAGGGGAGTCAAAGTATCGAGGTTGATGCCCGCTTGATTGTTGAACTTCGTCGCCAGCAAACCGAGGTAGCCGAGTCTCCGCAGCATGTTGAAAATAGCGGCGAGGTAGTGTGCGCTATTGCCTTCTCGAACGCGGAGGCGGGTCATATGATTCGAGCACGCGCATGGCTGCTCGAACTCGAAGACTGTGCTCTTACCCACCATCTCGGCGGAGTTCGTGTTGTTGAAAAGCACTTCGCCAAGTTCGCAGTAGTCGCGAGGTTGCACGCTGTTCTTGGGGACGAACTTCGTGTTCTCCAGCGAGATTTCGCCCTGTGCGTTCAGGTTGAGCGGGCGCAGGTGCGGGACGCCGAGCGTGTAGTCGAAAGCCTGATCTTGTCTCCCAGCGGCGAAGCCGGATTCAAACCGGCTGCACAACTGGGCCAGCGATCGCGCGGGATACTTTCCGGCTTCGATGCCTTCGCGGATGGAGCGGAATCGCGGTGAGTGAAAGTCGGCGTCAGCGCGTCCGCGCACCGAGGCCAAGGTGGCGGCGAAGACTTTGCGGTCGTCCTTGGGCGGCGGGGTGAGGCCGAGGGTGGCGAGGAGGAAGCCGTCGAGGCCCGCGAGCAGCGCGTCGGCCTCCGCCAGCTTCACCCGCCGCTCCGCACGCGCCGCGTCCATCGCGGCGACGAGTTCGCGTTGCGTTCGCAGTGGTGGCGCGGCGACGACGAGCTTTGCTACGTTATGCGCACCAAGAAACGGAACGCCGCCACCGCCAATCAGGCGGAGAATCTGCAGGCGTCCGAAAGAACTCTGGAACCAGTTCTGCAAATACTCCGCAGAAACTTTCGCGGCATGCGGGCGAATCACGCCGGTGTTGCCGTCAACGGTGTATTGCCCTTTTGTTTCATGGAAGATGGCGAAGTTGATTTGGCGTATCGCTTCACCAATGAACGGCGAGATGAGGTCACCACTACGAAGGTGCTTTCGTTCTGGCACGTCGCGAGCGTGTTCAACGTCGGAGAAGTCGATGCCTTCATCGCCGCGAATGTTTTTCACTTTGAGGACAATCGGGTCTTCGGAATCGCCCGGCTTGATTGTGACTCCTTGAAAGATGTCTTCGCAGACTGAACCGAGCGGAAGCATCGGATAGCGCTGCCGTGCAAAGTCGGGCTTGTTGACGATGTAATTTGGATCGAGCCGCCCGGATGTTTCGCCCCGCCGGACTGCAAAGCACCGCGCTTTGCCATCCGCGGCGGGGCTTAGACGAAAAAAGGCGCGGGGTCTTTCTCGAAGGCCCGCCACTGGGCGACGAGGCCGGTGTCGGGGATGATGGCGCGGTGGCGTTCGCTCCAATCGGGTTTCTTCGGGTTGGTGGTGCTCCACTCGTAGGTCACGCGGTAGTCGAAGAGGTCGCTGCGCTGGAGTTCCACCTTTTCGATGCCGGGCACTTCCTTTTCCACGGTGACGGCGAAGGTCTTCCGCCCGGTGGCGTCGTAGCCGATGTTTTCGGCGAGGGCCATGAAGATGGGGGCGTCGTCCTTCACCTTCTCGCCGTCCTTCAAGCGGCGGAGGAAGACGAGGCTGGCCTTCACCCCGGCGTCGTAGTGGGCAAAGGCAAACTGCGGGAGGGAGACGACGGCGAGGAGCTGGAAGCGCGCGAGCAGCCAGTCGCGCACGCCTTGCAGGGAGGAGTTGGTGAGGATGCCGTCGGGCAGGACGATGGCGGCGCGGCCGGTGCCGGGGCGGAGGAAGGAATGGACGCGCTCGAGGAAGAGGATTTCGGTCTTGATGCTGGCGCGGTCTTTCACGGCCTTCGCGCCGCGTTTGGCGTCGCGCTCGCCTTTCGCGGATTCGTCCGGTTCGGTGCCGGTGGCGCTTTTGCCGAGGTAGTTCCGCAGATCGAACTGCTCCAGGTAGCCCTCGGCTTTTTCGGTGCGCTTCACCACGGAGCCGAACGGGGGATTGGTGAGAACGAGGTCGAACTTGCCGGGCTTCATGCCGTCGTTGCGGTCGCCGAGGTAGGTGCGTGGAGGCGGGGCGATGAGGCGGCCCTCCTCGTCCTTCTTGGGCTTTGGGGCGACGAACATATCGAGCGCGTCGTGGCCGACGATGTTCGTGTGGCCGTCGTCGTGGATGATCATGTTCATCTTCGCGACGCGGGCCAGTTCCTCGTTGATCTCGATGCCGAAGAGCCGCTTCTCCGCGAAGTCGTGCCAGTATTTGAAGTGCTCGATGCTGCCCTTGGTTTTCTTTTTGTCGGCCTCGCGCCGGACGTGATCGAGAGCGTAGAGCAGGAAGCCGCCGGAGCCGCACGCGGGATCGAGGACGAGGTAGCCTTGCTTGGGGTCGAGGACTTCGACGGCGAAGGCGATGAGTTCGCGCGGGGTGAAGTATTGGCCGAAGTCGCCCTTGAAAAAGCCGCCCATGAATTCCTCGAAGGCGACGCCCTTGGTGTCGAGTTCCGTGCGGTCGAGCGAGATGCCTTCGAGGTGGTCCACGCAGTTGGCGAGAATGGCCGGCTCGATATTGATCTTGTCGGTGAAGACGTCCGGCTCATTGTTCTTCTCCGCGTCATAGAGCTTGTGGATGCGGGCGGCAAGTTCGTCGGCGGTTTCGTCGCCACGCTGGAAGGCGTAGGGTTCGCCGTCGGCGCGGGTGAGGTCTTTTTCGTCGCGGTGTTTGACGAAAACAATTTTGCAGAACTCGCCAAAGGCGGCGATGGGGCTGCGGCGTCCGCCTTCCCACAGCGTCTGATGGCATTTGCGGATGGCGGAGCGGAGTTCCTCGCGCGGGACGGCGGGAAGGTCGGAGGCGGCGACGCGCCCGCCTTTTTCCATGCGAAAGCCGCCTTTGTAGAAACGCCACGCGGGCGGCTTGCCGTAGCGGACGGGGATGTCGGCGATGACGTTGCGGTCGCGCTCGCCGCTCGGGTATTTCTTCGCGTCGTCGAAGCGCAGCAGTCGGCGCGTCATGCCCGCGATGGCACCGGCGAATTTCGCGCCGAGACTGGCGCGGTTGCCGCAGGCTTGCTCGATGGACTGGGCAAACTCCGCATCCGAAATGTCGGCGCGTTTGCACTCGAAGACGAAGTAGCGGTCTTTCTGCGCGTCGTCGGCGTAGATGACGAGATCGGCGCGGTCGTCGGGCGTGCGGCGCTCGACCTTCACCTCGATGCCGATGCGCTCGGGCTTGTATCCGTATTTGAAGATCAGCTCGGCCCAAAACTCGGCGCGAACTTTCTCCTCCGGGTCGCTCCATCGCTCGGAATGGTCGGCGGCGACGTAGTGGATGCGCTCGGCTTTGCCTTCGCCGGAGAATTTTACGAGGCCGGCGGCGATGGCGTGGTTCAAATAGGGAGGTTGTGGGTTGGAGGTCATAGATGTTTGAAATGCCAGGCGTTAAAAAATGTTTGGTTTGGTTTCCAGGCAGTGGGCGGCTTTGATGCCGATGGCGTTGGTCTTTTCCGCCCATTCCTTGACGCTCATCTTGTAGCTGTTCAGGCCGGCTTGGCTTCTAATTATGGCGAATTCGCCGTAATTAAAATCCGGGTTGAACACAGACTCCCAGATGCCGAGAAATTCCGCAGTGTTCCGGTTGCGCAGCCAGTCGGAGATGAAGAACTCGCCGTCCTTCGCTCGGAGCATGTCGGTGAGGGATATGTAATCGCCCTCCTTGCCAGTGAGGATGGATACGACCGTTCCTCGGACTTCAACGGTGGCGGTTTTTAGTTTTTTCATGGCGTTTGTCACTGCGTGATAGGATTCCACACTTTCCGAAACCCCAGCCCCTCGAAGTCCTTCACGTTCACTGTCGCGAACTCCGTCACGCCTTGCGCGGTCAGGGTCAGAACGGAGCGGGTGTCGTAGAGTTTTCGGAAGGCGAAGTCTTTGGCGCGGGCGCGTTTCCAGAGGGTGTCGTGGAGAGGGCGGCTTTCGGTGGGGAAGCCGATGAGCCGCCAGCGCGGATGCCTGCGGTAGGTCTGGATGACTTCGACGGCCTCGTCGGCGGGGAGCGGGTGCTTGAGCACGGCGGAGTTGCGCAGCAAGCCGTAGAACTCGGCGAGGATGAACTCGGAGATGGCCACGTCTTCGTCGCGGGCGATGGATTCCAGCCAGGCCCTGGCAGCTTCATTTCGCGGCGAATCCTCGTTGAAACCGTGGAGCAGGATATTGGTGTCAATGGAGAGCATGACTCCTAGTTTTTAGTGCGGCGCGTGAGTCGGATTTCAGTGTTGGTCAATTGCGCCTCGGCTTTGATTTCCGCATCACCGAGTCCCCTCCAGCCCAATTTACGCGGTGTCGGCGGGCGCCATTCCTGCGTCGCGTCCGGTTCGGGAGTATAAACGCTGAGGATGTATTCGATGCCGCGCCGGGCGAGTTCGGCAAGGGAGATTTCGCGGGCTTCGCACAGCCTTTTGGCGCGGGCGAAGGTGTCGTCGGGCAGTTGGATTTGCGTTCGCGTCATGCCAACAAACTGACAGCACATCGGAATGCCGTCAATGCTGCGGCCATGTTATCCGTGAGCCACCTCCGCGACGCGGCGGGGATGAATTCGGAGATGACCATGTCTGCCAAATTGCACAAGCTCCGCACGGTGCGGAAAAAAATTGTCCTCCTCACCCTTGCCCGTTCGTCGTATCCTTGAACACCAAAAAAACACCACCACACACCATGAACGCCAATCGCAATCCCGTCGGCTGGTTCGAACTCTATGTCCAGGACATGGAGCGGGCCAAAAACTTCTACCAAAACACCCTGCAAGTGACGCTGCAACCGCTGGAAAGTCCCGCTGGCATGCCCATTGGACTCTGGGCGTTCCCGATGGGAATGGACCTTCCCGGTGCCTCCGGTGCGCTCGTCAAAATGCCCGGCAAAGACTCCGGCAGTGGCGGCACCATCATCTACTTCTCCTGTGCCGATTGCGCGGTGGAAACCGCTCGCGCCGTGGCGAACGGTGGCCGCATCCAACAGGACAAATTTGCCATTGGCGAATACGGCTTCATCTCCCTGGTCTATGATACCGAGGGTAACATGATCGGCCTGCACTCGATGCGGTAGGCTGACTTTTTTATCTCACACAAAGGCACAAAGTTTATGAATAGGAAATGCACTCGAAAACACCCCACTCATCCTTTGTGCCTTTGTGTGAGACCTCGAATTTTATGAACCCACAACAACCCAACCCGATACCCTCTCATGACCCATCCAGCAAAGAACACCATCTGTTTATGGTTCGATCGCGACGCCGGGCGAATGAGCCCGCTCACTTTAGCTTCCGCGCCGCATCGAGGAAGTTCTCCACGGCTGTCTGCCATCGAGGCGGGCTACGAGGTCTTCGTCGTGACCGACGCTTCCGGCACGTTCAACAAGACCACCCGTGATGCGGCCTGGTCCCGGATGTCCGCAGCGGGCGCGCAGTTGATGACGTGGTTCGGCGTTGCCTGCGAGTTGCATCGCGACTGGCGCAACGACGTCGAGGGGCTTGGCGCGCTCCTCTCCAACCACGTTCCCAACTACCGCTGCCTCATCAACGCTACAGTGCCGGGAAAACGGCGGCTCCTAAATAGAGACCGCCTTTCCCACCAGGCGTGCCGCCACCATTAAATTGACTGCTGTAAGTCAAAATTGGATACGTAAAGCGATTTGACATCGATCAAAAATCGCTTTACTATCTTCATGTGACCGCCGCTACCGTTTCCTCGAAATACCAAATCGTCATTCCCAAGGAAGCGCGGGAGAAACTGCATATTGTGCCGGGAACCCGGCTGCAAATCACACAGGAGGGCGACAGCCTGCGCCTGGCCAAGGAACCCACCCTCGAGGAGATCCGGGGATTGCTCAAGGGGATGCAATGGGATGAAAGCGAAGTTCGCGACGAAACCGACCGGGAATTGCCATGATTGTCGTGGACAGTTCCGGGTGGGTGGAATTTCTGCAAGGCACGTCACGGGCCGGAATGTTTGAGCCCGCGTTGCGGCGATTGGACGAGGTCTGGGTGCCGGGCATCTCCTTGTTTGAGGTGCATCGGCTCATCCTTTTGAAGGAATCGGAATCCGCCGCCGATAGATCAATCTCCATCATGAAAGCGGCCCAGGTAGTTGACTTGGATGGGACGCTCGCCGTGGAGGCATCCAAAGTGGCGCGTGCTCACAAACTCTCCCTGGCCGATGCCATCATCTACGCCACCGCCCAAAACAAAGGCGCGGAACTCTGGACCCAGGACGCGCATTTTGAGCATCTGCCGGGGGTCAAATACTTCCCCAAACCCTGACTCTTACATGAGCCTGGTGAAATCCAAACAACGTGTTGCCGACCACGGGGAGGTCTTCACCCCGTCATGGATGGTCGAGGCCATGCTCGACCTCGTGAAGGGCGAGACCGGGCGGATTGACTCGCGCTTTCTTGAACCCGCGTGTGGCAACGGCAACTTCCTCGTGCCAGTCCTCCGGCGCAAGCTCGCCGCCGTGGAACTCAAATATGGGCAATCCGGCTTCGAGCGACGGCACTATGCCTTCGCTCCCGTTGTCTGCGATCCATCCGCCCCGCCAGCCAGCGATACCTGACGAGGGACGTTGGCAGAAGAAAAATGCGTCCTGTCCGATGATGCTGAACGGCTGGCAGGGGAATCCTGCCAGCAAAACATCATGGTCGGGAATCTCTGATGCCGCAATTTGGGTTATGTCACCGTGGGGCGTCTCTCCGAAATTCCCTGCATACGCCTTCTGGCAATCACGATCAATATCGCTTGAAAAAACGCATTGTGAATCCGTAAGCGTCTTGTG
>JBAYWC010000077.1:0-12797 GCA_041674265.1 Terrimicrobiaceae bacterium
CGCCGGGAGGCAGGGAGCGGCGAAAGTCCGCCGCCAAAAACGAGCTGTTCGTAGCCGAGAAGCTTTACTGAACTTCGTTTTCCGAAATAGGTTGGCATCGCCAATGCTATTGGTTGGCTCGTGGGTTCATATCCCTCAGTGCGGCGTCGATTCTTTTCGTATAGAAAGGTAAGAACGCCCGCCCGACTGCGACATCATCACGCAACTTTAACAGAGCATTGCGAAGTTCGCGAACACACAAGACGCCGGCAATTTTTACGGCTAACATGGTTTGAGGCTCTGTCCGCATTGCAAGCCAATCAGCTAATATCTCGATCAATGCCCCCCGGTTTGCTTTAACGATTTCCTGCGCATGCGTCAAAACATGATCTTCAAGATATTCCCCGGATTTGACAGATCCTGGGTTACTGAAATCTGTTTCAAATATCGCGATGATTTCCTCTTTCTTCATAAAGATCATCTAATTACTTTGATTGCTTCGAGGGGTAATGCGTGTGGAAAGACAACTTCTCTGCCACCACCCGGCATGTTGAACATTCGGCTGACTTGCCCAGATTCAGGAATTTCTATTCCCATTTTTTCTAACGTCCGAACATCGATTTCGATAAGGTGCTGAGGAAGCCCCCGATTAGGCGGAAGGGCAAGATCAATCTGTGCCTGCAATGGTTTCAGATTGCCAACAGGAGTCGTAAATACCTTTTTCGATGCACCAGGAAGAAGGCCAGAGGTAGCTATTTTAGCCGGATTGGCACTTGTATAATGGTAGAGTTTCGATGGTAGTGATGTCTTCACCACCGCTCTTTCCACCCTCACCGCAGTCACTACTGGTCTGCTGACCGCCCGGACAGACCTCGCCGCCACCGTGGCCCCGATGGCGACGGTCGCAATTTTCCCCGCCGCGAACGTATCGCCAATACCGGGAACTGCCGCCGCGAAGCTCAAGGCCGCTTCCCCGTAGTTGCCCCTCGCCGCGGAAATCCCGGCGTTGACAATATCCGCCACCGCGCCGATTCCCGGCACGAACCCGAGAACCGCGAGTCCGGTCTGGATGGCGTTCAGGGTATTCATGGAGCCAAACCCGCTCGGGTCCGCAAAGGAAATCGGGTTCGAGGCGTAGGCATACCAGTTGAGGCCGTCCCTCGCGGGGTCCGAATTCACAAACCGCATCGTGGCCGGATTGTAGTAACGAGCCCGCATGTTGATGAGGCCGTTTGCATCGGTCATCACGGCGAAGAACCCACCGTAGAGGAACGGTGTGTCGAAGTTGCTTTGCCGGTAACGAATAGTTCCGTAGGGCGAGTAGGCGACGCGCTCGATGATCGTTCCAGCCTGGTTGCTCAGGGCCGCCGTGTTGCCGGTCTGATCGTAATGGTAATACGTGGCGACGCCCGCGCTGCTCACCTCGTATTGCAGACCTGCCCCATAGACGTAGCGGGTCGTCACGCCATTTTTCGTGCGCGAGAGAACTTTTGGCAACGCGCCTTCGGGATCGACCACAAGCGTGGTTGTTTCGGTGGGACTCGTGATGCCGACGCGGTTGTTTTCCGCGTTATACGTGTAGGCGGTCACGCCCATGCCGGTGAGCCGGTTGCGCGAGTCGTAGGAATACACGGACGTGCCTCCTGCCGGCGTGGGGCCCGCCGTCATGTTGCCGTCGAGGTCGTGGGTGACTCCCTGCCCGTTGAACGTGGCGAGCTGGTTCGCGCTGTCGAACGTCATCGTGGCGCTTGCCACGTCGGAGAGTTGGTTGGCGGGAATCGTGGGAGTCACATCGAGCGTCCTGATGTCGTCGCTGGACCAATACCCGATTGTCCAATTCAACCCGGCACTCTCGGCAATCCCGTTTGGCCTGCCCGCCGAATCATAAGAAATCGTCCTCGTTGTCCCATTCGGGCGCGAGATGCTTTGCAGCCGACCGTCCGTGAACCATGAGTAGGTCGTCGTGCGCGGGCTGCCCGTGCTGTCGAGCTTGTCGATGACCTGATAGAGCCTCCCGTCCGCATTATAGGTATATTCGACATGGCCGACGCCGGTGTCCGTGCCGCCGGGGTAAACGAGCTTCGCGAGTTTTCCGCTCGGATAATACCGGTAGCCGATGGTGTTCCCTCCGAACGTGTAACTGGTCACGCGGTTCAGGCCATCATATGTCCGCGTGATCCCGTTCGCCCCATTTTCATTCAGCGCGAGGAGGTTGGCGTTCCCATCATAGGACGTGTAATTGACCGTCCCGCCGCCCGCGCCGGAATAGACCGCGCTCGAAAGACGCCCGGTCGTCGCATGATAATTGAACGTGGCCGTGTCTCCGCTGGGTTCGGTGACGGATGACACGCGCCCGTTGTCCGTGTAGGCGGTGATGGTCGCATTTCCCTGCGGGGTGATGACGTGGGTGCGGCGTCCGAGCGCGTCGAAGCGGAACTCGAAGGTTGCGCCCTTGCGGTCCTTTGCGAACCTCAGCCGTCCCTGCTGGTCGAAATCGCTGGTGACGGTGCGCCCGTCCGCCTCGGTCTTGACCGTGCGCGGAAGCCCGCCCGGTGTCGTGCCGTAGGCGAACGCCTCGTTGCGCGTGCCGGAATTTGAACCGGGATTCGAGGATGACGTCAGCCGGTTATCTCCGTCGTAAAAGAACTTCGTCGTGCGGGCACCTGGGCGCTGGGCTTCCTTAAGGTCGCCGTTGTTCTTGCGCACGAACGTCGTCGTGCGGTTGGCTGCGTCCTTTGCGGTGGCCGCCCAGTCGCGGGTGTCATACGCGGTGTCGGCGACGGTCGTGCCGTTGAGCTTTTCGAGCCGCACCTTGTCGGTGGGCGAGTAGGTCACGGCTTCCTGCGGACGCTGTCCGCCGTTGTCGGCGGGCGGGGTGACCGTGGCCACGCGGGCCTGGTTGTCGAAGGTCGTGTTCGATGCCGCCGCGACGCCGGTCGTATCGGCAACTTCTCCGGTTCTCTGCCGCCGCTGGTTGTAGGAGAATGTCGTGCGTTTACTATTCGCGTCGGTGACGGCATCGAGGTTGCCGCGCACGCTGTAATCCTCGTCCACCGTGAACCCGCCCGGCAATGTGGTGATGTTCGGGTGCCCGTTGCCGTCATAGGTTTTCGAGGTGACCAGCCCATCGCCGTCCGTGATCGAGGACACGCGTCCTGCCGCCAGCCCGCTCGGGACATAGGCATAGGTTGTGACCGACTCGTCGGCGGTCCCGTAGGCCGCCCTGACATACTGCGGGCGGTCCTTGCCCGCGTCGTTGCCGCTTCCGAAATACACGTAATCGGTCTGGACGCCGTTCGGGTCGGTGACGAGATCCAGCCGGTTGAGGCTGTCGAATGCCATGTGGGTGCTGCCGCCCCCGCGCGGATGGTCGATCTGCGTGAGGTTGCTGGCATTGTCGAAGTGATAGACGGTCGTCTCGCCCGCGCCGGACGTGCGCGAGGTCACGCGGTCCTGTCCGTCGTAGGTCAGGGAAGTCAGGTTGCCCTCCGGGTCCCGGCTGCCGACCGCCCTGCCGCGCTCGTCATAAAAATAGTGCGTGGCCGCGCCCTGCGGGTTCACCTCGAAGTTGTCGCGGCCGGTGTAGAAAAGGCGGAACGTCTTGTTCGTGTCCCCGTGCAGGAACTGCCTTTCCACCCTGCCGAGGAGGTCATAAACATTCTGCGTGACCGTCTCGTTGTCGTGGTCTGGAAAATACGAAATTCGAAATGGGGAATGTGGAATGAGAAATGCCAGCAGCAGCAGGGAAAAACACAAACTGGCAAGTGCTTGCGTTGCGGCCCTGTCAAAGGCGGGAGCGGGGAGTTGCCGGGCAATGGTCATACAAACGGCGGCTTCTTGTTATCGCCCGCTTTTCCAAAGTCCTTTTCTTTGCAATCCTTTTGCCTTGCAATATGGAAAGGTTCCTTAAAAGCACACCGGCTGTCCGAAGACGGGCTGGCAGTGGCAGCGTGCCATCGACCTCCACGATGACGAGGGGCGTTCCTTCGGCGGCTATGACGTTTGCCAGTTTTGCGGAAAGGAACAAATCCGCTTTGTTCATTACCTCTCCCATCCCCATTGGAAGGATGTCATTGCCGTCGGGCGCATCTGTGCCAACGACCTTTCGGGCGACCCCGAAGCGGATTCCGCCGAACGCCGCCTGCGCAACCTCGCCCAGCGCCGGGCCAATTTCCTGCGGCTCAAGAGTTGGAAGACTTCCGCCAAGGGCAATTTCTGGATCGAATATCAGGATCATCACATTGTCGTCATCAGGTGCCGCAATGGGAAATTTACGCTGCGCATCGACGGGGAGGCTGGAAAGCTCTTCTTCCCGGACAAGCATTCCGCCATGCTCCGCGCTTTCGATGTCGTCACGCGCAAGATCGAACGCGGACATTGACGCCGCTCGTCACGCTCCATAGCCTCGCCGGGACATAGCACGCACAAGTCGCGGGTCTCACTCGTTTTCATAAGGATCGCCTCGGTGAAAGAATCCGCTCCGGCTTCCGCAGGTTGGCGGGAACGATTGGCGGATGCTTGGAGGGCCCAGCCATTGACTCGTCGGGAGATAAGAACAACACTCCGTCATTGTGCCGGGTCGCGTTCAAGACAAATGCAACGCATTTGAGACGAGGCTGACTGTAGCCGCAGCCCGAAGGGTGGAGCCATGTGGCGAAATCAACATTGTCGTGACGCCTGTTGCAAATTTGTTGGCATCGTTGGTGCTATGGTTGCCGTCTTCCTGATACCAGAAAAGCAGAGTGGCGCGAAAGCCGGGGGCCGCTTTATTCTTGCCGCGCTTGGAGGCTTTTTTCATCGGGCTGGCAACCCCTATTCGAGCACCCTGAACATATCATGCACCGGATGTGACCCGTCCCGCTTCGTATAAAATTTCACAATGGCGTCAACCAGACCCGGGATGTCATGAACCTTGGCCTCGATATCCACGGTCATCCCGAGCTTTTGCATCGTGCGTGAGGTGACCGGACCGATGCTGGCGCGGCAGAGCCCGGGCGGGGACGGGAAGTTCAACGCATGGAAGTTTTCCGCGGTCGAGGAACTGGTGAAAGTGACAAGGTCCGCGCCCTCCTCGCGATACCTGCGGATTCCTCCGGAAACGTCCTCTGTCTCGGGCACGGTGCGGTAGGCGGAAACATCATCGACGATCGCCCCCAGGCGGGTGAGTTTGTCGGCGAGCAGTTCGCGGGCACCCTCCGCCCTTGGCAGGAGGATCTTCAGGTTTTCGACACTGGTTTCTTTTTGGAGAGCCTTGACGATCTCTTCGGCCACATATTTTTCCGGCTGCACATCCACTTGGAGATGGAACGAACGGACCCTCGCCGCGGTCTCGGGACCGACTGCCGCAATCCGCGCGGCTCCCAGGTCGCGGGCATCGTGATAGATCTCAAAAAAGGCTTTGAAAAAGGCATCGACCCCGTTCGTGCTGGTGAAAACGATCCAGTCGTAGGCATGGCTGTAGGCGACGGCCTCGTAGAATTCCCGCTTGTCCGGCGCGGGTTCGAGCCGGATCATCGGCATTTCAAACGCTTCCGCCCCGAGCGCCCGCAGGCGGGAGACCATCTCTCCGGCCTGTTGCGGGGCGCGTGTGACGGCGATGCGTTTTCCGAAAAGCGGGAGGGCCTCGAACCAGTTCAGCTTGGCTCTGAGATTCACAACATCGCCGAAGACGGCAACGGCCGGAGATTGGAAGGACACCGCCACCGCTTTCGCCGCAATGTCCTGAAGCTGTCCGGTGAGTGTCTGCTGTCGGCCGGTTGTCGCCCACCGGACCAGGGCCACCGGCACTTCCTTGTCCATGCCCTCTTCCATGAACCGCGCGGCAATCGCCCCCAGTCGCTCGATCCCCATGAGCATCACTTTGGTTCCCGGCGCACGGGCAATCGCGGAGTAATCCACGGAAGCTCCCGGCTTCGAGGGATCTTCATGCCCGGTAAAGATCGTGAGCACGGTATTGTGGTCGCGGTGGGTGACCGGGATGCCCGCGTAAGCAAGTCCGGCGATCGCAGAAGTCACTCCGGGAACCACCTCGAATGCACAACCGGCATCCGCCAGGGCAGCGGCTTCCTCGCCTCCCCGCCCGAACAAAAAAGGATCCCCGCCCTTGAGTCTCACCACGACCTTCCCCGACTTTGTCTTCTCCACGAGAAGGGCATTGATATCCGGCTGCGAAAGCGTGTGTTTCCCCGCTTTCTTGCCTGCGAAGAGGATCTCCGCGCCTTCCTTCGCGTATTCCAATAAAACCGGATTGCTCAGGTAATCATAGACCACCACATCCGCGAGCCCGAGGCATTGGCGGCCTTTGAGCGTCAGGAGCAGCGGGTCACCGGGGCCGGCCCCGACCAGATAACAAATTCCATGGGTCATCCGCGGAAGATGCAGGGAAATCCGGCGGGGATCAAGGGGCGGGAAGTTTTCAGTGTTCAGTGTTCAGTGTTCAGTGTTCAGGACAAGCAAACTTCCCGACGTCGCCGCGACCTCTGTGCTGAAATCTGAACACTGAAAACTCTATAGCAAACACTTCTCCCCTTCGGCATTCCGCGTGATCCATTCGGTCAGTTCATGGATCGGCACCGGCGCGGCAAAAAGAAACCCCTGGCCGAATTCCACGCCGAGATTGCACAAATATTCGACCTGCGAGGGGTGCTCGATCCCCTCCGCGATCAGTTCGGGTCCGCAGACCCGGCCGATGGAGACGATCTGGTCAACCAGTCCGGAACTCTTCGATTCATTCGTGATGCCATCCACAAAAGCCTTGTCGATCTTGAGAAAATCGAATGGAAACAGGGAAAGATAGCGGAGGTTGGAATAGCCGGTCCCAAAGTCATCCACCGCCAGGCGGATGCCAAGATCCCTCATCACACGGAGCTGCCCAAGCGCGCTGTCGGTCAACGACGTGCTCTCCGTCAGCTCGAAGGAAATGTTTTTGTAGCTGAACCGTCCCTTGATGAGGCGGTCGACGTGCGCGGGGAATGTCGGGTTTGTCAGTGTCTGGACAGGGATGTTGATGGCGGCGTGCAGGTGGGGAAAGGCCTTGAACACCGGCACCAGTTCCTCCAGGGCGCGGCCCATCATGCACTCGGTCAGCTCGGTGATCACGCCCGTGCGCTCGGCCTCCGGGATGAAGGCCAGCGGGGGCACCAGTCCCCGCTTGGGGTGTTGCCAGCGCATGAGCACCTCCAGCCCCACGCATTTTCCGGTCTGAAGATTCAGGATCGGCTGGTAGTGGGCGATGATTTGCCGGAGGCGCGCCGCTTCCCGGAGCTCGGATTCCAGGGAAAGCGTCTGGGCATTCGCCATCCGGGCGGCCAGGAAGAAGCAAAACGCAAGGACGAGCGCCAACCCGCCGTAGAGGGGAAGGCTTCGGCCCCAGAGCGACCAGAGGGCTCCCTTGGGAAAAACGGCGGCCACCACATAGTTGTATCCGGGAACGATCTGCGAATAAACGAGATCGCCCCCGGTCTCGGAGAGACCGGGGGCCGGGGCCTTGACGGGCGGCGCGGCAACGAGCACGGCATTGACGGACCGATCCAGGACAACCCCGTCCTGCCGCATGAAAAAGACCGCGTGGTCGCCCTTGCTGTCCCCGTAGCGCATCAACTCACCGATGGTTTGCGTCGGGATCGAAAGCCCGAAAAAATAGTCTTTTCCAGGATTGTAGTTGATGATGATCGCGTCGGCGCGGTCGCCATGACTGGGCCGCGGCAGGAGCCGGACCTCCCCGACCGGGCCGAGCTGGCACAGGTCCGGGTCCATGGAAGAGGGAACCTCGAGGACCCCGATATCCGAGCAAACGAGTTGCCCGTCTTTCACCATCCACACCTCGCGGAAGATCGTGCTTTCCAGAACGAGCCGCCTCAGCGCGGCAGCCGTCTGGTTGGAAACCTCTCCCCGGGTTGTCTGGTCGAGGAGTTGCAATTTGGAACGCGCTCCGTTGACGAGCCGCCCGATCGCATCGGCCCACAGGCCGGTTTTTTCCGCCATCGACTCGGAGGCCGACAGGCGGGTCTGCCGGTAGGAAAGGGACGCCGATCCGCCGATGGCGGCCAGTGCGCCCAAGATGGCAACTCCCATCATCAATATTCGGAAAGTGCGGTTCTGGAGGGCGGGGAAAGGCATGTCAATTCAGGGGAAAAAGCTTCTGGGGGGTCACAGCTATCAGATGGACCGGGTGCTGAAAAGACCGGAGAAAGTCAGATTTTCATGTTTTACCAATTGCGTGCGGGGCGCTGGCGTGGAAAATATCTCCCCATCAGCAAGAGATATTACAGTTGGGAGAAAAGGAAGCGCCAACCGGGCAAACCATTCTACAAACGCAAGCGGCTTTGGCTTCCGCTGGGCGTGCTTTGTCTTGGGGCATTTGCCGCGTGGGTTGCCTTCGGGATCCTGTCCTACCGCTTCGAGAAGCGCGCGGAGGAATTCGATCTCGCGAAGGTCGGTAGCATGGAGGCGGCCTCGGTCCTCTACGACCGCAATGGCCGGGAATTCGGGAAACTCTTCATCCAGAACCGCCAGCCGGTTCCCTACGATCGGATCTCCCCCATGCTCACGAAGGCGGTCATTGCTGCGGAGGACAACAAATTCTACGAACACGATGGGGTGGATTACACCGGCATCCTCCGGGCCGCGGTCGCGAATTACCGCCGGGGAAAAATTTCCCAGGGCGCCAGCACCGTGACCCAGCAGCTGGCGCGGAATTCTTTCGACCTGCGGGAGCGGACCTACGAGCGGAAGATGGTGGAGATGTTCCTCTCCTGGCGGATCGAGAAGAGTTTTTCGAAGGACCGGATCATGGAACTCTACCTGAACCGGGTTTACTTCGGGAGCGGGTTCTACGGGGCCGAGGCCGCGGCACGGGGGTATTTCGGGCGGCCCGCCAAGGATCTCAGCATCGGCCAATGCGCCATGTTGGCGGGACTGCTCAAGAGCCCGCAGGCCCTCTCTCCCTGGAACAACATCGAGGGGGCCACCGATGTCAGAAACTTCGTGCTGAAGCGGATGCGGGAGATGGGATTCATCACCAGGGAACAATTGAAGGAGCAAATGGACCTGAAGCTGTATGCGGTCAAGCGCACAAACCCGTTCAAGGTTTCCTATGCGGTGGACATGATCCGCCAGCAGGCGATCAAGGCACTGGGGTTCGACCGCGCCATGAATGGCGGCTACCGGATCGAGACCACGCTCGACTCGGACATGCAGCGCGCCGCCGAGCGGACCACCAGAGACTTTCTCTCACAGATCGAGGCGGCTCCCGGCTACACCCATCCGACATTCGCCCAGTACCGCGAATCGACAAAAAACATCGAGGACGCGATCAACAGGGGAAACATGGCGGTCAAAATGCCCGAGCCAAAATACATCCAGGGAGCCGTCCTGGCTCTGGACAATGCGACGGGCGGAGTTCTGGCGATGGTCGGCGGGCGGGATTTCAAGCACAGCGAATACAATCGCGTCTTCCAGGGCGCCCGTCCGCTGGGAACCGCGTTCACGCCTCTGGTCTTCGCCACCGCCTACGAGACCGGCACTTTCCCCGGGGAAATCGTCCAGGACGCCTGCATCGACAACCGGTATGTGATGGTCGGTGGCGAGACGGGAATCCTCGGCGAGTGGGGTGTCGAGAAGGCCGACAACGAATATGAGGGCCCGATGACCACCCGGGACGCTCTCGTGAAGGGGAAAAATGCGGCCACCGTCCGGCTGGGGATGAAGACCGGCCTTGAGGCCCTGAAAAAAACCACGGCCGCGGCGGGCATCGCCTCGCCGCTGCGCGACTATTCCAACAGCTTCCTGGGAAGCAGCGAACTCACCCTCGATGAGATGACGCTGGCCTATACGATCTTCCCGAACGGAGGCCGGCGTCCGGGCGGGGTCCAAATCATCAGGCGGATTCTCGATGCCGATGGCAGCATAATTTATGAGGCTCCCCGCTCGATGGTGAAAGCGATTTCCCCGGCGGCGGCATTCCAGGCCCATGCGGGATTGGAGGAGATCATGAAGCGGGGCGCGGGGGTGGCGGCGACGGCGGAATTCGGACTCGGCCCGTTCCCGGTGGCCGGAAAATCCGGCGCGTCCTACAATTTCATGGACACCTATTTTTTCGGCTACACGAGTGCCGTGACCTGCGGAGTGTGGGTCGGCTTTGACAAGCCGACGAAAATCTACCGCGGCGCATTCGGCAAGGACCTCGCCCTTCCGATCTGGACGAAAATCATGAATGTCGCCTCGACAGATTTTCCTCCGCAGCCGTTCACGAAACCCTCCGATCTCCGGGAAGTCGAGATCTGCCGGACATCCGGGCTCCTCGCCACGCCGCGGTGCAAACTCGATTTCACGGACACCCCGGGCGGGGTATCGGGTTCCCGTCCGCTTGCCTACACCGAGTATGCCACGGAGAAGCAGGTCCCGCGGATCCGCTGCGACATTCACGGCGGCGGGGTGAGAAACTACGCGAAGCAATACGAAGAAGCCGAGTGGCCGCGCGCGGCGGCGGCTGTCGACTCCGCGACGATCCGCCCGATCGCCGTCATGGCGCCCACGCTCCTGGGATTCAACGACGTTTACCAATCCATCCGGCCCGGCATGGAAATGCTCGACGATGGTTCGATCCCCGTCGCCAAAGCCATCCCCGTGACCGCCGGGAAAAACGACGCCGGCCAGACCGCCCCCGCGCAGAATGCCGCCGAGCCCGCCCCGGCCGCTCCCGCCGCTGAGCCCGAGGTCAGGAAAGCGGAGAGCCTCCAACCACTCGACTCCCCGCTGGACAAACCGGCCATCCAGCTTCCGCCTCCGCCTGCGATGGATTTTTAACCGATGAAGCTCACTTTGCAGAAGACAGGGGGCACGGGCGTCCCGCCCGTGATCGAAAACATGAACACCCGGGACGCCAAATGCTGTTCACTTAAGAATGGAGCTGGCGTTCCGCCAGTATCGGTGACGGTCGCGGGCAAGATGCCCGCGCTCCTGTCTTGCGGCAAAGTGAACAGTCGGGGACGGCATCACCGGTTTCCGATGCCGCCGATTCCCACCGTGCCGGTCTGCATGGCCGCCCTCTTGCTTGCCTTCCTCCTCTCTTCATCCGCGGCGGATGTCCTCTCGCTGGATCTTCAGGATGCGATCCGCATGGCTCTCGGCAAGAATTTTCAAATCCGCGCCGAGCGGTTCACCCCGCAAATCGCCCGGGCCAAACAACTCTCGGCTTCCGGAAAATTCGACCCCATCGCCGAGGTGTCGGTGACATACGACGAGAACAACCAGGAGCAGCGCACGCTCAACAGCGAGATCGACACGGCGACCACCGTCCCGGGTGGAGACACGCCGCTCCTCTTTGCCCGCACCTCGGGCCTCGAGGTGGATTCGAGCATTGCCGGCCTGACCCCGTGGGGGCTCACCTATGACATCGGGGCCTCGACCACGAAAACCGCAGACAACCGGCTCTCGAACGACCGCTACAATTCGTTTTTGGGAATCAACATCACCCAGCCGTTGCTGAAAAATTTCGGGACCGATGTGAACCTCGCGCAGCTCCGGATCGCGCGCGCCGACCGCGCCATCTCGGAATGGACGCTGCGCGAACGCATCATCCAGGTGGTCACCGACACGGTGAACACGTATTGCGAGCTTTTTGTCACCAGGGAAAATCTCGCCGTCGAGGAACGCTCGCGCGAACTTGCCGCACAACTCCTTGCCGACAACCTGAAACGGGCGGAAATCGGCGTCATGTCCCCGCTCGATGTCATGCAGGCCCGCGCCGATCTCGCCTCCCGCGAGGAACGCGTGCTCGTCGCCATGCGCAACATGCTCGACAATGAAAATTTCCTCAAGCAACTCGTCACGGACGAGGTCTTCCGCGTCCTCCAGACACGTCTCGAAATTGCCTCCCTGCCGGATCTTCCGAATGTCGGGGCCGACCGGGAAAAGGACTTCCCGCTCGCGTTTCAGATGCGTCCGGACTACCGCCAGTCCCTCCTCGATCTGCAAAAACGCCAGATCAACGTCGTCTTTTCCCGCAACCAGGCCCTCCCGAGGCTCGATCTGGTCGCGAGCTTCGGTGTCAATGGCATCGACACCTCGCTGGCGGACAGCTTCCAGCGGGTCTCCGGCCAGGCGACCAACAACTATTCCTGGACCGGCGGCATCGTCGGAAGCCTGCCTGTCCCGAATCGCGAGGCCCGTGGTCAGCTCGAAGCCGACAAGCTCGAAGTCGCCAAGGGGTTGGTCGAACTCAAACGTCTCGAACAATCGATCCTTATCGAGGCCGACAATGCCGCCGGCCAGATCGACACCACCCGCAAACGCATCGAGGCCACCACCGCGGCCCGCGATTTCGCCCAGAAAACCCTCGAAGCCGCCCAAGCCCGCCTTGCCAGCGGCACCACCACCACCTTCGAGGTCCTCCAATTCCAGCGCGACCTCGCCACCGCCGAAATCAACCAGATCCGCGCGCGGGCCGACCACATCCGCGCGATCGCCGCTTACGCCCGCGCCACCGGCCTCACCCTCGCCAAAAATGGCATCACCATCGAGTAAAGCAGTTGCAGTTCAGTGCTGTCCCACGGGAGCATAAAAAGGCAGGCCGATCAAGCATTGAAGCAGGCCGGATGTCAAATCTGAAAAAACCACTTTAAGAAGTTCACCCGAGGCATTTCCATTTACCTGACTCGGGCAGGACTGAGCTTGGCAGAAGTAAAAAAGGCTAAACAAAACGCGCTGCGGCGATAGCGTCGTGGTGGGATGAACAAAAAAAGTAAAGTTGGAGATCGGGAGAAAAGGCTCAGCCAGGAACCTGGAGCCGTGGTTCTCAAGGAACTGGAAGCGCGTGC
>JBAYWC010000078.1:0-12399 GCA_041674265.1 Terrimicrobiaceae bacterium
CCGCCTCGCGGCGACGCAGTTACTTCAAGTTCTCACCAGCCCAACGGTGGCCGGTGGCCGGGGTCTTCCACCCCGGAGGAGTGCGCAGCTTCGCAGCGCACGAGCGCGGGCATCCTGCCCGCCATCGTCCACGTTCGCGGGCAAGATGCCAGCGCTCCTGTTTTGCGGCAAAGTGAACAGTATTGGGGCTTATCCCAGAAATTCCTGAATGGCCGCGGCAAGCGGACGGGCCTCCGAGCCGCCGAGGCGGCGGGCGATTTCCTCCAGCTTGTGGATGAGGTCGGCCACGTCGCGCCGTGGGTAAGGCCCCCCGGCGGCCGGACAGAAGTGGGTGCGGCAACCGAATGGCCGGGAATCGTAGATAAGGCATTTCGCGGAGACGGGATCGAGCAGCGGACAGGCTCCGTCCTCGCGGACAGGCAAAGCCCGCCGGCCGGTGGCTTTGAGGGCCTGCGCGCCAACGAGGGCCTCGCCTTTGGTGAGGTAAGGGGTCTTTCCCGTGAGCAGAAACTGGCAGCACTCGGCGCGAAGCGCGCAGTTGCGCGTGACGGGTCGCGCAGCGAGTTCGGCATAGGCCTTCCGGACATCGGCGGCAACCTGCCTGCGCTCGCCGGTGATCGCTTCGCGACGGGGCATCAGAGATCCAGAAAATTCCGGAGCAGCTTTTTCCCCTCGGTGGTGAGGATCGATTCCGGATGAAACTGGACCCCGTAAACCGGCAGCTCGCGATGGGCGAGGCCCATGATTTCCCCCTCCGTCGTCTCGGCCGTGATCTTGAGGCACGCCGGAACAGAGTCCCGCTTGACCAGCAGGGAATGATACCGCGTGGCTTCGAAGGGATTCGGAAGTCCCGCAAAGACATTCTCGCCATGATGGTGGATCGGGGAGGTTTTCCCGTGCATGAGGCGGCCCGCCCGCACGACTTCCCCGCCGTAAACCTGGCCGATGCATTGATGGCCGAGGCAGACGCCCAAGAGGGGGGCTTTCCCGCCGAAGTGTTCGATGACATCGCAACTGATGCCGGCCTCGTTCGGCGTGCAGGGGCCGGGGGACACGCAGATCTTTTCCGGAGCGAGGGCTTCGATCCCGGAAATCGTCGTCTCATCATTCCTCTTCACCAGAACTTCCGCGCCGAGCTCGCCAAAATATTGGACGAGGTTGTAGGTGAACGAATCGTAGTTGTCGATGACGAGAATCATGTGTCCCTCCTCGCGGGTGGAATGAAAAGCGGAAGAGGCAGGGGGAACGGGCGTCCCGCCCGTTTGGAGACTGAAAACCGTAGCGGCGGGCAGTGCCGCGCACGGGCGGGACGCCCATGCCCCCTGGGAATGGCCGTCCTGGCAACCTCTCTTTTCTCATCCATCCCCGTCCTTTCTCGCGCGGTCGATCGCGCGCATGCCGGCCATGGCTTTGTTGACGGTCTCCTGATATTCGCCCTCGGGCGTGGAATCCGCGACGACGCCGCCACCGGATTGAACATACGCGCGTCCGTCTTTGAGCAGCACCGTCCGCAGGGCGATGCAGGAGTCGAGGTTTCCATCGAACCCGAAATAGCCGACCGCCCCCGCATAGGAACACCGTTTGCTTTTTTCGAGTTCGGTGATGATCTGCATGGCCCGGACTTTCGGGGAGCCGGAGACTGTGCCGGCCGGGAACGTCGCCCGCATGACATCGTAGGCACTCCGTCCGCCCGCCAACTTCCCCGAGACGTGCGAAACGATATGCATCACATGGCTGTATTTTTCGACGGTCATGAAGTCGCCCACTTTCACCGACCCGAACTCCGCGATGCGCCCGACATCGTTGCGGGCAAGGTCCACGAGCATGAGGTGCTCGGCCCGTTCCTTGGGATCGGCAAGCAAATCTTCCACATTGGCGTCATCCTCCTCCGGGCTTTCTCCGCGGCGGCGCGTGCCGGCGATGGGCCGGATCTCGACGAGCGACTCCGTGAGCCGCACATGAACCTCCGGCGAGCTGCCCACGAGGGAATATCCGCCGGGGCACCGCAGGCAGAACATGTAAGGCGAGGGGTTCACAAATCTCAACGCGCGATAGAGGTCGAGCGCATCGCCCGGGAACGCCGTCTCGAAACGCTGCGAGGGCACGATCTGGAAAATGTCTCCGGCCCGGATGTATTCCTGCGCCCGCTCCACCATCGCATGGTATTCCTCCCGCGTGGTGTTCGAGGTGCTCCCGGCTTGCCGGGGCGCGGTGCCGGTAAAGAGCGGATCGAAGGCCAGCGGACGGCGCAGGGCCTGGAGGATTTCGGCGATCCGGGCGCAGGCCGCGTCGTAAGCCGCATCGATTCCGCGGCCGTCAAGGAACGCGTTCGCAACGATTTGGATCCTCCGCCGCTTGTGGTCAAACACCACGACCGAACCGGTGATCTGGAAGAACATGTCCGGGATTCCCAGCTCGTCCTTCGGGGGCTCGGGAATCGTCGGCTCAAACCACCGCACACAATCGTAGCCGAGATAACCGACCGCGCCTCCGCAGAACGGCGGCAGATCCGGATGGCGCGCCACCCGGTATCTTTCCATCCAACGTTCGAGTTCGTCGAGCGGGTCCCGATCGGCATCGTAGGTCTTCGAGAGCCGTTCCTCGGTAAGTGTCACCGATTTTCCCGAGGCGGTCAATGTGGCCTGCGCGCCGAAACCGATGAAAGAATACCGCCCGACCTGGTCGTTCTGCTCCGCCGATTCCAGCAGGAAGGAAGGGGCGTTGCCGCCCAGCTTCGCGAAGGCGGAAACCGGCGTGTCGCCGTCCGCGACGATTTCCGTCCAGACCGGCACCACGCGCGCGGCAGCCGCCTGCCCCGCAAAGGCGGATCGCGTCGGACGCATCATGAAAACGAGACTTGGGGAGCCTGCTTCTCGTCCGGATTGTCAATCTGGAACAGTTCCGCCGCCTGGAATTGGAATATGCCCGCGATGATGTTCGTCGGAAAAACCTCGCGCTTCGTGTTGTAAGTCATGACCGAGTCGTTGTAGGCCTGCCTCGCGAAAGCGACCTTGTTTTCCGTCGAGGTCAGTTCCTCGGTGAGCTGCATCATGTTCTGGTTGGCCTTGAGGTCGGGATAGGCTTCAGCCACGGCCAGGAGGCGTCCGAGCGCCCCGGTGAGCCCGGCTTCCGCGCCCGAGAGGTCTTTCATCGCCTGCGGGTCGCCGGGGTTCGCGGCGGCACGGCCTCCGGCGGCCTGCGCGAGATTGCGCGCCTGGGTCACGGCTTCCAGAGTTTCGCGCTCGTGCTTGATATAGCCCTTTGCCGTCTCGACCAGATTCGGGATGAGATCGTGGCGCCGCTTCAATTGCACGTCGATCTGCGCGAACGCATTTTTGAAACGGTTCCGCAGAGCCACAAGCCCGTTGTATTGGCCGATGGCAAACAGACCCGCAATGACAACGAAGGCGATGATCGCCAGGAAGACTCCGAGTAGAATGGTGCCCATGCCGGTATTTTGCTCCGACACAGCGCCCCGCGCAATAGAGAATGTTTGTGGCGGGCGCCCCGAGGCGCCTCTCCGAAAGTTGCAAACAGGACAGGCGTCCCGCCCAATGCCACTAGCATTTATGGTTTGGAGCGACCGGCTGTTTTCTGGCGTCGGCTCTGGAACCGATCAGGGGCGGAAAGGATTGGCGCAAGTGACGTTGAGCCCGGGGCTCGGCGGGACGAGGCTTGGAGCGTTTTGGCAGGCGGGAGCGGAAGCCGTTGCGCGGGAGTTTGAGCACGAGCAGGCGGCCGTCCGAGCGGACGGTGTATTTGAGGCTGCTGAGCTTTTCGATGAAGGCGTCTTCGATGTCCCCTTCGCGGATGACCGAGGTTTTCGGAGGCGAAATCAGGGCATCGGTATATTGGGGGAGGGCATTGGTCGGATCGCCAGAAAGAGAATGTCTGTTTGTTGCGAGAATTCAGGGAGCTTTGCTTAATTGAGGCCTTTGAAATGGGTGGCGGTCGTCTCGAAAATTACGGCTTCAACAGATTTATTTCTTCTTTCAGGCGGTCAAAGTTCCCGTCCAGACAGAGCAGGGAATCACCGCGCGCCATGACCGTGGCGGCGATGGCGGCGTCAAAGAATTCCATTTGCCGCCCGGATTTGCGCAATTCTGAAATCAGCAGGGCCATTTGCGCGGCGTCCTTTTCATCGAACAAATCCACCGGCAGTTTGAATTTGTTCTCGGAGATGCTCCGGGCACGCTCGCGCAGATGTGCGGACTTCGGGAGGTGGGCGCCAACGAGAAATTCCGCCGCAGCATGGGCGGGAATGTAGAAGAGTCCGCCGTCATCGGGCAGCAGGGCTTCAAACTCGCCGATCGTTCCGCGTGGACCAGGACGCTGGTGTCAATGGCCACCGGCATATCCAAACACTTTGCCGGCTTGCTTCATGGCGGCGGTTAACTCGGTCTGCTCCCGGGCGGAAACCTGACCGATGCCTAAATCTCCAACAGCTCGGCCTTGGATACCCCTGCTTTGCGCCGCATCTCGACTTTGATTTTCCCATGCCGGCGAATGTCGGCCTTTTCGTGCCGTTCCACCACGCGGTCGATAACCCCGTTGCTATCGGTGGCAAGTTGTGTGGCCGTGACGATCACGAGCGCAATATGCGCAATTTGCATATTTTTTCCCACGGATTTTTGCGGAGGTGTCAAAAGTCAGCGGCGGCGGAAATTTCTCTGCCGGCCGAAACGGTTCCTGCCATCCATCCGCGGCTCGATTTTCGGAGCCTGTGGGCGGGGCGGTTCACTGTTCGGTGGAACCTGGAATCCCTCGAGTTTGAGCCGCGCGATCTTCTGTCCGATGAAGCGCTCGATCGCCGCGAGTTTTTTCATTTCCTCGTGCGTGACCAGCGTGAAGGCGTCGCCGGTCTGGAGCGCGCGGCCGGTCCTGCCGATCCGGTGGACATAATCCTCCGGGTGCTGGGGCACATCGTAATTGATCACATGGCTGACGCCGGCGACATCGATCCCTCGCGCGGCGATATCGGTGGCGACCATCACTTCATATTTTCCGGATTTGAAGCCGTGGAGCGCCTCGATGCGCTGGTTCTGCGAGCGGTTCGCGTGGAGCACCGCGACGGAATGGTTGTTCGCCCGGAGCTTCTTCGCGATCTTGTCCGCGCCGTGCTTGGTGCGGGAAAAAATGATCGCGCTCTGGTAGTCGGTGGCTGCGAGCAGGGCGAGCAACAGGTCGAATTTCCTCGAGGGATCCACGGAATAGACCCCGTGCTTCACAGTCGATACGACCGAGCTGGATGCCCCGATCTCGATGCGCGCCGGATCGCGCAGCGCGAAGGCGGCCAGCTCGGCGATCTCCGGAGGTAGCGTCGCGGAAAAAAACAGCGTCTGCCGGGCTTTCGGGCATTTGGCAATGATCCGCCGCATCGGAGGAAGGAAACCCACGTCGAGCATCCGGTCCACCTCGTCGAGTACGAGGATCCCGATCTCGTTCAGGCGCAAGGTCCCCTGCTGGAGGTGATCCTCGAGCCGTCCCGGGGTCGCCACCACGATGTCCAGTCCATCTTTGAGCGCGGAGCGCTGTGCGCCATATCCCACCCCCCCGAAAATCGAACCGACCCGCAGGTCGGTAAACCGCGCAAAATCACGAATGGCGGTTTCAACCTGCATCGCGAGTTCCCGTGTGGGCTCAAGGATCAGGCAGCGGCAACGCCCGCGCGACCCCAGTTTTTGGAGAACCGGCAGCGCGAAGGCGGCTGTCTTGCCTGTGCCCGTCTGGGCGGATGCAATGACATCTTTTCCCTCGAGGGCCGGTGGTATCGCCCGGAGTTGGATGGGTGTCGGATCCCCATAACCCATCGCCTGGACGCCTTGCAGAAGTGGCTTGGTCAGTCCAAGCTTGGAAAATGGCATAAAAAGCAAACTTGGGGCCGCCGGACCCGATTGTCAACCAGCGCCTGAGAAGATCTATTGTCCTGACATCAACGGTATGCGCTGGGGAGGACCTCCCGCGAAGGTGCCAAGACTCGAAAGCTGCCTTTTCTGGCTCTTCCGCAAATTGTGTGGTTAGGCGGTGTCAATAAATAACATGTACAAGTTGTTGAAAGCCTGATATTCCCAATTCCGCATGAAACTTATGCGGGATGTCAAACAACGAATGAGTCGAATCTGGCCGCACCTTAATGAGCGATCTCGACGAATGTTGGCCGCCACGGAAGCGATGGAGATAGGATATGGAGGGGTTACCAGGTGCAAATCTCCCAGGCCTACGACACGGGAGAAGACGGGCCGGGAATCATTGTCCGGTGCGTGCCCCAGGGCGCGGCGGAGAGTGACATCGCGTCATTGGAGCCGGTTTTCGAGCAGCAGAAACTCATGGGGACGCTGCCGGAGAAACTGCTCGCCGACACGGCCTATGGCAGCCAGGCCCATGTGGAAATGAGCGCTGGGATCGGCATCCAATTAGTCTCACCCGCCGGGGGAACAGCGGAGAAGACGGATGCCGAAATCCGGCGCGTCGCGGCAGGGACCCAAACCGAGGGAAACCCACTCGCGGGGCAGGAAGCCAAGAAGGCCGCTTTGAATCAGCGGCGTGCCGAGCAAGAAACTCCGGAATGGAAGCAGGAATACGCGAAGCGCGGTATCCGGCAGAAACTTTCCGCCGGGCAGGTCCGGCTGCTGGAATTTCATCGCGCGCATGGACATTTCCAGATTCCCAAGGTGCAAGACCCTGCGCTTGCCGCATGGGCGAGTGGTCAGCGCCGAAACAGAGAAGACCTCTCTGCCGAGAAGCGGGGCTTGCTGGAGAAGATCGCCTTTCCGTGGGACCCCCAAGCCGACGAAGAGGAAGAGCGATTTGAACAATTGGAAGCCTTCAAGCGGAAATACTATCATCGTCTTTCCACGGAGCGGCAGCGGCGGTTGCAAGAGCTTGGATTTTCCCACGAATCGAGAGTCGGACGGCCCCCCGCTGCGCTGGCTCTGGCGGCTATAGCCCAAGTATTTACATCACAAGCGAGGACTGCTGTATCTTCGAAGAGCAGGGGAAAAAGCCCGTCTTCAAGCCGGAGTATTCCAACGTGAGTTACAGCTTTAATCCTGCAATTCGGGTATTGCTCCTCGTGACCCGATGACCCATTCCCTTCGCTTCAAGGTTGCGCTCTGGTTTTTGATTGTCGCGGTCGCGGTCGGATTTGCCGGGGTGGCGGGATTTCGCCGCCTTTCGAACTACGTCCGCGCGGAAGCAGAGAACCAGATGGCCGCGAAACTGGACCATGTCCTCGACGTGTTGGAATCGACGAACAAGATTTATTCCGAGCTCGTGGCCTCCTCGATGCGCGTCATGAATATGCTGGCGGCCCGGCAGGGCGCGCCCCGCATTTCCGGGTTGGATGCGCAGGGGCATCCGGCCCTCTTTTTCGGCGATTCCCGTGTGAACGACGACAATGCGCTGGTGGACCACGTGAGCCGGATCATGGGAGGGACCGCCACTTTCTTTGTCAGGAATGGCGATGACTTTGTCCGTGTCAGCACCAATGTCCCGGAGGCGGACGGGAGCCGCGCCATGAGGACCTTGCTGGATCCCGATGGCAGGGCCATCGCCGCGCTTCGCGACGGACGCGCGTTTTCGGGTGTCGCCGACATTCTCGGAAAACCCTACGTCACCAGCTATGAGCCGCTGAAGGACAGCGCCGGAACCGTCATCGGGGCCAGCTATGCCGGCTATGCGCTGGAAACGTTGTATACGATTCGCGACGCGATCGAGGATCGCGGTCTCTTGGAACGGGGATTTTTCGTCCTGCTCGACCACAGGGATCGGATTGTCTTTCGCACCTCCAAGATCACGGAGGAAGAGTCCGCCAAGGTCGTCGCGTCCGGCACCCACAAGACCAACCCGGCGGGCAGCCGGTGGATGCTCAAGGTTTCCGACTTCGCTCCATGGGACTACACGGTCATCGCGGCCCTGTATCTGCCGGACGTCAACCGGATCACCTGGGAATTCACCCGGCAGGTTTACGGTGTCGGGACCGTGATCCTCCTCGTGGTGCTCCTGGTTTCCTTCTGGCTCGCGTCGAGGCTCTCGGATGCCTTGGAATCCGCGGAATCCGCGCGCCGGGAGGCGATGGCGGCGCGGGACGCGGCGGAGTCGGCCAATCGCACGAAGAGCGCCTTCTTGGCAAACATGAGCCATGAGCTGCGGACCCCCATGAATGCGATCATCGGCTACAGCGAAATGCTGATCGAGGAGGCGGAGGATTTGAAAGCGGAAGGATTCACTCCCGACCTCGACAAGATCCGTTCCGCGGGCAAACATCTCCTCTCGCTCATCAACGACATTCTTGATCTCTCCAAAATCGAGGCGGGGAAGATGACGCTCTTCCTCGAGGAGTTCGAGATTTCCACGATGATCCGCGACGTGGTTTCCACAATCCAGCCGCTGGTTGAAAAGAACGGCAACGCGCTCACGGTTTCCGTTTCCCCGGAATGCGGGCGGATGCGCGCCGATCTGACCAAGGTCCGCCAGACGCTCTTCAACCTCCTGGGCAATGCGGCCAAGTTCACGGAAAAAGGCGCGATCGAACTCACGGTTTCCCGGACCCCGGAACGCGTGGGTTTTGAAGTGACGGATTCCGGAATCGGCATGACCCCCGCGCAGTTGGGCCGCCTGTTCCAGGCGTTCACCCAGGCCGACGACTCCACAACAAAAAAATACGGCGGCACCGGTCTCGGGCTCGTGATCAGCAGGAAATTTTGCCAGCTCATGGGAGGCGACATCACGGTGCGGAGCGCCCCCGGAAAGGGCGCAACTTTTCGGGTGGACCTTCCTGCCACGGTATCTGGGCCGGAGGCCGCACCGGCCGCGCCGGCCTCCAAAACACCGCCCGGAAAATCCCGCCGGGCGGTGCTTGTCATCGACGATGACCACGATGCGGCCGGGATCCTGAAGCACAGTCTCGAAAGGAACGGATACGATGTGCTCACCGCCTTCACCGGGAAGGAAGGGCTCGACCTCGCGCGGAAAATGCGGCCGGCGGCCATCACGCTCGATGTGATGATGCCGGGCATGGACGGCTGGTCGGTCTTGACGGAACTGAAGGCGGACCCCGAACTCTCGCACATTCCGGTGATCATGGTGACCATGCTTCAGGACCGCCAGTTCGGGTTCAGCCTCGGGGCTTCGGAATTCCTCACCAAACCGGTCGATCCCGCGCAACTCGCGGCGATCCTTGCGCGTTTCTGCGGTTCGAAAAAGTCCCGCGTGCTCGTTGTCGAAGATGATCCGGGAAATCGCGAGCTGCTCATCAGAATGCTCGAAAAGGACGGATACCAAGTCGCCGGGGCGGAGAACGGGAGCGCGGCCATGGAAAGCGTGGCGGAGGACCCGCCGGCCCTGATCCTCCTCGACCTGATGATGCCTGTCATGGACGGTTTTGCGTTTCTCGAGGCCTTGCGCCAACGTCCCGATTTCTCGGAAATCCCCGTCGTGGTGGTCACCGCCAAGGACCTGGGCCCGGCAGACAGGGAGCTCCTTCACGGCAGCGTGCGGCAGGTCATTCAAAAAGGCGCGGTGGACCGCGAGAAACTTTTGAGCGAAATTTCGGCGATGATCGCCCGCAGCACCCAAAACTGACCATGTCCAGAATCCTCCTCGTTGAAGACAATGAAATGAACCGCGATATGCTGTCCCGCCGGCTGGCCCGTCGCGGGCACGAAATCCTCCTCGCCGTTGACGGCGCCGAGGGGGTTGCCCGGGCATCCGCGGATCTTCCGGATTTGATTCTCATGGACATGAGCCTTCCTGTCCTGGACGGATGGGAAGCCACGCGCCGCATCAAGGCCGATCCCGCCACCGCGAAGATCCCGGTCATCGCCCTCACCGCGCATGCCATGGCCGGGGACCGCGAGCAGGCACTTGGCGCCGGTTGCGATGATTACGACACCAAACCGATCGAACTCGACCGCCTGGTCGAAAAAATTGCCACCCTTCTCGCCGGCAAGAATTCCCCGTGAAAATTTCGCTTCCCAACGCCCGGGGGTGGAACCCCTAAATATCACGAAAAACCGAATTCAGCGATTCCTCACACAGGGTCGCAGAGGTCGCGGAGAAAAGCGGTTTTCGGGATAAAACAAACCAAACTTCAGCGAGTTGCATGTCATTTGAATATTCCCAATCCGGATGAATGGTGGAATTTGCACAAGCCTTTGCTCCGCCATATTTTTCAGTGGTTTTTAGTGGCCGTTAGTGGTTTCTAGGATCATGTCCGAGTTTTCCCAACTCCGCCACGACCTCCGGACTCCGGTCAATCACATCATCGGATACTCGGAACTCTTGGGCGAGGAACTGGCGGATCGCGGGGTTGATGGGCTCGATGATCTGGGGAAAATCCGGTCCGCGGCAGACGCCCTCTTGGAGATGATCAACACCCGGCTCGGCGAGGGCGCCGGGGTTTCCGCGATTGTCGGGAAACCATCGGAGGGCACCACGGTTCCTGTCGAACCTGTTGAAAGCGCGCCCTCCCGCATCACCGGCCACATCCTGATGGTGGACGACAATGCCTCGAATCGCGCCCTTCTCGAGCGCCAGTTGGCCCGGCAGGGACACAAGGTCACCGGGGCCGCGCACGGGCGAGAGGCTTTGGATTTTCTCGCCGAACAGACCTGCGATCTCGTGCTTCTCGACGTGATGATGCCGGTCATGGATGGATTCGCCGCGCTCTGCGAAATGAAAAAATCCGCCGAGATCCGCCACATCCCGGTGATCATGATTTCCGCGCTCGACGAGATGGAGAGCGTCGTCCGCTGCATCGAGGCCGGAGCGGAAGACTATCTGCCGAAGCCGTTCAACCCGACGCTCCTGCGGGCGAGGATCGGGGCGTGCCTCGAAAAAAAGGCGCTCCGCGACACCGAGCGACAGCACCTGCGGACGATCGAGGAAACGCAGCAACGTCTCGGCGCGGAACTCGCCGAGGCGGCGAATTACGTCCGCTCGATCCTGCCCGCTCCGGTCACCGAACCGTTCGCCATCGATTGGTCGTATGTTCCCTCCACCGAGCTCGGGGGGGATGCCTTCGGATACCACTGGATCGATGAGGACCATTTTGCCCTCTACCTGCTCGACGTCTGCGGGCACGGGGTGGGAGCCTCGTTGCTCTCGGTCTCGGCGATCAATGTCATCCGCTCGGGCGCCTTGCCGGCCACGGATGCGCGCGATCCGGGAGCCGTCCTTTCCGCGCTCAACGCGGCGTTTCCGATGGAGGATCAGAACAACATGTATTTCACGCTCTGGTATGGCGTTTACCAAAAATCCACCCGCACGTTGCAGCATTGCAGCGGCGGGCATCCGCCGGCGCTCCTGCTCGTGCCGCAGGCCGATGGATCGAATTCCGTCGAGGAAATCCGTGCTCCGGGCATGATCCCGGGCATCCTGTCCGCCTCCGATTACAAAGCCGGCGTTTGCGCGATTCCCGCCGGAGCGAGCCTCATCATGCTTTGCGACGGGACCTACGAAATCCGCAAGCTCGACGGATCGATGCTGGAGTTTGACGAGTTCCTCGCGTTCATGGGCGGAAACGGGACCAAGCCGGATGCCTTCGACCGGATGCTCGCATGGATCCACTCGCTTCGCGGCGGGAGCCCGCTCGACGATGATTTTTCCCTCGTCCGCATCCGGTTCCCCTGACATGGAACTCACCCTGAAAACCGATTTCGCGGAAATCCCCCCCGCCTCGGACGCGGTCGAACGCTTCCTTGCAGGGCAGGGAGCATCCCAGGAGATCCTTTACCTCGCCCGTCTCGTCATCGAGGAACTGGTGACCAATACCATCAAATACGGATACGACGATCACGCGCCCCACGAGATCCGCATCGGGGCCCGCATCGTGAACCGGACGCTGGTGCTGGAAGTTTCCGACGACGGCCATCCCTTCAATCCGCTGGATATCCCGGAACCGGACACGCATCTCCCCGCCCACGAACGCCCGATCGGCGGCCTCGGCCTCCATCTCGTCCGCCGCATGACCGATTCCCTCCGCTACGAACGCAGGGACGGACGCAACATCGTCACGGTCCGCAAATCGCCGGCTTTTTGAACCTTTAAACCGCTGGCAGCCACTAAAAAACCACTGAGCCTATACTCCCCGGCATCACAAAATCGGCAAAGCGCAGACGCTAAATCTGCCATTATAAAACGCTGATTATTAGCAATATGGCACGGCTAATGCTGCAATGAATACCGCTATGATCAAACTCAAACTCTCGATTAAAACGCCTTGATCTCGAATGAAAAATATGCCTCCCGCGTTGCCCTGAGCGGATTTTTCAACCGTACTCACTCCCACAATGCACAAAATCAATGGACACCACCGGCCTACAGTCCGGTTCATTGACCTTTTCTGTGGGATCGGCGGCTTCCGTTTTGCCATAGAATCCGTTGCGCACAAGACGCTTA
>JBAYWC010000079.1:0-12158 GCA_041674265.1 Terrimicrobiaceae bacterium
TCCCCGGTCGTGCAAGGGATCGATCAAATCCGGATCGAGTCCTCGGGTTTTCACGAGATACTCGTGAGCAATCGGCCAGTTGGATTCGCTCGGCACGGCGTATTGCGAGGCCAGTTCCTCGAATGACCGGCGTGTGGAGAATAATTCGCGGACGCGACTTTCCGGGAATTCCAGGCCACCGACCGTCGGGCGGAACTGCTCGGCCAGAACCCGGCATGTCGTCCGGAAATCCCCGCCGCACAGGTGCATCTGAAGGTCAATCGCCCCAGTGCCCCCAACCCCCGCCCGGTTATCGAACCATTTGTCGCCGTGGATGACGATGTTGTATCGATCATCCTTCGCCCGGAAGCTGACGCCTTCACGTTTCAATGAGAACCCGTGCCAAGCGAGTAAGTCGCGCAAGGGAATCGACCGAACCCGGTCGGAAACGCGATCCGCGCCGCTGGCACCTGCCAGTTTGAAATCCTCCGCGTTCATCACCAGCCGATGGTGTGGCAGAAATCGGACACAAGCTCGTCAACCACAGCTTGTGGCATTCCGGCCGTTGCCCCGAGTTCCTCCAGGGTGTCCGTGCCAAGCAAGTCGGCCCTGACGCAGTAGAGAACCACGGAAGCCCGGAGTCCTTTTTGTTCAACCGTGTCCGCCGCGGCCACCCAGCCGAACGTTCGGCTCAGGACTTCACAAATACGGTGAAGCTGATCGTCGGGTGTCGGGAGGGGTTCAAGGAAGTCCACCGGATGGCGGCGGTCGGAGTGGCGGATGTCGTTTTCGGGATGTATGTGTGCTTTCATCCCCGCCACTCTGGCGGATAAAAATCACCTGCCTGCTCCCAGTTGGGAGCTACTTGATAGAGACAAAAACGGAGGGCGCGAACCAAGCTACACAGTTCGCCCGTTGATGAGCCCATCCAATTTCTCAAGCACTGCGAGAACGTCATCAAACCGAGGCACTTTGCCGAATATCATTCCAGACATCGCCTCGTAGTCTCGCTGAAGAGCCGTTTTCATTTCCTCCGTTGGGCATATTCTGAGTGTGCCTGGCACAGCGTGTTCGAGGTCATAGTCCGCACTGAAGAAAAACATGCGGGCATGTCGCGAGCAATCGATGCCAAGCTCGGGATCTGCCAAAGCCCGTTTTGCAGCTTCCGACTCCATGAGCTTGAAAACATCGTAGTAGTGCCTGGATACGCGTTGCCCGCCGTGACGCAAATCTCCGCGATTTTCAAACCAACTCCGCTGACCGTGCAGGATCACAATTTTGTCCCAAAATGTTCGCTCTGGATTCACTGTCGTCACCCTCTCGACTCGGAGATCCAGGTCGGAAGATCGGTGGTCACATATGGAGTGATGGTCACCGCTTGGTGAGGATCAAGAGCCGACTTGGCACCGGATTCGATCTTTACGGCGGATCGCACATATTCCAACGAGGTTTCCATAACAGTAGGATACCAGAAGAGCAGGCTTTGGCCGGTTTCGTCGGATTTATCCAATTCGATACGGCACCTTTCCTCGGACATGCCAGCCGCCTGAAGTGCTTGGCCGGCGACCCTCGACAGGTTTGCCACCAATGGCCCGCTGATGTAGGCTTGGCACGCACTTCGAATCGCATCCAGACGCGCTCTTCGTTTTTTGCCGCTGAGACCCTCCAATTCTTCGATGGATGCTGGCTGACCGATGTCTTCACGAAATACCGTGATGTCGATGTCTTCGGAAAAGCGAGAAATGAGCCCGAAACCCTTGGAGAGCGACGTTCCGCCTTTGAATAGGAGGCGAGGACCCTCAGGAAGCCCGTTGAACAAGACATCCAGCGTCCAACACACCCAGAAGTCCTTTTCGACATTTTGGATCGGAGTTCCAAGCCGGTTGGCAGCCGTCAGGAATAAATCTCGCCGGTCCGTTTCCTTGGCATCAATAACTTTCTGAAAATCAGGATTCATTTTGCTTTGGAATTCTCCACCCGATCAAGAAGCTCTCGAACGATGCGCTGCATCCATGTGGGCAGTGCGGATAAGCCTGAGCGCAAATCCTCGCGAATAGCTGCTCCGCTCTCGGGATCACGCAGGATGGCTGAAAGCCGCTTCATAATGCTGTCATAGTCGCTTGGAAGGGTATCCTTCAACCAGTGAAGGGCTTGCACCACGCGCATGGCCGGTCGTCCCGCCCAATACAATTTACTTGGAGCGGTCAATTTGAACTCGATGGTGAGATTTCCGAGCTGCAAGGAACGAATTCGGGCATCTGTGCGAACAACAATCCGTGCGGGGACGGCATCGGTCAGTCCGAGATCATTGGCTGCCGTCATTCCATCAACGAGCATCCGGCTTTGGTCACGACGCGAAATGACACTGATCAATTCCCTGTAGTCGGGGGCGGTTGGCTTTTTCGTGAGACTGTTCAAGGCAGGTTTGTCGTAAAGACCGCGGTCAATCCGGCGAAGCTCGCCAGTTCTCGCCAATCGCTGCAATGTTTTGTCAACGGCCTCGCGGCTGCCAAGATCCAAGAAGTCGGTGGGAGTCCAAACGCCCAAAGGCATTCTAGCTCCCGTGCGGCGCGAAATCGCATCCTTCAGATTTTGAGTTTTTAGCGGCATTACCGTCCGAAATATGACTGCATATTTCGGACATTGCAAGCAGAATTGTCCGAAATATGTATGCATGCTGTGGACATGTGCAGATCCAAGATCGCACCTATTTCCATATTGCAGACTTATTTTGGGATTATCTCGCAAGAATCGCTGGGAAACGACGGACATTCGTAGAATGGCCAGGTTGCTTTGGATGGGCGACCGAGACTCTCTTGTTCGTAGTCTCCAATTGACCTCAAGCACTCCATTTCGGACAGGCTGTGGTGAACGTCAGCCAAAACGGGGGTGTCGAGCAACCGGCGGAGCAGCCGGCACTCCTTCGTTGATAATGGTTGTGGTTTCGCAGCAGCCCGAAAATGCATGTGCAATGGGCTTACTGGACGCCCAAGGCGTTCGCGCAGATCGCGCAGGATATCAAAGCCTTCTGGATCGGTATCACCGAAGTGCCAATATTCGACTGTGACAGGGAGACGAGATAGGAGCGCGAGAGTGGCCGAACCGGGATAACTCGTCTGCACGAGTAATTCACCGGAGTTGAGCTTCGCAAGTTCATGAAAGGAAGTTTCATTCTCGACTGAGAGGCAACGCAAGGCGGTGGTAGAGACGTCTTCTGCTCGCCGAAGGTCGACACCCGAGATGCGGAACGGTCCTTGTAGACGACTAAAGTTGCTCCATTCTCCATCGAGCAACAGTTGCAGCGGTCCATGGACGAGCACGCTTCGTGGGTTTTCGAGTATGCCGAGCTGTTCGAGGGATGCAATGCGACCATCCGTAATCTCACATAGCGCTGCCAGAGCACTGCTTGTGATCTGGGCAAGGCGTTTTGAATTGCCACAGAGGACGCAACTGGCGAAGCGAAGGAGGGATTCCCCGCGCCACCCGAGCAGACGGGGCAGCAGTGCGAGCAGCTCTGCATTTGCCTCCATGTTCTCGCGATCAAACGGAGTCAATGCCCCGCCGCCGCGAACTGCTGCGGCCTTGTCAATGCACCATGTTCGCCAGGCTTCTTGCCATGGTGCAGAAACCTCGGTTTCTGCGGCGGATTCAAATTGTCGTGCAACCGCTTCGCGCCGCTCCGTTGGTGTGGACTCACCAAGCTGAGAGAAGAGCTTTGCTTCACTTGTGAGTGGCAAACGAATTTGGGTGGGAAGACTCGTATCTCGGCGATGAGTTTCGAGCGTCAACCAGCCTTGGCGAGTCGCTTCACGCAGTAAATACTCTGCTGATGCACGCTTATCGGCATCGTTGCAACCGGCAGCCCCCAGCAGGTCTTTGAAATCCACCAACACATCCCGCACACCCATTCCCGTGCGAGCGAACTTGCGCCGCCGAAATTCCGTTGAGAGCGCCTGCCAGAGTTCACGCATGACGCTCCATCCAGTCACGGCCCTCAGGCGAGTCGCGGTCGATGCTCACTGTGACGTTGCGAATCCGCGTGCGTCCGCCGCGTTGCTCCTCGTGTTTTGAGACGATGATGAGCCGCGAGCAAAGACTGAAAGCGTAGGAAATATTTCCGGTGGACATAGAGAACACGCCTTGCAGGTCGAGCTTTCCGATCGCTTCGATACAGTCGCGAATACGCTCGCCGTCCATCTTGGAGAACGCCTCATCAATCGGTACCAATGCCAGGGAAGGATCACGCCAGCGAGCCTCGTGGCGGTTGTAGGCGCGGAGGTAGCTCGCAAGGATGGCGATGAAATAGGGCGACTGGTTCTCCCCTCCGCTCATCTTCTTCGCCTGTTCATCCACGTCGATTGGAGCGGGGTTGCCCGGAGTCCGGACCAACAGTTTGTAGTCGTAGTAATTGCGGTAATCGAGCAGCCTCGCGGCCTCAATGCTGTCCGGTTGATCCACGAGTGTCCGCAGGAAAGCTTCGAGCGCCGCGCGCAATTCACCATCCACGGCATGGAAGAAAAGCTCATCCTCGCGATGCTGGGTGTTAAATTCGACGAGTTGCCGCAGCGCGCGGAACTCGGGACTCGGCTTCGGGTCAACCTCGTAGGTGTCGCTCCCAATTGGCTGACGCAGGTGCTGGTTGAGCAGAAAAATGTCATCACGCACCTTCTTCAGCCCTTGCTCCATCTTTTGGAGAACCTGTGTACGGAAAAGTCCCTCCCACCGCCGTCGCTCATCCTCCGACTTTTTGGTATATTCCTCAATGCGCCCGTGTTCGATCAACTCGAGACGCTGGTCGTAGTCTGCGTTCGATTGATTATCGACCACCAAATCCTCAAACTTGCGGCCCCAACGAGGATTTAGCGCGAGCACCTGTCGCTCGGATTTGAGCTGTTCCCAGTATTTCTCGGCATCCTTGTCCGATTCCCGCTCAAGAGTTCCGCACCTTTTCGCTTTCACATCGTTGGCAGGAAACGCGGCGAGCTCGGTTCGCACCTCGTCCACTCGCGCCAGGTGCTGAGAGATGTCAAATTCCTCACGGACCGCGCGAAAACTCTCCTTCTGTGCCTCTTCGTCGATGACCGCTGCGTCATAGACCTTGATCGCCTGCTCAACGCGCAGGTGGGTCTGGTTCTGCAAAAGCCCGCGAAGTTCCTTTTCCCAGAGTCCCAATTCCTCGCTCAGATGGGACAATTCCTTCTCGCGCTCCTCAAATGTCGCGCGATCCATTTGGTTCAACTGAGCTATCGCTTCCGCCATTTCGGATTCCTTCTTCGGCAGGTCCTTCGCGCGGGTCAGATCCGCGATGAGCGACGCGCCTTCGGGCACAAGTTGCGCCACCGAATCGGCGACTCGCCGCACCTCCGCTTCGCGTGGCGCGAGTTGGCGGTCTCTGGCCTCCAATTCACCAAGTCGATTTCGTTTCATTGCCAGCTGCTGTTCGAGTCCGCGGCGACCAACGAACGGCATTCCGTCATAGCGACGCGGTCGCTCAACAAACGCACCTCGGGTCATGAATCCATCGCTCAAAATCGCGTAATCGTGGTCACGTAATTCGTCGCGGGTTTCGACACAGATCAGATCGCCGAAAAGTTGAGCCACCACAGCGCGGGCCACAGGATGCTGGGTGCTCAGTTTTTCCGCGAGAGAACCATGCCGCACCGTTTTGGTTGATTTCATTGCTTTTCGCGGGTCGATCAGCGATTCCCGTCGCGCGTCCTGCTCCTCCCGTCGGCCTTCTTCGCGAAGTTCGTGGTAAATGCGCAATGCCGTCTTGAAGTCCGCATCGCTTTCCACATTCACGACGATGGCAAACTTGCGGGTAAACACAACTTCGATGGCTTCGCGCCAGTTTTCATCGACAACCTCGATGAGATGACACAGCGGCTGTGCCGCCAGCTCACGGCCCTGTTTCGGCAAAGCTTCGTTCAGGGCGTTGAGCAGTCGTGTCGGAAAAGGCAGTTGGCCGCGCTCCAACGCAGGAATTTGCTCGCGGAGCTTTCCCAATTCGTCACGAATCCCGCGCAACTCATCCCCAACAGGGCGGACGGCGCGCAGGAGCATGGACTTTGTTTGCTCCGCGGCAGCACGCACATCGTTCAGGGCACGCTCGGTGTCGGCGGCGGCGCATGCTTCAAGTCGGCGAATCGAGTGTTCCAGTTCCGCCGTGGGCACGCGCTCCGGCACGGGAGCGGATTGCACATCGCGGAGCCACTGTTGCGAATTTTTCACGCGCCGACGCAGCGCATCGTCGAGACGCGTGCCGATCTCCCGCAAGTCGCTCACCTCTCGATTCAATTTCCGAATTTGGTTCCGAAGGATGCGATAGAGGTCGCCGCCGGGAAGTTCCCCCAGCGCCAGTTCGCGATCCTTGATTGCATCCTTACGTTGTGCGATGTCGGCATCGAGCTGAGCGATCCGCGCTTCGTCTTTGGAAAAGGCCGCGCGCAACTCCGCAAGTTCTACTTCGCGCGTTGAGCGCATTTCCTGAACGGAGGCGAACTGAAACTCCGCACCGAGATACCGCGCCACGCGAAAGTCCCGCGCCGCATTTTCCCGCCTCTGCCAGCGGTCGTGGATCTCTCGCAGTTGCAGAAGCTGCTCCCGCAACTCGCGCAAGTCTTCTTCATAAGCCCGGAAGCTCCGGTAGCTCGCGACGACATCTTCGACCGCAATTTTTCCACCCGGCAAAATATAGCGCCGACAAAATTCGTCAAAACTCTTCAGATTGGTAAACGACATTGCTGTCGGCAACAGCGTCGAGAGGACTTCGCGATTGAAATTCAGCCGGTAAGCCATTTCGCGGAGATACTGCTCCTGCGTTTCAAAGACGCGCCCGTCGCGATCTTTGACCAGCGCGCGAAATGCCGGCAATTCCAGCGGACGGCGCTCGCCGTCGAGAAAGTCCGCCTTCTCCATGCGTCCGTCACAGACAAATGCAGCGACACGTCCATGCGATTCCGCGGCACTTCGAAACTCTATCCGCAATCCCCATGTTTCCGCACGCTGGCCATCCGGCCAAGTAAACTCCAGCGCCACATAGGTGATTGCTCCTTTGTCCCGCACAAAATCGCCTCTTTTCGTATCCAGCAGGCAATACCCTTTGAGTGTGCGTTCACTGGTCGTGCCTGTGGCAGAACGATTGAAGAGCGCACGTTCAGTGCCGGCGAGCACGAGCTGTATGAGATCCATGATCACCGATTTGCCGGAGCCGGTAACACCGGCGAGCAGCAGATTACCCGTCACATCGAGCGTGTCGTTGTAGCCATACCATTGGATGGCATGAATCCGTGTGAGTCTAATCTTGCGCATCGTCATCTGAGGAGAGAACTGTGGGCTTCCGGTGCAGTTCGGCAGTGCGGGTCCATTCGTCGAGTGTATTAAAGTCAAGCACACGCGAAAGTGTCGGCAGCACCTCGATGAGAGACTGATCGAACGGGTCACGTTCTTCGAAGCGTGCAAGTCGGTAACGCTGGGCAAGGCGTAAAATCTCGCCGAGCCGCTGTTTCGATGGCACACCTTTCAAGTCCGGCAAGAGCTTTTCTTGGAGAAGACGATTGAGCTGTTCGACCGTGAGTCTCGCCTCGTTGTGGCCTTGGTCGCGGAGTTGGGTGTCATATTCATACCAGAGCGCCAGGAAAACAATGGTGGCATCCTGACGAAGCCTGAGGAGAAATGCGGTCTCACGAGGGAGCGCCTGCACAAGCCGGTTTTCGTGTTCGGCGTAAATATCAAAGCCCGAGAGAGCGGCGATTTCCCGGAGCCAGTCGAGGTTCTGGCGGCACCAGCCGTATAGCTGCGCATGGGTCGGATCGAGACCGTGAATCGATCCGTGCGCCAGTAACTCGCGCATGGCTTCGCTGAGACGCTCACGGTCGTGTGCAGACAGTCGCTCGAGCAGCGGTGCGGGGGTCGGCTCAGTTGGGTCGAGGCTCATTTCTTTAAAACGTGAAATCGCTCCAGTCGGCATCCGATCTTGGTATCAAACTCCAATGGCGCTGACACCTCCGCGAGCCGCTCCACCTCCACGCGATATCGTGCGTCGGTGGCCTCCGCGTGAAGCAACAGAGCGATGACATCGGCGAGATCATCGTCTGTGCGGACTGGCAGCTCCGCCGACGAAATGCGCGCGCCCTTTCCGCCGGGGAGATCAGCGACAAAGCGATTCGCTCGATTCACCGTGAGTGCGTCTCGCAGGGCCGCTTCCATTCTGAGTCGTGCGTGGTCTCTCTCCGAATCACTCACCTCATCGTCAAGCGGTGCATTTTCTTCGACCGTTCGGCGACGGGGTGGCTCGTAGAGTGAATCTCGGCCGTCAAGGAGCCGGGTCTCGGCGAGGCGGAGCGGCGGAAGCGACAGCGCATCATCGAGTTCTGCCAGACGCCAGCCCACAAAGGCACCATTCACCTTCTCGAACAGCTCCTTCACCTGTCCGCGCCGCTGGCCAACGATCTCCTGCAAGTATCGGAACCGCGCATGTGATCGGCGTGTGAACTCCGCAGTGCGCCGGTCAATTTCATCTGCGAGCGGCAGCACCTGCTCCAATGCGCGGGTGAGATCGGCGAGTCGGTTTCGCACTCTGGAGGTCGCGGTTTCGGCATCAAGCGAACCATCGCGGCGCAACACCTCCGCCTGCATTTTGTGCACCAGATCCGTGTCGCCCTCCATCTCGCGCAGTCGCTCCCGGGCGACATCAAGCGCCGTGTGAAGCTGCGAGCGGATCAACTCCGCGTAACAGGTTTTGCCGACCTGTTCTGAGTATTCATCAAAAACCACGCGCAAGTTGTCGCCAAGCGAACGGGAGTCCAGTTGCCGCCGCGTGAAGCGCTCAACCGATTTTTGCATCGTCCGCAATTCGCCCAATCCGGTCTGGGTTCCCTTTCGACAGTTTTCCAAATGTTCCCAAGGTTGACGCTCTAATGCCGCAGAGTTCAACAGCGCGGAACAGACTCCGATGAGACTGTCGGAAAAGACAGCCGCGTCTGGTCGTGCAATACGCCGCAGAGCCGTGAGAAGTGTGCTTCCGTGTGCGTCGAAGAATAAAACCCGCTGCCAGTCCGGGCGAACCGGCTCCTCCATCCACCCGCAACGCACAAGGTAGTCGAGAACGCGACGGGCCTTCTCGCGCGCTGGCAATTCAACGAATCCAGCTTCATCCTCCTCCGGCACGAAGTCCGGGTTCTGTGCGAGCGAGCCCGCAACAATCTCCAGCGCCTCTTCGCGCAGCAGTCCTTCGTTCCGCTGCAATGCCTCTCGTTCCAACGCATCCAGCACGTCAATATACATCGCTGCCCCGCGATTCGACAAAACGCGAAGAAACTCGACGGGAATTTCTCCAAAAAGCAAGCGGGACAGCATTTATCCTGACTATCTTCCCTGTCGGAATTCTGCGAGAAAATTGGAGATTCCCACAATTTCGTTTATCTGCTCGGCATGGAGGCAGATACCGGCGATATTGTTTGGCAACCGAACGAGGTGTTTTTGGGAACCCGACTGGCAAGGTAACAAAAGGTAACAAATTTGCCGCCAAAACTGCCTCCAACTGCATTTTGCGTTGTCACGCACGAGAAGCCAGAAGCGCCTGTATTTATCATGGTTTTCAGGCGATTTGCCACTCGGGATGAGTGGCGACCCTAACGGGATTCGAATACGTTCGGTTTACCTAAGGAAAAGGCGAAATAATGGCTTGCAGGACAGATGCAGGACAAATAGACTCCCAATTGTTGTCCTATGTCCTCGAAAGTCTCCAAAAAGAAACGTGGCCCGGTGGAAATCATTGAAGGGAAAGGTATCAAAATTCCCATTTATGACAGCCCAATTCGTGGCGGATCGAGTTTTCAACTGGCATTCTACAAAGAGGGCAAACGAGATCGAGAGAGAACAGCGACTATTGAGGCTGCCCGGAAACGGGCTAAAGAACTCATTGAGGAACTGGCGAGCGGGAAAGCTCACGCCGGCATCACTTTTACAGCCGCTCAAGCGGCGGTCATCCATGACGCAGTCGCCACTCTGAAACCATTGAATGTGACGCTCACGCAGGCGGTTCGTGAGTTTGCGGATGCCGCAAGAATCATCAACGGTCATGGGTCACTCGCGGAGGCTGCACATTTTTTTGTTCGGGAACGGCAGAAGAGGAAAATTCAGCCCATCAAATTTGCCGATCTGGTTGAAAAGTTCCTCCTCTCCATCGCGGATAATTCCTACCGGTATCGGCAAGACACGCAGGCTCGGCTGAGGCTTGCCGCAAAATCCTTTTCGATGGAGGTCCAAGAAATAACGACTCCCATGATCGGCGGGTGGCTTGATTCCATCAAGGCCAAGGGCCGCACACGGAACAACTACCGCACTTGTATTGCCACTCTCCTTTCCTACGCACGCAATCAGGGATTCCTCCCGGAGAACGAACGGACTGCCGCAGAAAAGGTCAAAAAGGTCAAACCGGGTGGAGATGGAGCTCCCGGAATCTATACCCCGAAACAGATCGAAGAGCTTCTTTCCAAGATTGAGGAAAAGTGGGTGCCGTTTGTCGCCATCGCCGCTTTCACCGGAATGCGATCCGCAGAGCTTCACCGGTTGGACTGGAAGGACGTTTGGCTGAACAAGGGGTATATCGAGGTTCAGGCACAGAAGGCAAAAACAGCCAGTCGCAGGCTTGTGCCGATCCTGCCAAACTTGAGGTCATGGCTCACACCATACGCGGGCAAGAAGGGAACGCTCCCCTGCCCCAGGTTTTCGCACGATTCGACGTTGATGATCGAGTTTGGCAAGGCGACGGAAAAATCCGGATTTGTCCGAGTTCACAATGGTTTCCGGCACTCCTTTGCTTCCTACCGGTTGGCCCAGACCCAGAATGCCGCCCAGGTCGCTTTGGAAATGGGCAACAGTCCAAGAAAATTGTTCGAGAACTATCGCGAACTGGTGACCCCAGAGGATGCTGAAGCCTGGTTTTCTATTGTGCAGGCGATCCGACCGAAACCGGCAAAGACGAGGAAACCGGTTTGATCACCGAAGTATCTCGGCAACCGTTGTAACACGGGTTGCCTGCAGAGCGTTGAGCAGGTCAATTTTTCTGAAAAGCCGGTGACGCCCCAGTTTGTAACTTGGAAGCAGCCCCTGCTGGACGTAATGGTAGAGAGAACGAAGGGGGATGCCCAGGAATGCGGCCGCAGTTTTTGCACACATGAATTCCGCCTCCATTGCGCGGAAGGCGGTGTTTTTCTCAAATCGATTTTCCAGTGCGATTGTCTCCATAGTTCCGCCAACGCTGAATGGAAAAACGAGAGAGCCCGCTCCGAGTTGGGAGCGACCTTCGGGCATACTCCAAGGCAAGGTGTGATCATGCTCTTTCTGACATTGATCTCGGCTTTCCAAGAGAGTGGATTGGTTCACGGTGAAGAGTGTTTTATTTATTCACCTTGCTCGTAAGAGCAAGTAGTGGTATTTACGCAATATGAGCCAAGCATCAATTCAACAGATGTTGAAAGAGACTCCGCGACGTCTGGCGAAGCTGTTGGCTATTCCGGTTGGCGAATTGGAGGTGAGAGGGGATGTCTCTGCCTCTGAAGGTGGCCCGGATCTGATCATTTTGCACGGCAAGCAACTTTTTGCTGTCGAGTGCAAAGCCAGCGGACAGATGGCTACTGTGACACTGGCCGCTCGCAGGGTGCGAAAATATGTGGAAGCCAGGAGAAAGAACGCGATTCCCCTCGTTGTTGTGCCCTTTATGGGTGAAGTCGGCCAGCAGCTATGTGAGGAGGAAGGGGTTTCCTGGTTCGATCTCTCCGGGAATGCGCGTCTCGTGACACCCGGTCTGCGCGTCCAGATCGAGGGAAAACCCAACCAGTTCAAGCAGACGGGCCGCCCCAAAAGCTTGTTTGCTCCCAAAAGCGCGAGAATAGCTCGCTGGCTTTTGATGAAAAGCGATCAGGCTTTTACCCAGCGCGAATTGGCACGATTTTGTGGTCTTGATGAGGGCTTCACCAGTCGCGTTGTGCGCGGCCTGGAGGATCAGCAGCTCATCATGCGGTCAGCGAGCGGAGCGGTGCGCGTGAAAGATTATGATACCCTTCTCGACGCATGGCAGGAAGCATACGATTTTTCGAAAAACAACATCGTGAGAGGGCATGTGGCTGCACGTTCCAGTGATGATGTGCTTCGGCAGTTGGCCGGAAAGCTGAAAA
>JBAYWC010000080.1:0-11995 GCA_041674265.1 Terrimicrobiaceae bacterium
AAGCGTGTCCGCAGGAATACCCGATCTCCCTGACAACATGTGGCGACCATTGCACGAGGCTCTTCTCCTGAACCGCCCCGCGCGAGCTTCGCCGGGAGAACAAACCCGCGTGTCACGCCTGGCGACCAGTCAGGCTCTTTTCTCTTCGGAAACACGGAACGTTCGTGATCGATCAGGCCAGCGGCCGCCCGTTCCCGGCGGGATGCCAGAAATTTCGCGGGCTGCCCCCCTCACCTTCCGACCGCCAGGCGGTCCGCAAGCTTCGAGGGCAAGCCGGCGTCCAGAATCGCCTTCTGGGCGGCGGCAAGGTCGTATTGGAGCCGGCGCAGAATGATCCGGTTGGCCGCCGTATCGTAGATGCAATACGCTGCCCTCCAGTCCCCATCGCGCGGCTGGCCGACACTGCCCACGTTGATCAGGTATTTTTTCCCCGGCGGGAGGTCGAGCGATTCGAGGGCGATCGCGCGGACGCTGCCGTCCCGGATGTAAGCTTTCGGGGAGTGCGTGTGCCCGATGAAGCAGACCGAGGTATGCTGGTAGCTGAAACTGGCCGCCGCATCGAGCTGGTTGAAGACATACCCCCACTTGTGCGGCGTGTCCAAGGTGGCGTGAACGATCGTGAAATCCCGGACCTGGCGCTGGAGCCGGAGCGTGCGGAGCCAATCCTTGTCCTTTTCGGACAACTGGTCCCGCGTCCAGTTCATCGCCTCTTCAGCCAGCGCATTGAAGCCTTCTTGAAACCCGAACATCGAAGCCTGCTCGTCATGGTTTCCCTTGACCACCGGGCAGTCGAGGCTGCGCACGATATCCAGGCACTCTTTGGGAAAGGCATTGTAACCCACGACATCCCCCATGCACACGAAGTGCGTGCATTTTTCGGTTTCCGCATCGGCGAGAACTGTTTGAAGGGCATGAAGGTTGGCGTGAATGTCGCCGAATATGGCAAATCGCATGGAAAAGTATCCGGTCGCTTTGCGCGACCTCAGGGGAGTTCTACCCTTTCGGAGGCAGGAATATCCAGTTTCTTTTCCATTTCGCGGAGAACATTGACGAGCGCGGGCAGCCGCTGCTTGTCCCCTTCGAGGTAGAGCCTCTTCAACAACTCGTAGGCTTCGCGCTCGCGGCCCGGGCATTTTGCCATCTCATATCCCGCGAACCTCCGGCAATACGGGGGCGCGTCCGGAAAATCAGCAGCCCGCAAAAATGCCGCGGCCGCCCCGCAGTGTTCCTCGAATTTGTCGCGCAGCAAGACTCCCAGATGAAGATAGAGCTGGTATTTGTCGGGGTTGTTCCGGATCCCCCTCTCGAGCAAATCGCGCCCGAGGTTGAAATACTGGCGCTGGGCGCGGATCCTGAGCGCCTCGCTCGGTTGCTTCTCATCCTGCATCGCCGCCACGCTCGCATTATACGCCATGTGCCAGGCCGCCATGTCCCAATACAGGAGCGAGCGGGGTTGAAGCGTCGTCACCGTGTCGAACAACCCCGCCATCCGTCCCCACTCGGTATTTTCCCATGCCGTGTGGACCTCGATCCAGAGGAATGCCGCCAGGGGCGAACGGAACCCGCTGAGCGCGGCCAGGAACCCCATCTGCCCGATCCGCTCCCGAAGATCGAGATCCAGGGCGGTCCTGCGGAAACCCACGGCCTTCGCTTCCCCGGCCAGGCGGATCTGCAACGGCAGCAACGCCGCCCCGAACACAGCAAGCAAAAAAACCGCCAGTGACCGCCGCGCCATCATGGGAGAAAAGTTTGCAGTGTCCGGTTTTCAGTGGGAGCGCACGCTTCCAGCGTGCAAAGCGGGGCATCCTGCCACGCAACTCTTCCGTCTTTGGCACCCGGCAAGGATGCAGGATGTCCCACACGCAAGATGCGTGCGCTCCCACCACTGAAAACTGAAAACCCGCGCTTCATAGCTCCCGTCCGGCAAAAACGATCGCGGCCAGGAAGAAATAGACCGCCACGTAAAGCCCGCCCAGCGCCAGTGTCTGCAAAAACAGCCCGGCCGGGACCGCCACGCCGGCAATCACATCGTCCACATAATTGAAGGCCTGCAGGTCCGGGAACAGCAGCGCGACAAGAGCGGCCAGCAGGCGCGCCCACCAATGGACATCGCCGCCAGCCATCCAGAACTCCCGCGCCGTCGCCTGCAGGTGCCCGATGAAATAGATCGCCGCCGCCATCAGGATCGCAAAAAGCCCGGAACTCGCGAAGGTCGATAGAAGCAGGGTCAGCGATGCCAGAAGCGCCGACTTGACGAAGATGATGGCGATTCCGGGGAAGAGGTTCGCATTGAACGTCGAGTTCGTCACCTCTCTCAGCGCGAGCGCGAGTTCTTCGGCGGATGCCCCCCCGAGCTGCGCCCGCGTCTCCGCCAGGACCCCCTGCTCGCGAAGCCACAGCACCGCCACGAACAGTCCGCTCATCAACACGATCGAAAGCGCGAGCAGGAGCAGGATGCCGGTCAGCTTCCCCAGCAGATACGAAAACCGCGGCACCGGCTTCGCGAGGATCGTGTAGATCGTCCGGTCCTCGATGTCTTTGGGCAGAAAATTTGCCGTGGCCAGGATCGCGAGGATGGACGAAAAGACCGACATCGCCCCCAGCGAAATATCCTCCAGCATTTGAAACTGCTCCTGAAACGAAAACTTCGCCACGAAGGCCGAGTTCCCGATGATCAGAAGCGCGAAAATCAGCAGGAAATAGAACACCTTCATCCGCACCAGTTCGGTAAACGTGTTCCATCCGATCGCCCATGTGCCTTGCAAGGATTTCATCGTAGCCGCAACAGTATGGGAAATGCCGGGCAGCCTGTCCAGAACACTGCAATTCCGGGGACCGGAATCCCGGTGGCAGGACCCTCGCGAATTCTTGCCGGCACCCCGCTCCCGACTATTTCACGGGCTCTTCGCGGCGGCTCTTCCGGCTCCGCGGAATCCCGGAGCCTGGGTCCCGCCAGGAAGCAAAGGAGATTCAACCAATGCGCGAAGGCATTGTTGAATGGAGCGTCAAGCACCCAGGCAGATTCCACACTCGGCCGGCCGGCCCAGTTGTTCCGGAGATAATATTAACCGTATCATAATAGAAACAACATACGCTAAGATGCGTAGCGGGTTGTCGGGGCTTGGAAATAGGACCGTATCCTATCAGGGGGTTTTTGCAGGAACCGCAGGAAGCTGATCACCTCCGCTTTGAGCTGTTCGGCGCAGCCAATCGCCTTTCGGCCCAGGCAGTTGTTTTTCAGATCGTTCCACACCGGCTCATCGGGGCCAAGCTCCGGAGAATGCGGCGGGAGAAGAAAGAGCCGGATTTTAGAGGCGAACCTCCCACCGCCTGTCGGCAAGCTGGAAGTAATTCCCCCATCCCTGGATGTCGCTCTGCCATTGTTCGCGCAGTTCCCCGCTGGTTTTGCTTTGTCTCGCGGCCCAGTATTCATGCCGGCGCAACACAGCCCGATCTTGTTGCTCTCTCGCCCGTTCTTCGGCCCTTCGCTCCTCCCGCTTTTCCGCAGGGATTTTCCCGTCGCGTGACGGAGCGCCCGAGCCATCCCCACCGCCGTCCGTCCCGGCGAATTTCTGGAGTTCCCGCACCGGTGGTGCTAGGGTTTTCCCATGAGCTCTTCCCTGTCCGTGGCGGAACTTCGCGAGATGGACCGCGCCCATCACCTGCACCCATTCACCAACCACCGGGACATGCATGGCCCCGGCACGCATTTGATCAAGGGGGGCGACGGATGCTTCCTGATCGACGAGGACGACCGGCGGTTGCTGGACGGGCTGGCCGGGCTCTGGTGTGTGAATGTCGGCTACAATTGCGCGGCGATTGTCGGGGCGGTCCAGCGCCAGATGGAGCAACTGCCGTATTATCCGTCGTTCTTCAACACCACGACCGAGGCGCCGATTTTGGTCTCGGAGTTCCTGGCGAAAAAAGCTCCTCCACGGTTGAACCGCACGGTCTTCTCAAATTCCGGATCGGAGGCCAACGAGACCGCGCTGAAAACCATCCGTGCCTACCGCAAGCTTCGCGGCCAATCGAAGAAATCCAAGATCCTGTCGCGGACATTCGCGTATCACGGCGTGACACTCGCGACCACGAGCATGACCGGCCTGCCGAATTGCTGCGAGCCGTTCGACCTCCCGTTGCCGGGATTCATCCATGTTCCCGGGCCGCATGCCTACGGTGCGAAATCGGACATGGACCAGGTGGCCTACGGCAAATGGTGCCTCGAAGAGACGGCGCGGATCATCGCGCGCGAGGGAGCGGACACGATTGCCGCGATGTTTGTGGAACCGGTCCAAGGGGCCGGCGGCGTGATCCCGCCACCTCCGGGATACCTCGCCGAACTGCGCGAACTGCTCCGGCACCATGACATCCTCTTCGTCGCGGACGAGGTGATCACCGCGTTCGGACGGCTTGGCGACTGGTTTGCGAGCGGACTGTGGGACCTCGACCCGGACCTGATGTCGCTCGCCAAAGGCCTGACCAGCGGATACCTCCCCCTCGGCGCGACGATGGTGAGCGACGAAATCGCGGAGACCTTGTTCGAAGGCGGGTATTACGCGCACGGTTTCACCTATTCGGGGCACCCGACTTGTGCGGCGGCGGCGATGGCCAATCTCTCGACCATCGAGTCCCTCGGCCTCGTGCCGCGGGTCCGCGACGATGCCGGGCCGTATTTTCAGGAAAAGCTCCATACCCTCGCCGGTCATCCGGCCGTTTCCGAAATTCGCGGAACCGCCCTCATCGGGGCCGTCGAGCTTGTTCCCAAACCCGGCGCCGAGGCCGCTCCCAACACGCTCGGAACCAGGGCCTCAAACCTCGTCCGCGAGGAGGGCGCGATCGTCCGCGGCATCCGCGATCTCATCGCCATGGCCCCGCCACTGATCATCACCCGTGACGAGTTGGACATCCTGTTCGATGCCGTCAGGCGCGGACTGGACCGGTTGTGGGAGTGACGGGGTGGCGCCGAATCCCGCAAGCACCGCTTCGAGAGGTGGAAGACCACGAGAAATCTGCCTCGCCCGGATGAGGAGGTGCCAAACACTTTCGAATTTTTTCCAGCCGGCCGCATACGCCAAATGCCGGAGCCTGCCGGTCCAGTCCGGCTTGGTCATGGCCCCGGCCGCGAGGTTGCGCCAGGAATAGAAATCCCGGTAGGCCCGCCAATAGCCGCTCTCCAAGGCTTCCGGTGTCATGCCGGCGGGCCGGAAGACGCAGTGTCTTGTGTCGTAGGAGTTCCAGTCGCTGTGCAAAATGCGCCCCTCCGCCACCATGCGCGAATGCAGGGCAGTTCCGGGATACGGCGTCAGGATGTGGAACGTCGAGGTCTCCAGTCCGGTTTCGGCCGCCCAGTCCACCGTGCGCCCGAAGACGTCCGGCCCATCGGAGTCCATGCCGAATACAAACGACCCGTTGATCATGATGCCCAGATCGTGCAGTCGCCGGACTGCGGCATTGTAATCCCGGTGAAGATTTTGAACTTTCCCGTGACTGCTCAGGTTCGCCGGGTCCAGGTTTTCGAAGCCGACAAAAAGCGATCTCAACCCGGAGGCCGCAGCTTTCTCGATCAGTCCCTGTGCCAGCGCGGAACTGACCGTCCCCGCAGCCTGCCAGAGGCGTCCCATCCCGCGCATCCCGTCGAAGAGCATCTCCGCAAACCGCTTCGATCCGAACAGATGGTCGTCGAGGAAATACAGGTGCCGCCCCGGCAGGCTTTCGATCTCCGATAAGGCCGCATCCACCTTCCGCACATAAAACGAGGTCCCGCCTTCGAAAAAAGCCTCTTTGTAGCAGAAGTCGCAGGCATGCGGACACCCTCGCGAGACAACCAACGAATTGGGCACAAGGTAAAGTTCCCGCCGGAGCAGGTCCCGGCGTGGCGGAGGCACGGCCTCCAGCGATCTCCGTGCCGGTGCGCGGTAGATGGCCGAAGGGCGGCCTGCCCGGAAATCATGCAGGAACGACTGCCAGGAATCCTCGCCGGGGCCGAGGAAGATCGAATCCGCATGATCAGCAGCCTCACCCGGCAGTGAGGTCACGTGCAGTCCGCCCAGACAAACATGGGCTCCCTTGCGCCGGTAATGGTCGGCGTAGCGATAGGCCCGCGAAGCGTTCGTGATGTAAACCTGGATGACAACAAGCCCAGGTTCGTCGTCGAGAGGGAGCGGTTGGACGTGCTCGTCCACGATCTCCACATCGTCATCCGGACCAAGATACGCCGCCAGTGTGGCCAGGCCCAGCGGGGGGAAAAGCGAGTATTTCACCGGACGGAAAAGCGGGCTCCGCGACTCCGTGAGGGCAGGGAGAATCATCTTGACGCGCATGGAATGAGAATTCACCGGACATGTGCTTTCCGGCGACACAAATTCCACCGGAAAAATTGCGCGCGAGAGTATTCGACTTCCCGTGGGATCTGGATCAGATTTTCCCAGCCATGTCCAACCCGGCAGACGACACGCTTTCGGTAGCAGCCGATCCCCCGCCACCCGGTGGGCAGCGGACGTTTTACCGGATCGACGAGCCGACCGGCCGTCTGATGACCTGCGCGCAGGGCGAGGGGCAGGTCATCGTTTACAATTCCCCGACGATCGATGACGAGGCCGACCTGCTCCAGCTTCACAATATCGACTACCACACGCTCCAGTCCTCGCTGGATCCGGACGAGCTCTCCCGCCTGGAATTCGAACACGACCACGCGGCACTGATTTTCAAACGTCCGAAGAGCTTCTGCGCGGACGACAATTTTTTGCTGAAGCTGACCTCGACCGGCGTCTTCCTTTACGAGGATTACCTCGTTGTCGTGATGCCGGACGACGCGCCGCTTTTCGAAGGCCGCGTGCCGTTCAAGATTTATTCGATCCAGGACGTCATCCTCCGCCTGCTTTACCAGAGCATCTCGCACTTCGAGGGCCACCTCAAGGCGATCAACATGCTTTCGGATTCGCTCGAGCGCAGGATCAACACCTCCATGGAGAACCGCTATCTGCTGAACATGTTCGCCTTGGAAAAAAGCCTGGTTTACATCCTCAATTCCATCAGCTCGAACGGCGCGCTCTTTGAAAAAATGAAGATCGCGTCGGAAAAACTGGATTTCGACCACGACCAGGCGGGCATTCTGGACGACTTGATGATCGAGAACCAGCAGTGTCTCCGCCGCTCGGAAATCTACGCGCAGGTTGTCGCCGGCCTCATGGATGCGCGGGCTTCGATCGTCAGCAACAATCTCAACATCCTGATCAAGAAATTCACGATCTGGACGATCGCCATCATGTTGGCGAATCTTGTTGTGGGAATATTCTCGATGAACGTCCGGCTCCCGATGCCGATGGAGTCGGAGATGTGGCCGTTTTACCTGATCAACATCCTCGCGGTGGGTTCCGCCATCGGCGTCTTCTGGCTTTCGCGCGCGCGGAAATGGTGAAGTCCGGCGCTGCCTCTGCATTTTTTTGACAGGATTAACAAGATTTACAGGATTGGCAGGAGGAAGAGGCGCTTGTTTGTTGTTGATACCTCCGTGCTCTCCTGTCCTCCGTGGTGAATAATCGCTGGATCCGGGTTATATCCTGTCCAAAAGCCGCTTTTTTGTTTAGGTTTTATTCCATGAAACGTCTGGATACCAGCCGTCTCGCGCGCCCCCGGCTTTGCGTTCAGTCATTGGAGCCCGCGTATGGCGACAACTACAAGCCCGGCTACATCGGGTTCACGCACACCGGATCTTCGCTGCTCTCGGCCGGTGTTGCCCACCTGACCCGCTGGTCCCGGCTCAGCGATATCCACGTTTCCCATGTGCTCGTTGTCACCGGGGAGAACGAATGTGTCGAGGCGCTGAATGGAAGGGGGGTCGTCAAGTCGCCGCTCGACCGGTATTTCAACGACTCCCAAACGCAGATTTTTTTCCGCAAGCCGCGCAAATGCACGCAGGCCCTCGGCCAGCGGATTGCGGAGACCGCCATCTCGCAGGCCGGCACAAAATACGAGGCGCTTCTCACCGCCGCGCAGATGATCGAGGGCAGCTTTCTCCGCCGCTGGGTGATGTCGCAATTTCACGGGAGTCCAGACCACTTCGTCGGACGTCTGCTGAACCGCGATGCCCGCTGGATCAGCGGCGAACTCGCCGCCTACTGCCTCGATTGCCAGCCGGAGTATGCCGACAGGGGCGTCCTGGCAAAGCCCCACCACGCCATCGATCCGCAGGAGCTTTTCGAGGATGAGGAAATCTTCTCCAACTGGCGCGCCGAGCCCGAAGAAGGTCCGAAATCTCCTCCTGCGCGCGTGGGGTGAATCCACCGCATCCCGGGCGCACCGCCCCAACGCCCACAGGAGGCCTTCACCTCGGCCACCTTTCAGCGTGCTGTCCGGGCAGGCTGGCACAAACAATGCTTTGTCAGTCTCGTGTTCTCTCGCCCGCTACTCCGGTTGCTCATGACCGTCGGCTTTCTTGCTCCGCTGCATGTGAGCGCGGGAATTCTTGCCGAAATCCCTTTGCCGTATTGCGACGGCTTTCTCTGGTTGAAAGTCCATGCGGCCGGGCACCCCTCAACTTCATTCTCGACTCCGGAGCAGCGTCCAGCGTGGTGGATATGAACGTGGCCAAGCAAATGAAAATAAAAAACCTCGGGGCAAGCCCCGAGGCATTAAGAACACGATTTTACCGCACGACAAAAAGCCGAGGCAAGCCTCGGGGTATCAGACCCAATGGGAATGAAATTTGGCCGGCCGGTGTCTGTGCAAGGAGTGCTTTCGCGGACTGCCGGCCGCCGGATCGCGCAATCCGAAGCGCGCGCCGCCGGCATCGCGTTGCCGGAGAAACCCATCGCATTTGATTTGCGGACCATCGGCGCAACCTGCCATCAGCCGATTGACGGATTGCTGGGCGCGGATTTTTTCCAAGGCCGCATTGTCCAAATCGACTACCAGGCGATGAGAATGAGGATTCTGGGCCATGCCGCGCCGGATGAAGCGGGGGTGGAAGTGGAGTGCCGCCTGCCTGCGCTATCTCGACTTCATCACCTCATCAAACGTGTCGGACACACCTATCGTTATTATCTTACGACTCTTGGTCGCCGTCTCATCACCACATGCTACAAACTTCACCAATGGATTATCCTCCCCAACCTTCAACCCGCTACCGTCTGAAATCTTGCGCTTTTTGCGCAGGACTTGAGAGGTAAGGGACCAAAACAGAGTTGAAGGTTGATGGATGAGAATTGATGGGCTCAAAGCGAGCGGCTTACGCCGGAATGGAGACTCACCCAAGGGGCGAGTTCGGCCATCAACGGAACTCGTCGGCTCGGAGTCTCTCAACTCTCATCCATCATCTTCCTTTGGAGGGTTATTTATCCGGGCTACCCGATCGCCCGCTCGATCTGCCATTCGTTGAGGAGAATGTGCGGTTGGTTGGGATGGGATGGAAGGAGGAAAAACACGAACGGCTTGTTGCCGGGTTGCCATCCGAAAATCTGACGATCCTTGTCGGAGAGCGAGAAATACGTCGAAGGCGATTCGGCGGGAACCGTCTTCCTCGCCGGCGCTTTGCCGGACGCCGGGGCCGCAACCTTGGACTTCTCCGATTTCCACAAATGGGCAGGTCCATTGAGGGCGAGGATCGAGGAAATTTCCGCCGGGGAAAAACCAACCTTCGGGCCTTTCGTACGGATGACCGCGAGATACCGGGCGACATCGTCGAAAAATCCGACGACGATATCCTCCCCGGCCTGCGGATAAGAATAGGCCTTCTCGCCCTGCGCGGTCCTGCCCAGAAGCCCCCTGGCCATGACAGGGCCCCCAAGCATCGCGTCCACGGCCTGCTTGTCCGAACCCAGAACGACCGGAGTGGCGGACGAAGCCCCCGCTTCGTCCGCATCAGGCTTCTTAGTAGGCGGCTTGGGCACCTTTCAGGTTTTTCTTCTTGATCCAGGGCATCAGCGAGCGGAGGCGGGCGCCGGTCTTCTCGATCGGGTGCTGTTCGCCTTTTTTGAGAAGCGCGTTGTAGCGCTTGTAGCCGCCCTGGAATTCATTGACCCACTCCTTGGCGAACTTGCCGCTCTGGATATCCTTGAGCGCCGCCTTCATGCGCCGCTTCACGCCCGCGTCGATGATTTTCGGACCGACGACCACGTCGCCCCACTTGGCGGTTTCGCTGATCGAGAACCGCATGCCGGCAATGCCGGACTCGTTCATCAGATCGACGATCAGCTTCAATTCGTGCAGGCACTCGAAATAGGCCATCTCGGGCGAGTATCCGGCCTCGACGAGCGTCTCGAAGCCCGCCTGGACGAGAGCGGACGTTCCGCCGCAGAGCACGGTCTGCTCCCCGAAGAGGTCGGTCTCGGTTTCTTCCTTGAACGAGGTCTCGATGACGCCGCCGCGGGTGCCGCCGACTCCCTTGGCCCATGCGAGCGCGAGCTTTTTGGCGTCCTTGCCGGGGTTCTGGTAGACGGCGATCAACGCCGGCACGCCCTTGCCCTCGGTGAACTGGCGGCGCACGATGTGGCCGGGGCCCTTCGGGGCGACCATGATGACGTTCACATTTTTCGGCGGGACGATCGTCTTGAAATGGATGCTGAACCCGTGGCTGAAGAGCAGGGTCTTGCCGGGCTTGAGGTTCGGGGCAATGTCCTTCTCGTAAACGGCGGGCTGCTTGGTGTCGGGGATGCCGACGAAAATGACATCCGCGCGGCGGACGGCTTCGGCTGTGTCAAAAACCTCAAAGCCGTATTTCTTCGCGACGGCGCGGCTTTCGGATTTCGGGTAGAGGCCGATGATGACCTTGGCTCCGCTGTCCTTGAGGTTGAGCGCATGGGCGTGGCCCTGGGATCCGAATCCCAGAACGGCAAGGGTTTTGCCCTTGAACACTTTGAGGTCGGCGTCTTTGTCGGTATAGATCTTGGCTGGCATGGTTCGGTTGGGTTTTTGGGTTGAAAAATCAGCTCACGCGCGAGAGGGCGACCTTCCCGGTGCGGGTGAGGTCGCTGACCCCGAAGATCTCCATGAGGGTCAGGAACTTGCTGATCTTGCTCTCGGTGCCGGTGATCTCGATGGCCAGCTTGTTCGGCTGCACATCGATGATCTTGGCCCGGAAGATGTCGCAGATCTGCATCACCTCGGCACGGGTTTTGGAATTCGCATTCACGCGGAGCAGGACGAGCTCGCGATCCACGAATTCCTCGTCGCGGAAATCCTGCACGTCGATCACATCGACCAGCTTCTCGAGTTGTTTGGTGACCTGCTCGAGCACTTTGTCATCGCCGCGCACGACGATGGTCATGCGGGAAGCCGAGGCATCGAGCGTCGGCCCGACGTTCAATGTGTCGATATTGAAACCGCGACCGCTGAACATGCCGGCCACGCGGGTCAGCACGCCGAATTTGTTTTCAACGAGGATCGAGATGGTATGTCGCATGAATGGAAAGAACCATCCACACTGCCCAAGCCTCACTCCCGAGTCAATCGTTTCCCAAAAAATCGTTTCCCCAAAAAATGCGGTGCCATCCGGTCGGTGATGCAGCACGGTCATCCCCGTTTAAGGAGACCGTCCAACTCTCGATTCCGGGGGAAATCCAAATTCCTTCAATCGGCGCTGCTGTTCCACGGGAAGACGATGGTATTTCCCCCGCTGACGAGCCACCCACGCGCCCAAAGAGGGATTTTGCGGCCATTTCGAAGGCACCCGGCAGTGACCGTATTTTTGGCGGAAAGCGGAGAGTTCTTTCATCCGTATTTCCACAACAGATTGCAAGGGTCTCCAATCGATGCCCATCGCTTCCAGCCATTGAATCCGCTGAAGATCCAGCGTGCCTTTTTTCCGGCCATTGCGTCGCTTAAGAACCCAATTATACAGGTTGTCCTCTTCGGCGGCTTTGCCCGTGGATTGGGGGATGAGGAAAGCGGCGGGGGTGATTTCGCGTCGGGCTTCCTCTATTTGTTCGAATGAAAACAAAGTTCCGGCACTTCGCTTTAGCACTTCATCAACCGTGGCCCACTCCGAATCGCCCTCGCA
>JBAYWC010000081.1:0-11819 GCA_041674265.1 Terrimicrobiaceae bacterium
ATTTTAAGCGAATTCCCATCGCTCCGAGATGAATCTTCCAGGTGATTACCGATTCATGCTCAATACCTTGCAATTCAATACACTGCCCGATTTTCGACAGTTCCATTTTCCTTTTTAGGTTTATCCCTCGAAGTTCAGGCTAAATGAAAACGCCTTGTTCCCCGGGCGGGAAATCCTCCCTGGATTACTTCCCAACGAGCAGGAGCCCCGACCATTCCCGGAGGACATATTGCTTCTGGGCCGGCAATGCCTGTTCCCCGCCGGAGTCGCAAATGTCATCCGGGGCGGGGAGCCCGGTATCGACCGACCTGAGCCAGGACATCCCCCGCGGGAGCACCGGCAGCACAAACGGCAGCGGCTTGTAAAACATGTTGAAGGCCACGTAGAAAAAATGCGGGGGGCCACCGATCGCTTCTCCGTGACGGCCGCAAAGCATGAAGGCCAGGGAGCGGCTGGAAACGGTCCAATCCGGGCGCCATGGCAGCACCCCGTGCCAACTGATGTCCGGGTAGCCGCTTCCAACCTGGTCACGGGCCGTGAGAAACTCCGGCTGGCGAAAGGCGGGGTTCGCTTTCCGGAAGGCGATCAGGGTCCGGGTGAAGCGCAACATCTCGAGCCCCTCGTCGTCGGGGTTCCAGTGCAGCCAGTTCCAATCCTCGTCGTGGCAGTAGGCATTGTTGTTGCCGCGCTGGGAACGCCCGCATTCATCGCCCATATAGATCATCGGAACCCCCTGGCTGGTGAGCAGGAGCAACATCGCGTTCTTGCACTGGCGCAGGCGCAGTGCCCGCACTTTCGGGTCGCCGGTTTCCCCCTCGACGCCGCAATTCCAACTGTTGTTGTCATCCGCCCCGTCGTTGTTGTTCTCTCCGTTTTCGAGGTTGTGTTTTTCGTTGTAGGAAAACAAATCGCGCAGGGTGAACCCGTCGTGGCAGGTGATGAAGTTGACCGAGGCCGTGGGCTTGCGGCCGGCGGCGGCATAAAGGTCGGGCGAGCCCATGATGCGCTGGACCATTTCGCCCACGGTGCCGGGGTCGCCTTTGAGAAACCGGCGCGCGCAGTCGCGATATTTTCCATTCCACTCCATCCAGCGTCCGTAGGAGGGGAAATTTCCGACCTGGTAGAGTCCCCCCGCGTCCCAGGCTTCGGCGATGAGATCGCATCCTGCCAGGACCGGATCGTAGGCCAGTGATTCCAGCAGTGGCGGATTGAGGAGAGGGGCACCGTTCACATCCCGCCCGAGCACCGAGGCCAGGTCGAAGCGGAAGCCGTCGATGTGGTATTCCGCGGCCCAATACCGGAGGCAACTGATCACGAATCCCCGGATGGCGGGATGGTTGCAATTCACCGTGTTTCCGCATCCGGTGTAGTTCAAAAAGCGTCCCTTCGAGTCGAGGAGGTAGTAGGTTTTGTTGTCGATCCCGCGAAACGAAATCACCGGGCCGTCCGCGCCGCCCTCGGCGGTATGGTTGAACACGACATCGAGAACGACCTCCATGCCGTCCGCGTGGAGTTGCTTGACCATGTCTTTGAATTCATGGACCTGCCGGCCTTCCCGCGCGCTCGCGGCATAGCTGCATTTCGGCGCGGAAAAACCGACCGTGCTGTAGCCCCAGTAGTTGCAGAGCGGCTCGCCGGTTGCCGGGTTGGTGCGCGTGTTTTCGGTCTCATCGAACTCGAAGACCGGCATGAGCTCGACGCAGTTGACCCCCAGGTCCCGCAGGTAGGAAGTCTTCTCCGCCAGCCCGGCAAACGTGCCCGGGCGCGTCGTCCGGGAGCTGGGGTGACGCGTGAATCCCCTCACATGCATCTCATAGATGATCAGTTCGCTCTCCCGACGCCGCAGCGGGCGGCTGTGCTCCCAGTGATATTCCTCGTGGGGAATCCGGCCGCGATATACGGGTTTGTGGCCGGAGGGTTTTCCCATCCAGATTTCCCGCCCGGCAATTTTTCGCGCGTGGGGGTCCAACACGATATTCTTCGGGTCAAAATAATGGCCCTCCCTCGGATCGTGAGGCCCCTCGAACCGGAACCCATACTCGATTTTCTCGTAATCCAGATCGTAAACCGTCATCGCCCAGACCTGGCCGAGGCGATATTCGGACGGAAAGGGGATTTCGGCCACCGGGACGGGGGCTCCCCGCTCGAAGAGCACCAGGGCGCATGCCGTCGCATGCGCGCTGAAGATGGAAAAGTTGATGCCGTGGGGGACATGGCTTGCGCCAAAGGGCAACGGATGCCCATAGCGAAGCTTGAACTCTCCATGCGAATGAGTCGGATTCGGACAGTCGGGCATCCCTCCGAGCCTAGGCGCTGGATCGAAAACAGCAAGCCATGCGTTCGGGCATGTCGGCGTTGTTCTTTTGGCCTCTGGCGGCGTTGCGTCTCAGTCACAGAGTGCTTGGGCTATGCTCCTTCGCCGCGCCTTGCCAGAGGCCAAAAACTCCTGCGCCATCTTGCCACCTTTATTTCTTGGCGGCTCCTTACTTGATTTCGCGGACTTTGCCGCCGGATTTTCGGATGATGGACCCGAATTCGCGCTTGTCGTCGGGTTTCATTTCGAAGCCGATGAAGTGAATTTTGCAACCCTCGGTGCCTTGGAGGGGACCCCGGGTGATTTTCTCAATTTCCTTCCACGGAATATTCCCTCCGTAGTTGCCCGTGGTCTTTTCCTTTTGCGCGCTTTTGTCGTCGCCCGGCGGGGTCCACTGGAAGCTGGCGTCGGAGATGAGGAAGATGACGTCCGGCTGCATCTTCGCGGCCAGTTCCAGGACGCCGACAAGGCCCCGGGGATTGGCGACGACTTTTCCCGAGGCGGCCATCATGCCGGCTTCGACCCATTCGGTTTCGATCCATTGCAGGGCGGCGGCGCGGTTCTGGTCCGTGGCGGGGACGAGTCCCGTGTTGAACGGCTTGTAGTTCCGGGTGAACTGGATGATCCCGAAGCGGGCGCTGATGGGAAGCTTGCCGATGAGGGAGGACGTTTCCTCCTTGATCTTGGAAAGGGGGATGCCGGCTTTGTTGGCTTTGTTGACCACGCTGGTGGAGACGTCGAAAAGCAGCAGGATGCGTTTTCCGGTGGACTGGATGCCGAAAAAGCTCATGCCGAATCCGATGCCGCCCGATCCGCCGGCCCCTTCCCCGCCTCCGCCCTGGCCCGATGTGCCGACCAGGCTGGAGACCTGGTCGGAGACAATTTCGGAAGGGTCGAGCGGGAGCATTTGGTCCATCGGCATCTTCGGCAGCTCCGGAAGGGCGAACGCCGAAGGCCGCAGGCTTTGCATTTTGTCGTTGAAAGTGGGTTTGGGAGTCATGGCGTCAAATGCGGCCATGTTCATCTTGTGTTCCCTCTGCTTGGCGGGGAGGCGGATGTCCTTTTTGACCTCGAAATTCGCGGGCGGGGGGAAGATGTATTTTGCGACGACGATGATGCCGGCCACGATTCCGCCCGCGAGGTGGATGGCCACGACGCCGATCAGGATCCCGAGGAGCAGGTGGCGGCGGCGTTTCTTTGCCCGCGCGTCCTCGCTGAGAAATGTCTCGATGGCGGCCATCAGTTTTCTTCCGGTGAGTTGTCCGCGAAGGTGACCCCGGTGATCTTGGCCTGGGCGCAGGTGTTCAGGACGGTGACGATCCGCTGGTGGGCGGACGCGTCATCGGCGTCGATGGTGATGAGCGGCTCGGTTTTGTTGGCGTCGGCGGTTTCCTTGAACCTTTTCAAAGTGGCGAGGAGCGCGGGGAGGGAGTCCCCTTTCGGCGAGTCCATCGGTTGGTCATTGAGGATGATCTGGCCATCGGGACGGATCGTGATCCGTTGTTCGTCCGGGATGTCGAGGGCTTCCTCCTGGGCCACGGTGCCCGGCAGGCCGATATTCAGATCGCTCTCCTGCTTGACCGGCTTCGCGGTCACCATGAAAAAAACCAGGAGCAGGAAGACCATGTCGATCATCGGCCCCATCTGCATCTCGACGGCCTGGACGTCCTTCCGCTTCAGTTGCATCGGTCAGTTCTCTCCGGCATGGGTGTCTTCATTCCGTTCAGTCCTTGTAGGTTCCGAAAATGACATTGATGGCGCCCGCCTCGCTCGCGATTTTCATCAACTCCTTGATTTGTTTCCCCTGCGTGCCCTTGTCGGCGCGCACGTAGAGCCTGAGAGGGGGGGTATTTTTGAAGCGCTGTTTCAAATAGGCGGCGAGTTCTTTTTTGTCCACGGGCTTTTGCCCGGCAAAATAATGCCCGGACGCATCGATGCTGATGATATCGCGGTCGGAGAGATCGCCGGGAATGACGGCATTGGCGGCGGTCGGCAGCTTGATATCCACCTTGACCTGTTCCTTCGAGATCTTTGTGGTGACCATGAAGAAGACGAGCAGGAGAAACGTCATGTCGATCATCGGGGCCAATTGGAACCCGACTTCGTCATCCTGTTTTTTGAGCAGCCTCATGATCGGTCAGAGCGTGTCCCGGGGGATCATTCCTGCGGATTTTCATACTCCGCCGAGGCTCCTTCGATTTTGAGTTCGCCGGAAAGGAGATCGAGCATGAAGGTCACGCGTTTCTGGATGGCGGCGATGTGGATCGTGAGAAGGTTCCGGAAATAAAAGTAAAGGAACATGGCGGGGATGCCGACGAAGAGCCCGCCGGCGGTCGTGATCATGGCCTCGCCGATGCCGCCGGCGAGATCCGAAGGTTCGGATCTTCCCGCCGCGAGCATGTCGAAGCTGGCGATCATGCCGGTCACGGTTCCCAACAGCCCGAGCATGGGGCCGATGGTCGCGAAGACATTGAGGTAGTTGACCCAAAGGCTGAGCTTCGTGTCCTCGTTGGCCAGGGTTTCGCCCGCGGCCTGCTCCATCGAGAGTTTGTTGGCGAGGTCGCGCTCGAAATTCACCTTGAGCAGGGCCGCGGCCATGGTGTTGGCGAAAATATTGGGCTGGCTGTGGCAGAGCGAATAGGCGGAGGCCGCGTCGCGGGCCTGCATGTATTGGCCGACCGCCTCGACCTGGGTCTTGGGCATGAGCTTGTTTCCGTTGATGTGAAGGAAACAGTAAACCGCGACCCCCGCCGTGCCGATCGAGCACAGGAGAATCGGCCACATGAGCGGGCCGCCGACCAGAAACGTGTCGAGAAGGGTTTTGTCCTTGGGAGGCTTGGCCGTTTGCGCCGCGCCTGCGGGCGCGGGCGCCTCCTGTGCTTCCAGGGTTGCGGCAAACGCCAGCGCTCCGGATGCCACCAGGACGGCGAGCAGCAGGCGGACGGGCTTATTGGGATTTTTCGGACGGTTTTTTTCCATGGGTTTTTTCATCGGGCGGTTTTTTTCGGATTGGATTTTTCCGGGGTTTTTCAGGCGCTCCAGGGGCTTTGGCCCGATCTTCCCGGGCAGCCTTCTCGGGGTCATGGGCCAGAAGATCCTTCGGCAGACTTTCCATATACTGTTTGGCGGGGGGGGCGTATTTTGAGTCCGGATAAATCGTGACGAGGTCGCGGGCGCACTCGAGCGCCTTGTCCTTTTCCCCGACAAAATCGTAAATCCGGGCCGCTCCCCAAAGCCCGCGGGCGGCGGGCAGGGTGGCCGAACCGTGGAACAGATAAGGGAAGAGGTAAAGATCGAGGGACTGGTGGTAGAGGCGGGCGTGTTCGGGAATGACATGGATGTCCTCCTGCCAGCGGGGGTTGTCTTCGACCAGCTTCCGAAGGGCGGTGTCGTCCGCCTCCGCGAGAATGAATTTCGCCTCGATGAGCACGGCCGGATTCTCGGTGATTTCGGCCAGTTCGAGCGCTTCCTTGACGGCATCCTTCGCCTGTCCGGTCGCCACCATGGCGCGAAGCCGGCCTTGGCGGGCATTCATTTTGTCCCGGTCGTCCCATGCGCTGGCTTCGGCCCGGCGGAAAATTTCGAGGGCCTTTGCGGCATCCTCCCGTTTTTCCGTCTTCAAGAGCAGATCTCCGAAGACACAGCCGATGTGTGCGGCGGGAGAGCGGGGGATATCGAGCCAGGGAAGTTGTTTGAGCCACAAATCGCCGATTTCCCGGAGCTGCCCCGGGGCGGCCGATTCCAGCGTCCGGTCTCTTGCCGGATCGGCGGCAAACTCGATATGGGAGACATCATTTTTGGAGATCGAGACCGAGGCGGTATTGGCGGCGGCACCCGGCTGGGTGGGGAGAGGCACTTCAAGCCGGAACGCCTTGTCATCCACCCCCACAAGGCGTCCGGGGCGTTTTTCCCCATTGCGCATGAAGAGCACATCCTGCGCATGGAGGGAGGACATGAGGAAGAGAAGGATCAGAAACGGTTTCATCCCTGGGTTGGTGCTGGGAGGGGCCCCCCAAGAGCTTCCAGGCGTTTTTTTGCCGTGCCCGTCTCCGGCAATTCGGAAAGATCCTCTTTTTCCACGAGTTCCTGGTAGGTTTTGCGGGCACTCGAGGCGTCCCGAAGTTTTTCAAAGGCTTCGCCGCTTCCGAGATACGCCCTGGCCACCCAATCGCGCCAGCGACCGTGCATGACATAGATGCGCTGAAAATACGGGACCGCCAGCTGGGGGTTGCCGTCGGACAAATGGATTTGGCCGATCCGGAAGAGGGCTTCCGCTTTCTGATTTCCCGACGAGAATTCGCACGCCAGGAGGGCTTCGAGCGACTTGCGCGCGTCGTCCTTCTTCCCGCGTTTTTCTTCCAGGGCGGCTTTCGCCAGGAAAACCCTGCCGGATTCCAGAGAAGAGGGGGATTCCCGTTCAAAGCGCTCGAACCAGCTCATGGCCGCTTTTTCATGCCCCTGTTCCAGCTCGACAAATCCGAGAGCCGCAAGGGCGCGGCCTTTCTGGGGAGCCCGGGGGTTCCACTTCACGAGATCCCGATACATGGCGGCCGCATCCGCGGTTTTCCCGGATTCCGCAAGAGCCGCCGCGAAGTCGGCCAGGAGCCGCGGGTTGGCGGTTTGCGGGTTGGCGAGTCCGGCGGCGGCGAGGAGGAGTTTGCGGGCGGTTTCCGGGTCGGATTTCTTCCGGGCGTCCGCCTCTGCCCAAAGGGTGCGCATGACGAGGGTTTTTTCTCCGTTTTTCTCCGCTTCTTCCTTCAAATCGTGAAGGAGCGCCAGATACTGCCGGGGACCGTTTTCTCCCTTGTAAAGTTTCGAGAGGGCGGGGAAGAGATCTTCCACCGAGCGGATCGAAGGATCGTCACCGTATTCCCTGATGGCCTCCCAATAGACCTCCCGCGCCTTTTCCGGCTTCTCCTTCTGGCGGTAAACCCAGCCGATATTGAAGATCGCCTCCGCCACGCGCGGGCTGCGCGGGTTTTCCTTTTGGAAGTCCTTCATTTGTCCGAGATAGCGGTCGTATTCCTCCATGAGCCTGAGTGCCTTGCCGACCTTGAAGACGCCTTCCTCGTGGAACCTCGTGTCCGATTTCGGGATGCCCTTGAAGGCGGCGATCCCTTCCTCCATCTGGCCTTCGTCCATCAAGGCGTCGCCGAGCAGGACGCGGGCTTCGCTGGTTTCCTCATGCCCGGGATAGGCGCGCAGGAACGAGCGCAGTTCCTTGATGCTGGTCTGGTAATCCTCGAGCTGCTGGGCGCAATAGGCTTTGCGGAACACCGCTTCCCCCGCGTATTGGCCGTCCTTGTATTTCCGCAGGTAGTCGTCCATCGCGTCTCTCGATTTTTCAAATTGCTTGTCGAGCGAACAGCCCATGCCTCGCCAATAGGCGGCCGCCTCACCGAGTTCATGGGACGGGTATTTCTTCCCGAACTTCTCGAATGTCGAGATCGCTTCCTTGTTCTTTTCGGCGAGCAGCAGGGTGAATCCCTTCATGAAAAGCGCCCTGGGCGCAAAGTCCGAACCCCCTTTCTGGATTTTGTCGAACGTCGCGATGGACTCGTCGAAACGCAGATCTTTTTGCGCGGCGATGCCCGAGAGGTATTCGGTCATGGGAAGGCTTGGGGAGCCGGAGAATTTGGCGGCGAATGCCTGTGCCGCTCCGGTCACCTTCGGCCATCGTCCGATCTCGAACCATGCCTGGACGAGGTTGACGGAGGCTGTCTCGACGATCGGGTCGGGGGGCATCCGCGCGAGCATGTCCTCAAGAATGAGCGCCGCCTCGCGGTAACGTTGCATGGCCTGGTAGGCCGTGGCCAGGCGCAGGCGCAGGGCGGCATCGAAGCTGGGGATCTTTTTGAAGTTCTCGACCTCCCGCCGCACTTTTTGGATCAATTGGGAGAGGAGGAATTTGGCATAGGGATCGCCCCTCGGGGTTGCCTCGGCGGCCTGGAGCCGGCTTTGGAGTTCCTCAAGCCGCGCCTCCTGGTGTTTGAGCAGGCGCTCGGAGGTCCAGACCCGCTGGAGGCAAAGGATCGCCTTGCGGTATTCTCCCGCCTCGAGCCAGCGATTGCCGAGTTCCAGCGTCAGGCTCTGGAATGTCACCAGTTGGGTGAGGTCGCCCATCCGGGGAAATTCTTCCCCGATGACCTTCATGGCCGCCTCGTTCTGATTGTCCTGCAAGAGCGAGTAGAGTTGCAGGATGACGGCCCTTGGTCGGTTGTCCGGGATCATTCCCGGCTTGATGCCCTCGTAATACGCGGCGGCTTCCTTGTATTTTTCATCGAGGAGCCACGCCGAGCCGATCAGGATCCGGGCCTCCGGGATCTTCATGGCTGCCGGGAGTTGCTGGATGTAGGAGGGGTTCTTTTCCGCTCCGGGGGGGAAGAGCGCCAGGAATTTTTCCAGGGCTTCGCGGGCCTCCGGGTAGTTCTTGTCCTCCATGTTGGCAACCCCCAGCCAGAACTGGAGTTCCTGCACCTCCGACGCTTGGAGCGGCGGTTGCTGCTGGAGCGCGATTTGCACCGGCTCGATCGCCTCGCCGAATTTTTTCATGTGAATGAAGCTCATGGCATGGCGGTAACGGATGCTGCGGATCGCCTCGGCGGCTTCTTTCGACTGCCCGAAATCCTCCAGGAATTTTTGATAAAGACCCGCGGCTTCGGAGTATTTTCCATCGAGGAAAAGCCGTTCCGCATTCGTGTAATATTCCTGTGCGGTCAGCCCTTGAGGTTGGAGCACGCCTTGTGCCATGCTCACGGGGGTGGACACGAGACAAACAGCCGCCTGAATCAAAATGAGGAACGCGGTGGAAAATTTCACGAAGAACAACGATAAAAGTCCACAGGGACCACATTTGCCAAAATCCCTTTGTGACAATTTCGTAACAAACAATCGGACAATGCCACCATCCAGCATGAACTATGCCGCTTTGGAGACGGAGATTTCCCGATGGATGGCCACCGGCAGCGGGGGATTTGAGGAATGGATTCTGAGGGTCCATCGATTCCAACGGGCGCGGAACCCGGCCTATGGAGACTTTTGCTCCGGATTCCCGGATCCGACGCGCTGGCAGGATATTCCGGCCGTCCCGGTTTCCGCCTTCAAAACCACAGGGTTGAGGTCTTTTCCGGAGGACGAAACGATCCGGACATTCGAAACGAGCGGGACGACCGGGGGCCCGCCCGGGCGGCACCACTTTTGCTCCCTATCATTGTATTTGCATGCCGCGACGCGGGGTTGGGTGGGGGCCGGGCTTCCGGCATCCGATCTCGTGGCGATCATTCCTCCTCCGGGTGAGGCGCGCCATTCTTCGCTCAGCCAAATGGCTTCCTGGCTGGTGCCGCAGGATCGGTTCTACTTCGGCAAGCCCGGGGAGCTTCTGGGTGCCTTGGAAAAAACGGCCAAGCCGGTGATTTTTGGCACCGCCCTGGCTTTTTTGGATTTTTTCGAGTGGATGGGCTCCCGCGCGCTCGTCCTGCCCGGGGGCAGTCTTGCGGTGGAAACCGGCGGATACAAGGGGACACTGCGCGAATTGCCCAAGGGGGAACTTTACAAACTCTTCCAGGAGCGGCTTGGCCTTCCGCCGGACTCGGTGTGGAATGAGTATGGAATGACCGAACTCAGCTCCCAGTTTTATACCAATGGGATGGGAAGACCGCACAAAGCTCCCGCATGGGCCAGGGGCCTGGTCGTCCATCCCACGTCGGGCTGCGAGGTAGACGAGGGGGAAACCGGGATCCTCAGGCTCTTTGATGTCGCAAATCTCGGGTCCGTCTGCGCGATACAAACCCGCGACCTGGCGATCCGGCGAGGACGGGATTTCGAGTTGATCGGACGCGACCCTGCCGCTCTTCCGAGGGGATGTTCCCTCATGGCCGACGAACTGCTTTCATGAACACGGCCGATCGCGCGGAAGCACTGGCACTGGCTGCGGCGCATTTTCCGGAGATCTCTCCTCCCACGGCAAGGGATATGCTGGAATACGTGCGGCTGGAGCTCGGTCACGAGGAAATCCTGGACGGGTTTCAATGGTATGGAGGCCACCTGTCGCAAGCGATCGCTCCGCGCACGATCCTTCACGTCTTGAGTGGCAACACGCCGCATGCCGCTTTTCAAACGGTCCTGCGGGGGCTGCTTCTCGGTTCCCACAACCTTGTGAAATTCCCGTCCGGCGAGCTCGGGAAGATGGAGGAATTTCCGGAGTTGCTGCCGCCCGGGCTCGCCTCGAAGCTGGAATGCTCCCGACAGCTCGGGGAAGACTGGTTTCAGCGCGCCGAGGCATGGGTTGTCTTCGGCAGCGATGCCACGGTCGCCGGGTTTCGCGCGAAGTGCCCCCCCGAGGTGCTTTTCCAGGCCCACGGCCACCGGATCAGCCTGGCGGTCGTCCTCGAGGATCCGGAGTTGCAATCCTGTCCGTTGGCGGCGCGCGATGTCTCGCTTTTCGAGCAACAGGGCTGCCTTTCACCCCAGGTGATATTTGTCGGGGGGGATGCTCTCCGTTATGCCGGGGCACTTGCCCGCGAGATGGAGAGGTTCGCATTGGCGAATCCCGTTCCCCCGTTGCCATTGGATGTGCAGGCGGAAATTGCCCATGCACGCGCGGACTGGGATTTCCGGGCGTCGGGAGACCCCGAAATCACTGTTTGGAAGGGGGAGGGGTGGACCGTTGTTCACGAAAACAGCCGGGACTTTCCCGTCTCACCGCTGCACAGGTTTGTTTTCGTCAAACCGCTTCCAGCGGATTTTTCGTCGTGCCTCGCGCGTTTTTCCCATCACCTGGGCGGTCTGGGAATCTGGCCCGGCACGCCCGCGAACGCGGAGCGCTTTGCCGGTGCCGGCTTTTCCCGGATCTGCCCGATCGGCCGGATGCAGGAAACTCCCCTGACATGGCATGCCGATTCCCGACAAAATCTCGCTTCCCTTGTGCGATGGGTTGATTTCGAGCCGTGACTTTGCTAGCAAGGCACTCGCATGGCAAAAGACGACTGTGTCACAAGTGAAGGCGTGGTGGTGGATGTGCTCCCCGGAACCATGTTCCGCGTGAAGCTTCCCAACGGCCATGTCGTGCTCTCGCACATCTCCGGAAAGATGCGGAAAAATTTCATCCGGATCGTTCCCGGGGACCGCGTGACTGTGGAGTTGTCGCCCTACGACCTGAGCAAGGCCCGGATTACTTTCCGGGAGTCGGAGGCGCCTCCGAAACCGGTTTGACCGGGACGCCATCATCACGAAAACACCCTCCGCCCTGGATCTGGCGCTCCGCGCCCGGCTCATCCGTCGCGAAGCGCGGGACGAGTTGCTGAGTTGCGTGATTTTTGCCGGGGCGGGACTGCTCATCTTCGCCGTCCTTTCCCTGTTCGGACAAGCCCGGCAGATGCATTCCTTTGGAGCCTTGCGCCTTGTCTTTCTGACGTATGCCAGCCTGATCGTGATCCTGGCTGTCCTGATGCGGAAGGGCTGGTGGCATTCGTCGTTGCGCTTTGTCAACACCGCGCTCCAGATCACC
>JBAYWC010000082.1:0-11792 GCA_041674265.1 Terrimicrobiaceae bacterium
CCAGGGAACTGACCAGTCTCCAACAAGGAGCAAAATGCTGACTGGAAAGCCGGATGCGGGAAATCCGCCTGTCCGGTTTGGAGGGAGGGGCGGGGAGTTGCATCTCCGCTCCTACCCCGATCCGCCACGGAATCCTGAAAACTTTTGATGAAACGCAGCGAAATCAACCGGCTCGTCCTCTCCGCCCGCAAGGCGTTCGAGCAGCACGGCTGGGCGCTTCCGCCCCGCCCCCGCTGGGATGTCACGGACTTCGGTCTCGGTGACTGGAAAAAATGCTGCCTTGTTCTGGTGAACCTTGCCGAGCATGCGGAGTATTGTGAAAAACTGATGTATGCCCGCGAAGGCATGCTCACCCCGCCGCACTGTCACCAGAAAAAGATGGAGGACATCATCAGCAGGTGGGGCACGCTCCGCGTGCAGGTCTGGCCGGGCCGGCCGGGCGATCCGCTTCCCGCGCAATTCGAGCTGTTGGTGAACAATGAGAAACGCGTGGTAGCGGCCGGCGCGGAAATCGACCTCACTTCCGGGGAGCGCATCACGCTCGTGCCGCGCGTTTACCATGCGTTCCACCCGGTGACTGCCGAATGCATCATCGGCGAGGTCTCCACCGCCAACCAGAGCGAATTGGCGGAATTTCTGTGGCAATGGGCGTCCGGTTTTTCCAACATATCCAGATAACATGATTGCTCCTTCTCTCCAGCGATTGGCCGCCCGGATTTCCGGTGAACTCGTGACGGGAGGGATGATGCGGAAGCTCTACTCGACAGACGCTTCGGAGTATCAGGAGATGCCGGTGGCGGTCGCGTTTCCAAGGGACGAGTCCGACGTGCGGGAAATCATCCTTTTCGCCAACGAAGCCCGCATGGGAATCATTCCGCGCACGGCGGGCACCTCGCTGGCCGGACAGGTGGTGGGAAACGGGCTTGTCGTGGACCTGTCCCGGCACTTCAACCGGATTCTTGAAATCGACAGGGAGTCGCGGCGGGCCCGGGTCCAGCCGGGGGTTGTCCGCAACGAGCTGAACATCGAGCTCGCGAAGCAGGGCCTCTTTTTTGGTCCGGAAACCTCGACCGCGAATCGCGCCATGATCGGCGGGATGGTTGGAAACAATTCGTGCGGATCCAACTCCATCGTCTATGGCAGCGCGAGGGAGCATCTCCTTTCGGTGAGGGGACTCTTCGGCGACGGAAGCGAAGGGGTTCTCGGCAACCTCACCGCCAGTGAGTTTGAGGGCAAATGCCGGGATCACGAAAACCTGGAGGGGCACATCTACCGATCCATCAAAAACCTGCTTGGCGACCGGCGGAACCGGAGCCTGATCGCGGAAAATTTCCCGCTCCAATCCATCCCCCGCCGCAACACGGGCTATGCGCTCGACCTGTTGATGGATGCGGAGGTGTTCGATTCCGGGTCCCGCCGGGACTTCAATTTTTGCAAACTGATCGCGGGTTCGGAGGGGACGCTTTTCTTCGGCCTGGAGTTCGAGCTCGACTGCGATCCGCTTCCCCCGCCGCATGCCGCCCTGGTCTGCGGCCACTTCCACTCGGTGGATGAGTCCCTGCGCGCGAATCTTCTGGCATTGGATTATGGGCCGTCGGCCTGCGAGTTGATCGACCGTCATATTCTCGAATGCACCCGCGCCAACCATTCGCAGGCGCGGAACCGGTCGTTCGTGGTGGGTGATCCCGGGGCGGTCCTGGTTGTCGAGATCCGGCGGGATGACGAGGCGGAGGTCGAGTCGGCCGTGGTCGGCCTGCAATCCGCCTGGCGGGCGGCGGAACTCGGCTATGCGGCGCCCGTTCTTCGGGGGGAGGAGAGCAACAAAGTGTGGGAATTGCGCCGGGCCGGGCAGGGCCTCATGAGCAACGTGGTCGGCGATGCCAAGCCCCGCGAAGTGGTCGAGGACACGGCGGTGGATGTCCGCGACCTGCCCGCGTATATCGCGGAGTTCCAGGCCATTCTTCAGGGCAAATACGGCATCGGATGCGTTTATTACGCCCACGCGGGCTCCGGCGAGTTGCACACGCGCCCGCTCTTCGACCTCAAGTCCGGGCAGGGGCTGAAAACCTTCCGGGGGGTGGCCACCGACATCGCCCACCTGGTGAAGAAATACCGCGGCTCGCTCAGCGGCGAGCACGGCGACGGACGGCTGCGCGGCGAGTTCATTCCGTTCATGGTGGGGCAGGAATGCTATGCCCTGATGAAGGCGGTCAAGGCCGCCTTCGATCCGGGAAATCTTTTCAACCCCGGAAAGATCGTGGACACGCCGCCGATGGACACGCACCTGCGCCACAAGCCAGGCCAGCCCACGCCGGAATACGAAACGGTTTTTGATTTCAGCGATGTGGCGGGCGTCGTCCGCGCCGCCGAAAAATGCAACGGCTCCGGCGACTGCCGGAAGTCGCACATGGCAGGCGGGGCGATGTGCCCGAGCTACATGGCCACCCGCGAGGAAAAGCACACGACGAGGGCCCGCGCAAACATCCTGCGCCACATTCTCAACCATCCGGCCGATGCGGCAAACCCTTTCGACAGCGACGAGATCAAGGAGGTGATGGATCTCTGCCTCTCCTGCAAGGCCTGCAAAAGCGAGTGCCCGTCGAGCGTGGATATCGCGAAGTTGAAGGCGGAGTTTTTGCAGCACTATCACGATGCGCACGGAGTGCCCCTTCGCTCGCTGCTCGTCGCGCGGTTTTCCGACAGCGCGCGGCTCGCCGCGATTGTTCCCGGGGTCTACAACGCCATTTTCCAGACCCCGTGGATCCGGAAAGCCTTCAACGCGGTTGTCGGGTTTCACCCGCGCCGCACGCTTCCGAAAGTCAACCGGGTGACATTGCGGAACTGGCTCAAGGGCCGCGCTCCCTTGCAGCCGGTCGGGAAGCGGAACGGCCGCGTGCATCTGTTCTGCGACGAGTTCACCAACTACAACGATCTCGATGCGGGGATCGCCACTGTCGAGCTGCTGGAGCTTCTCGGCTATGAAGTCGTGCTTCCGGAGCATGCCGAGAGCGGGCGCGCCTCGCTTTCAAAAGGCCTGATCAGACGGGCGGGATCGTTTGCCGAAGAAAATGTGCGTCTTCTCTCGCCGGTCGTCTCGGAGGGGGAACCGCTCGTCGGGATCGAGCCGTCCGCGATTCTCGGATTCCGCGATGAATACCCTGTTCTCGTGAAACCTTCGCTTCGGGATTCCGCCCGTTCCCTCGCGCCGAACTGCCTTTTGCTCGATGAATTCATCGCGCGGGAAACCGAGGCGGGGCGCATCACCGGTGACGTCTTCACCGACCGGGCGCAGACGATCCACCTTCACGGACATTGTCACCAGAAGGCCCTCGTTTCCCTCGATCCCACGATCCGGATGCTGACGCTCCCGAAAAATTACAGCGTGAAAATCATTCCGTCCGGGTGCTGCGGCATGGCCGGCTCGTTCGGCTACGAGGCCGAACACTATGATGTCTCGATGAAAGTGGGGGAGCTGGTTCTTTTTCCCGCGGTCCGCAAGGCGTCCGAAAATTCCCTCATCGCGGCCCCGGGAACAAGCTGCCGGCACCAAATCCACGACGGCACCGGACGAAAGGCCCTGCATCCCTCCGAAATCCTCAGGGCGGCCGTCAACGGGGCCGGGCCCACAGTTCCCTGAGAAGCCCGCTTGTTTTCGAGTTCAGGAGGCGACCGGTTTTCTCGAGGGCGCATGGACGCGCAGCGCTTTCGGAAGCGGCGATGAGAACCGCATCTCCTCCCGTGTGGCGGGGTGGGGGAATTTCAGGAACGTGGCGTGAAGGCCCAGTCGCCCGGCGGGATCCGAGGTCGCGCCGTATTTTTCGTCCCCGATGATCGGACATCCTTCGGCGGCGAGCTGGACGCGGATTTGGTGGCGCCTGCCGGTCTCCAGACGGAGATGGATCAGGGAGGTTCCGGAACCTTCCGAGAGAACTTTGTAATGGGTGATCGCGTGGCGGGTCAGGGGGGACGCTTTGGCGATGCGGACTTTGAACTTGTTGCTCTCGTCGAGGTCGCACTCCATGACCCCTTCTTTGTTCCGGAGCCGTCCCCCGATCACCGCCTCGTAGTGCTTTTCAACCGCATCCCAATGACCCTGGAGAAACTCTTTTGCCTCCGGGGTTTTCGCAAAGACCATGAGCCCGGAGGTCTCCTTGTCCAACCGGTGGACGATCCAAACCCGTTCGCGCCCTCTCGCACGGTTCCCCCGAAGGTAGTTCGTGAGCAGGAAATAGGCGGTTTTTTCCTCCTCGGCATTGCTGGCGATGCTCAGGAGCCCCGATGGCTTGTCGATGACAATCAGGTGCGAGTCCTCGAACCACACCTTGATCCCCGAGGAAATGGAGGTCTTCGGAGCCGCGTAACGAACGGGGCGGATTCCGACCACATCCCCGGGTTTCAGGAGGTGGTTGAACTGTGTCACCGGTTCCCCGTTCACCACCACAGCCTGGTGTTTCAGCCAACTGCGGATCTTGGATTTCTTCGTCTCCGGCCACGTCGAGAAAAGAAAGGCGAGCAACTCCCCCGGAATGCTCACCGGCTTGTTCATTGGCGGCGCTCGATGAGGGAAAACTCCTGCCGGATCTTGGCAATATGCCCGGACGGCAGGCTCCCTCTCCATTGGCTCCCGGGATACAAAATCGCATTTTTCCCGATCAACGACCCCGGACTCAGGACGCTGTTGCAGCCGATCTCGGCATGATCGCCCACGATCGCCCCGAACTTCCTCAATCCTGTCGGGAGAAGCCCTCCCTCTCCCGCCACGGTGATGTCCGATCTGTCCAGCTTCACATTCGAGAGAATCACCCCGGCCCCCAAATGCGACTTGTAGCCCAGAATCGAATCCCCCACGTAATTGTAATGAGGAACCTGCGCCCCATCGAAAACCAGGCAATTCTTGAACTCGCAGGAATTTCCCGCAATCACCCCATTCCCGATGAGGGCATTTTCGCGAATATAGCAGCCGTTGCGAATTTCGCAGTTTTCTCCAATCCACGCCGGTCCCTTGATCATCGCGCCCTGCTCGACAACCGTTCCTGATCCAATAAATACTGCGTTGCTTATAAATGGTTTGCCTATTATATTTCCTAATATTGCGGGTTTTAGTCGGAACTGTAGGTAGGAGGCAATTTTCGAGAGAGCCTGCCAGACGTATTCGACATTTTCGAAGATGATCTGATGCTCGGTGTGCTGGAGATCGAAGAAGTCGGTTGGGGCGTGCATGAATTATGTTTTGGTGAGTTTTTGGCCGTCCTTGCCGTCCTTGACCGTCCATCCGAGGGCTTGGATCTGGTCCCGCAGGGAGTCGCTGGATTTCCAGTCTTTGGTGGCGCGGGCTTGGGCGCGGAGTTCGGCGAGGGAATGAACCTCTGGGGGAATTTCTTCGACCTCGGGATCGATGGCAAGGACCGATTGGACCCCCTGCAACCACTCAACAAGTCCTTTGGCTGCGCCGGGGGTGACTTCGCCGAGATCGATCCGGCGGTTGGTTTCCCGAATCACATCAAAGACGGCAGCCAATGCGGCAGAGATATTCAGATCGTCATCCAAGGCTGATCCAAATGCTTCCAGTTCAGGAATGTTTATTGTATCTGCATGGTTTGCGGGCTCCGAAAGTTCGCGTATTCTGCGAGTCCATTCGTCCAATCGCGCAAGCGCACTGCGAGCAGCGAAAAGTCCTTCGATGGTGAAATTGAGAGGTTCCCGGTATTTGACGGAGAGGAGGGCATATCGGACCTCGCGTCCGGTCCAACCTTTCTCCATGGTGAGGTCGCGGAGTGTGAAAAAGTTGCCGGCGCTTTTGGCCATTTTGGTTCCTTCGACCTGAAGGTGCTTGCAGTGCAGCCAATAGCGGGAGAAGGGGAGTCCCGTGACGCATTCGCTCTGGGCAATTTCCGCTTCGTGATGGGGAAAAATGTTGTCCTCGCCCCCGCAATGGATATCGATTTGGGGTCCGAGGATTCCGGTGGCCATGGCGCTGCACTCGATATGCCATCCCGGGCGTCCGCGGCCCCAGGGACTCTCCCACCAGACATCCCCATCGGCTTCGTCCCTGGCCTTCCAAAGCGCAAAATCCCCGACATTTTCTTTCTCGTATTCATCGCTCCGGACCCGGACCCCGGCTTGGAGTTCGTCCAGCACGATATGGGCGAGCCGACCATAGGCCGGGAACGAACGGATCCGGAAATACACCGAGCCATCGTCCGCCCGGTAGGCATGGCCTTTCTCCACGAGCGTGGAGATCATCGAAATCATCCGGGCGATGTGGTCGGCGGCGGTGGCTTCCGGAAAATGCTGCGCGCGTTTGATGCGGAGGGCATCGAGATCCTCGAAGAAGGCCTTCTTGAACGGCCGGGTGAATTCCGCCAGGGGAACCCCCGCCGCCCGGCACCCGCGGATGGTTTTGTCGTCGACATCGGTGAGGTTCATGACGCGGACGACGCGGAATCCCCGGAATTCCAGATGCCTTTGAAGCAGGTCCTCGAAGAGATAGGCGCGGAAGTTTCCGATATGGGCAAAATTATAAACCGTCGGCCCGCAGGTGTAGAGGCGGACGACGCCGGGTTCCAGCGGAACGAATTCCTCGATCCGGCGGGAAAAGGTGTTGAAGAATCGAATCGGCATCAGGCAGGGAGTTTGGTTTGGGAAACGGGTTTTGGACAGAATGAACCGGGTGCAACGGGCTTCCCGCAAACGTCGGAAAAGTCAAGCCGCGAGGCACTCCCTCATCGTGCGGTAGCTCTTCTCGAGCGAGGCGAAGGGATCGCCGGGACAGGTGTCCTGTTCGACGACGAACCACTGGCAACCGGCGGCATCGGCAGCGGCCACAATGGCGGGGAAGTCGAGGTTGCCATATCCGATTTCCGAGAAGAACGGCTTGTTGTCGGTTCCGAATCCGTAGTCCTTGCAATGGAGAACCGGAAGCCTGCCGGCGGCTTTGTTGCACCACTCGACCGGATTTGCCCCACCGTATTGGACCCAGTAGGTATCCAACTCGAACTTCAAGTTTTCCGGCGAAGTCGCCCGGGCGATGTAGTCCATGAGAACTTCGTTGCCGATGCGGAGGAATTCGATCGCGTGATTGTGATAGCTCAATACGCAGCCGTTTTCACGGAGCACGGCCCCGGCGGCATCGAGATCGGAAACCATGGCTTTGATCGCTGCGGGATCGGCGAAATCCACACCTGATGGATAGGGGTAGGCGGTATGCGCAACGCCCATGTCTTTCAAGCGTTCGACCACAGCCAGCGGGTTCGTCCGGATCAGATCCGCGGTTTCATGAGTGGCGCAAATCCTGATCCCCTCATCGGTCAGAATCCTGCGAATTTCCCTGGGAGGAATATCTCCGCTGACCCCGCTGACCTGCGCTGCCTCATATCCGGTCGCGCGAAGTTTTTTGGCGGTGGCGGCGAGGGACGCGGCAGAAGTGCAGAAATTCCGGACGGTGTAGAGTTGGACGGCGATTTGGGAAGGTTTCACCGGCCGAATCTGTTAGGTTTTGGCGATAGCGTCAAACCGTTTGGTCCAGTGCAGGAACAGAAGGCAGGTTCCGGTGGCCGCATAGGCCGCCGCGAAGTCTGGAGCCGCCATCCAGCCGAAGACGGGAACGACTCCCGCGGGGGGTTACCGAGAAGGCGTGGATCAAGCCGACGGCGGACAAGACCGCCACACGAAACACGTCGTTGCGGAGGCCAGGAATTTCCTGTCGATCGCAAAGGCCACGATGGCGGCAAAGCCCATGCTGGTGATGAGGAATCCCTGGTTCAGGGCGAGAACGCCGCGGATGAACAAGTCGTTTCCGAAATTCGGCAGGGCCTTTTCCAGCGGGCTCCTCGCGGCGCGCAGGTGGTCTCGATCAGGAGCCATGCCCAGGCTGCCAGCGAGGGAACAAGCCCCGCCGCCACGGCAAGCGCATGGGCTCGGGGGGGGCTCCTGGAAAGCCTGTGCCGTCATGGCGAGCCCGATCCAAATGAGAATCCCCAGTGTCGTTTCCAGGGGAACGACATGCAGGACGGCTGTCACCGCGCCGAAGCAACAGAGCAGGCTGATCGCGCCGCCGTTCAGCGTGGAATATCCGATGCGCGCTCCCATGGCTTTCCAGCCGGGGTGCCCGATATAGAGGGTGGTAGGAAACGCGCTCCCGAAAAATGCGGCGACGATGCTGCCGGCGCCGTTTGCCGCGAGCGAGGGCATGGTCTCGTAGCGGTCGCCGGCGGCTTCCGCGCTTTCCAATGTCTGCAGCGAGCCGAGGATGTTGAAGAGGGCCATGGGGATGATGACGGTGAGGTAGCTCCAGAGCCCCCCGCCGGAAATCAGGGCCTGCCAGGCGGTCACATCCTGATGCGGAAGGTGCAGGCCGAACGGAACAGGGCCCTGCGGCGGGGAGAACGAGGGGAATCCCGCCCACCTCAATGCCCAGGCGATCACGACGCCCGCTTCCCAAACTTTTTCCGGGTCGTGCGTGGCCTGCCAGACCGGGGCCATGATGAAGACAGGAACGCGATCAGGCTCACGGTATTGATCCCGCAAGGAAGCGCGGTCACATCGTCGCGGCCCGTCCGGCGCGCCAATCGCCAGGCCTGCCAGGAATAAAAAAGATTCCCCGCGACGATCGAGACCGCAGCCCCCGGCAAAATCACCCCGGCCACCATCGCGAGCGGAATCCCGCACACCAACGGGCACAGGGTGGCGATCAGCAACAGTGGAGAAGGTTGTCGATGAACAATCCGACAAACCCATCCCAATCCCCCCTCACAAACCAACGCGCTTTCATTCCCGCCCATCCTCGTTTTTCTTTCCGTCCAATCAAGACAGGGGAATGGTTTTTTTGTGACTCCGCCTGGCGGTAGCGGAATTGGCGTGGTTTTTTCCGACGCGGAGAGCCGCGGCGGGATTTCCTTTGCGCAACGATATTCTCAACAGGAACGCAACATGCGGTTGACAACTGTCGAGAGTGTCCATAGACACTAGGTTTTTACCATGAAGCTAGCGGTCACCAAAGAAGCCCTCCTCGAAGGTTTGCAGCGAATTCAAAACGTGGTCAGCAATCGCGCGACTCTCCCCGTTCTCTCCAACGCGCTCCTCGAAGCCACGGAGGCGGGGCTCAGGCTCACGACCACGGATCTCGAGGTCGGGATCCGCTGTTCGATCGAGGCGAAAGTCGAAAAGCCCGGCTCGACCACGCTGCCGGCCCGGCGTCTCGCCGCCATCGTGCGCGAGCTTCCCAGCTCGGAAGTCGTCATCGAGATCGACGCAAAAAATGCCGCGACCATCCGCTGTGGGGCGAGCTTCTTCAAAATTTACGGGCTTCCCCAGGAGGAATTCCCGACATTCCCGACAGTCGGGGAGCCGAAGTCCTTCACCCTCAAGCAAAGCGAGCTGAGAGACGGTCTCCGAAAGACCTCGTATGCCATCTCTTCCGATGAGACGCGCTACGTGCTCAACGGGATTCTCTTTTCGCTGGCCGACAACAAGCTGACGCTGGTGGCAACCGACGGGCGCCGCCTGGCTTTGTTCGACAGCGATATCGAGTTTCCGAAGAGCCACGAACGCGATTTCATCCTTCCCACCAAAGCGGTCACCGAGTTGCAGCGCCTGCTCGGCGAGGAGGGCGAGGTGACGATTTCGACATCCGACAACCTGGCTTCCTTCGAGTTGAACGGGGCGTTTCTTGCCTCGAAGCTTGTGGAGGGCAACTACCCGAACTACCGGCAGGTGATTCCCGCCGAGGCCAAGGAACGGATCACTCTCGAACGCGAGGCCTTCCTGAATTGCGTGCGCCGCGTCTCCCTTCTCAGCAGCGACAAGACCAGTTCCGTCCGCCTGAACTTCACCAAGAACAACCTCGACATCACCGCGAATACTCCGGAGGTCGGCGAGGCGAAAGAATCACTTGCGATCAACTACCGAGGCAAGGACATCTCGATTGCCTTCAATCCGGAGTTTCTGATGGCTCCGCTCCGCAGCCTTCCCAATGACGAGGTCTTCTTGGAACTGATCGACGAGATGAGTCCCGGCGTTCTGAAAATCCAGTCGCCGTTCCTCTATGTCATCATGCCGATGCGGGTTTCGGTGTGAGCGGATTGCTCTGGGGAATCGGCCTCGGCGGCCCCAAGATCGAAGGGGCCGTTCTCGACGGGGGACGTCCGCACACGGCGGTTCATCGCCCGCGGAGGGAAACCGGCGCCTCGCGCGGGTATGATTTTATCCTCCCGCAAATTGCGGGCGTGGTCCGGGAACTGGAAGAGGCATCCGGGATGCCCTGTCCGCAGGTGATCGGAACAGGAACACCCGGCGCTGTCGAGCCTTCGACTGGAACGCTCAAAAACTCGAACACCACGTGCCTCAATCACCGGCCGCTGCGGGAGGATCTCACGCGCCTGCTCTCGCGAGAGATCCGCATGGCGAATGACGCGAATTGTTTCGCGCTTGCGGAGGCCACGCGCTCGGCGCGGCGGTCGGCGAGCCTGTTGTCATGGGATTGATCCTCGGGACGGGCGTGGGGGGAGGAATCGTGGTCAAAGGGCGGGCGCTCAACGGCCTTCACGGCATTGCCGGAGAATGGGGGCACAATCCGCTGATGGGCGAGAGCCGTCCGTGCTACTGCGGCAGGAAAGGCTGCATCGAAACCGTCCTCGCGGGCCCCTCGCTGGAAAGGTTCCACAGGGAATCCGGCGGAGAGCCTCTCCGGCTGCCGGACATTGTCCGGGCCGCTTCCAGCGGGGAGAAGACCGCCGTCGCCACGCTGGAACGCCTCCGGGACAAATTTGGAGAAGCGATCGCGGCGGCCATCAATGTCCTCGACCCCGATGCGATCGTCATCGGCGGCGGCGTGGGAAATATCGATCTGCTTTATTCGGAGGAGACGAGGCGCGCCATCGAACGTTTTCTGTTCAGCGGTGCGCTCTCCGCGCACATCCTGCGCCTGCGGCTCGGGGATAGCGCGGGGGTCTTCGGGGCCGCGATGTTGACCAAAACCCCATGAGCGCCAGGGGGCGCATCCCGGTTTCCGGTCCGCGGGAAGACCTGCAATCTCCGTTCGCGGGATTGTCCATTCCCGATCTTCCCGAGGGGGTTTTGCAGGTGGAAAAGCCGGCCCGGCATTCTCCGGGGAGGGTCGTCCTCCGGAAAGAGAAATCCCACCGCGGTGGGAAACCGGTGATTGTCGTCTCCGGATTTTCCGCCGGATTTCCCGTGCGGGAAATCGAACGCCTAGCCAGCGAGGCCCGCAAACAACTCGGTTGCGGGGGGACCGTGCGGGACCGGGAAATGGAGTTCCAGGGAGACAACCCCGCCGCCGTCCGGAAAGTTTTTCAAGCGGCCGGTTTTCGTGTGGACGGGATCTGAGCAGATCCTTATTCCGTAATAAATCCTAGAGAGGCGTCCATCTCGCCAACCATTTATCCTAAATGGGAAAATGGGCGCAGTGATTTGTCGCTGAAGATCCCTTCGACGCGACCGCACTGGATGACCGCCGACACATGGGCGCAACAACGAATAAGCTTGGCCAAAAGAATGTCAATACTATTATGAGACGGCTAATAATTCTGCCAAAAATTCTTCGATCGCCGGATCCGGGTTTATTGATCTCGGTCAATCTTTTCTATCGCCCTCTCTGTTCGCGCCTCAAGGCATTTCCATTTACCTGACTCGGGCAGGACTGAGCGTGGCAGAAGTAAAAAAGGCTAGACAAAACGCGCTGCGGCGATAGCGTCGTGGTGGGATGAACAAAAAAAGTAAAGTTGGAGATCGGGAGAAAAGGCTCAGCCAGGAACCTGGAGCCGTGGTTCTCAAGG
>JBAYWC010000083.1:0-11694 GCA_041674265.1 Terrimicrobiaceae bacterium
GTGGTGCCCGCCAGCGGGTTCCGCCTCCCGCACCAGATCCCAGGGGATATGCCTTGGTCGACGGCACCCGCTGACAGTCAAAATCTTCTGCAATCTGAGCCGCCCCCCTGTGATTTATCCGGGATAGCCGCCATGTCCGCCGCCACCAAAGAAAACTCCCTGACGCGAACGCACGCCGCCCCTGGCGAGCCATTCGTCTGGCTCACGGCCATGGGACTGACCCTCGGTCTTCTCATGGTGTTCGGGCTTCTGGGAATCATCGTTGCCAACGGCGTGCCCGTTTTTTGGCCGTCTCCGGTCGTCGAGGTCACCCTCAAGCCCGGGGTGCGCAACCCCGTTCCCGGTGGCGGGGAGACATTCGCCGGAAACCTCGTCCAGAAACGGGTCAAGCGCACCCCCGTGCTCGATGCCACCGGAAACCCGCGCTCCGACCAGTCGGAACTCCAGTATTTCATCGGAAACAAGGACAGCTACGGCCTCAATTTCGCGTTCATCAACGGCGCGGACGTCGTGAAAACCGTCGCTCCAAAAGCCATCTATGTCATCGAGCGCATGGAGTATGGCTTCGCCTTCGGATTTCCCGGGTCGATCACCTACGCCGACGGAAAGACACTCCCGGCCTCCGACCCCTCCTTTCCCAAGGCCCTCCGGGCCTTCGTCTCCGAGGGAAACGCCCGGCACCACGAGATGGAAATCATCGAGAAGCGCGACATCGGGCGCATCAATGCGACGATGAACAACATCAAGGTCCGCGGACAGGGATCGCCGGCATCGGTGAAGGAGATCGCCGCCCTGGAAGAGCGCTATGCCAAGCTCGCCGCCAAGGCCCGCGCGCTCCGCCAGCTCCAGATGGCGGCGACGCTCACCTACAAGCTTCCGAATGGTTCGGAAAAGACGCTGCCTGTCGGAAATATCATCGGTTTCTACCAGCCGAACCAGTTGGGCCTCCTGCAAAAATTCGGGCTCTTCGCGCACAACATCTGGAACTTCCTCTCCCAGGACCCCCGCGAGGCGAACACCGAGGGCGGGGTCTTCCCGGCCATTTTTGGAACGTTCGTGATGACGATGCTCATGAGCATCGCCGTGATGCCATTCGGCGTCGTCGCCGCGATCTACCTGCGGGAATATGCCCGGCAGGGATTTTTTGTCCGGGCCGTCCGCATCGCCGTCAACAACCTGGCCGGCGTACCCTCGATCGTCTTCGGCGTTTTCGGCCTCGGTTTCTTCGTCTATTTTGTGGGTGGTTCCATCGACCGGACGTTCTTCGGGGAATACCTGCCGACCCCGACATTCGGCACGGGGGGCATCCTCTGGGCCGCCCTCACCCTCGCGCTCATGACGGTGCCGGTCGTGATCGTCGCCGCCGAGGAGGCGGTCGCCGCCGTGCCGCGCGGCATGAAGGAAGGCTCCCTGGCCTGCGGGGCCTCGAAATGGCAGACGATCCAGCGCATCGTCCTCCCGGCCTCGCTCCCCGGCATCCTGACCGGTCTCGTTCTCGCCATGGCCCGCGGTGCCGGAGAAGTCGCCCCGCTCATGCTCGTCGGCGTCGTCAAACTCGCCCCGAGCCTTCCGATCGATGGCGAATTCCCCTTCGTCCACCTCGAACGGAAATTCATGCACCTCGGCTTTCACATCTACGATCTGGGATTCCAGTCCCCCGATTCCGAGGCCGCCAAGCCGATGGTCTTCGCGACAACGCTGCTGCTGATCCTGCTGGTGGTCGTGCTGAACCTGGCCGCCATCATGATCCGGGAACGCCTGCGGAAAAAATATGCAACCGGAGCTTTTTAACCTTTCATTGCCCACATGAGCGACAAAACGTCCACGCCCCCGGATTCCAGAAAGCCCGACTACATCAAGATCCAGGACTTCAGCTTTTACTACGGTTCCAAGCAGGCGCTGTTCGATGTCACGATGGATATCCCGGAGCGCGCGGTCACCGCGTTCATCGGGCCGTCGGGCTGCGGAAAATCCACGCTGCTCAGGAACCTGAACCGCATGAACGACCTGATCGACGGGGTTCGCCACGAGGGCGACGTGATCGTGAACGGGCAGAGCATCTACGACCCGCACATCGAGGTCATCTCCCTGCGCAAGCGCATCGGCATGGTGTTCCAGAAATCGAACCCGTTCCCGAAATCGATCTACGAAAATATCGTCTATCCCCTCCGCGTCGCGGGGCAGAACAACAGGGCCGTCCTCGACGAGACCGTCGAGCGCAGCCTCAAGGGCGCCGCGCTCTGGGAAGAGGCGAAAGACCGCCTGCATGAAAGCGCCCTCAGCATGTCCGGAGGCCAGATGCAGCGGCTTTGCATCGCCCGCGCCATCGCCAACCGGCCCGAGATTCTCCTCATGGACGAGCCCTGCTCCGCGCTGGACCCCATCGCGACGGTCAAGGTCGAGGAACTCATCCACGATCTCAAAAAAGAATTCACCATCGTCATCGTCACCCACAATATGCAGCAGGCCACCCGCTGCTCGGACAGGACCGCCCTCTTCTACCTCGGCAAACTCATCGAATTCGCGGAAACGCAGAAAATCTTCTCCAACCCCGCGCAAAAGCAGACCGAGGACTATATCACCGGACGCTTCGGCTGAATCCCGGCCTCACGCGACGGCCTTGATCAGAAGCGTGGCATTGTGCCCGCCGAATCCGAAGGAATTGCTGAGCACGGTTTTCACTTTTGCCTCGCGGGCCACATTCGGCACGCAGTCGAGGTCGCATGCGGGGTCCGGGTTCTCGAGATTGATGGTTGGCGGGACGATACCGTGCTTGATGGCGAGGGCGCAGGCCGCCAGCTCGACGCCGCCGGCGGCTCCGAGCAGGTGGCCGGTCATCGATTTCGTCGCGCTGACCATCACTTTTTTCGCGTGGTCGCCCAAAGCCAGTTTGATCGCCTTGGTTTCGCAAATATCCCCGAGCCCGGTGGAGGTGGCGTGGGCGTTGATGTAATCGATCTGTTCCGGGTTGACCCTGCCATGTCCCATGGCGACCTGGATGGCGCGCGCGGCCCCATCGCCTTCCGGCATGGGAGCGGTCATGTGATAGGCGTCCGCCGTGCATCCGTAGCCGGCAATCTCGCAATAAATCGGGGCCCCGCGGCGCTTGGCGTGCCCGTACTCCTCGAGGACCATGACGCCTGCTCCCTCGCTCATGATGAAGCCGTCGCGGTCGCGGTCAAACGGGCGGCAGGCCTTCTCCGGCTCGTCGTTTCTCAGGCTCACCGCTTTCATGGCCGAAAATCCGCCGATTCCGAGAGGGGTGATCGTGGCTTCGCATCCGCCCGCGAGAAAAATGTCCGCATCGCCGAACTTGATGATGCGCCAGGCCTCGCCAAGCGAGTTGTTGGCCGTGGCGCAAGCCGTCACGATGCACATGTTCGGGCCGCAAAGATTGTATTCCATCGACACGATCCCGCTGGCCATGTTCGAAATCATCATCGCTATCGTGAACGGGGAGACACGCGAAGGGCCGCGCTCGAGAAGGCGCTTGCATTCGTCCTCCATGCTGCGCAGCCCGCCGATTCCGCTCCCGATGATCACGCCGAAACGGTTGTGGTCCACCGCGTCCAGGTCGATTCCGGAATCCTCCAAAGCCATCTTGGCTCCGGCCATGGCAAACTGGGTGAAGCGGTCGGTGCGTTTCGCGGATTTCGGGTTTTTGAAATATTTCGCCGGTTCGAAACCGCGGACCTCGCCGGCAATCTTGCAGCCGAAATCGGTGGAATCGAAGGCGGTGTACCGGCTGATGCCGCTGCGCCCCTCTTTCAGGGATTGCCAGAAAGTCGGGAGGTCGTTGCCGATTGGCGTGACGACTCCGATGCCGGTCAGGACTACTCTTCGTTCGCTCATGATTGTGGTGGTGGCGTTGTTTCGATTGCGAACGGCCTACTAGGCGGGATGTCCGCAGGCTTGGCAATGAAATTTTTCCGGAAGTTGCTCACCGGCTAAAAGAAAGCCGGTTTCGCGCGTTCGTTCAAGCTTCCGCAACGCGGGCAGGTCGCGAGGACATCCGGGGAGTCGTCCGCGAATTCCATGCTGCAAACCCGGCAGCGCAGGCGGTTCCGGAGCGCGCGGTTCGCTTTTTGACGGCGGACGACTTCGTAGCTGATCCAAACGAAAAATATTCCGGAGAGAAAAACCAGGAGGCAAATGAAGACGAGCCAGGACAGTTCGATGGGGATCATGGGAGCGCCATGGGATGCACATCGGTCCCCCATTGAAAAGTCACAAATCCCCACGAACCGGCCGAGGGGTCCGGGGCAAATTGCAATCCCCTGAGAAGACTCGCGGCCTTGAGATCAAGAAGGGCATTCCCGGAGCTGTGTTGCTGGAAAACATGGGCCACCCGGCCGTCTGCGCGCAGGGCAACGAGAAAAACCGCCGGCTCCGGATCGAATCCCTGCGGGATGAGAAAAACCGTCCCCTCCGGCAAAGCGGGAATCCGCGTGGAAAGGGCGTCGCTTGAAACCAGCCGGGTCGGGGAGGGTGGCGACACGGCGGGCATGGCATTTCCCTGCCGCACAGGAACCGGCCCGGCGAATGCGCGGCGTGGAAAATCGGGCTTTGAGGAAGGCGGCAGAGGATCGAGAGCCGGCTTGTCGGAAGCATACCGGGGAATGTAGGCCACCGGCGGAACGGGCTCGGGGAGATCCAGCCCCCGTCCAGGCGCAAAAACCGCGGGGTCGGAAGAACGCAACAAGGCCTCCAAACGTGGCGCGTCCGCCGCGCCGGGCGGGATAAAGCAGGCTTGCGCCGGATCCGGCCCGGCACTTTCCGACTGCGGGTAGATGATGGAAAATACAAAAAACAAGCCGGCATGAAGAAGGGCGGCGAGCACGATCGTCACCGGCAGCAGGAGATGGAGGTGGTGCCGGCCCGGCCACTCGAAAATCAGCGAGTCTTTCATTGCCGGTTGTCCGAGGTGGCAACGACCGTCGGATACCCGAGCTCGAGGGAAACGGTCATCACCCGCGCGATCAGGTCGAACGGCGCGAGACGATCCGCCTTGATCACGATGGTTCGCTTGCGCCCATGCTGGGACTCCAGCTTGCCCCGCAGCGTTTCGAACGAGACCTGCTGATTTTCGAAATACACCGCGGACGTGGGAGCCGCCGTCACGCTGACAACCTGGGGATCCCGCTGCGGGGCGAGCAGAAACGGAGAATCGGGAACCGATACCGCCACGCCCGGCTGCAAAAGGAACGAAGTGCTCAGAACCAGGAAGAAAACCAGGATCAACACCACATCCAGCGCGGGGGCCACGAAAATGAGCGCCGGATGGGGCTCCGCTGTTCGAACCAGCTTCACGGGGCGGATGGCGGATCTTTGGGTCCGCAGAGAATTTCAATCGTTTCGATCGCGGCCCGCTCGATGTCATGAAGGACGGCGCTCACCCGCGCCGAGAGATAGCTGTGCGCCACGAAAGCGGGAATGGCCACCGTGAGCGCCGCCGCCGAGGTGAGAAGGCTCTCGTAAACTCCGCCGGCAATCTCCGCGGCCGTGGCATATCCTCCGTGGGCGGAGATTTGTTGAAAGGCGTCGAGGAGGCCGAGGATCGTTCCCAGCAATCCGATGAGCGGGGTGGCGTAGGCGATGGTTCCCAGCAGGGCGAGATTGCGCTCCAGGCGGGGCACCTCGAGTTGGCCGGCCTCCTGGGCGATCTCGCGAAGTTCCGCGCGGGGGGCCCCGTGCTTCAAGATCACGGCGTGAAGGACACGCGGCACCGGCCCGGGCGAACCCGCGCATTCCTGCAGCGCCTCGGCATGGTTGTCGCGGCGAAGCAAATTCGCGAGCCCCCGGAGAAAATCCCCGGTGTGAATCGAGGAGCGGTGGAGCGAGAGGAGGCGCTCGAAAAAGACACCCAGGGCCGTGATGCTGCAGAGGAGGAGCAACCACACAAGAGGGCCTCCTTTTTGAACAAGTTCCAACATGGTCAGAGCCTCTTACCATTCCCTCGGACTTTGGGCGAGTCCGGATTTCGATCCCCGGTTCTGCCGTGCAACCTCCCACGTTTCGGCTCGTCCGGTTGACGCTTGGCCGCCAGAGTCGTATTCACGTCCATGCAGAATGCCATCGCGGTCGCCAGTGACATCCACGATTGATTCCTTGGATTTGACGCTCCTTTCACCATCGCACAAGCTCTCCCTCTTTTTCACTTGACCGCAGTTTTTTTGTGATCACTGTAATTACGTAAAACCCACGAGATTTCTCTTGCCCGCATCGGGAATTCGCGCGGGATCCGCCTTCCCGCTCAACTCATCCGCAAACATGGGTTTGACTCGGGGCTCCTCATCGAAGACCGCGGCGATGCCGTCATCCTCAAATCCAAAAAATCGGCGGCAACGCATTTTCCTCTTTCGGCGATCACCAAAGAAAACTCGCGGCCCTTTCCAAACTCAAACTCCTTCCCGCCTGAATGCTGGAAAGAGGCAGGGAAATCCTCCGGATCCGATGTCAACAGCCCTCACTTTTCATCGCGGCTCAGCGTTCGATGAAGCCGGGAGAAAGCTCGGGCGCGGTCGAGACATCGTCGAGGAGGCCGGATGCGCGCGAGCCGTCGATGAGGCCGCGGTAGAAGAGCGCGGAGGGCCTGAGCAGGCGCTTCTTGGAATCGCGGGCGAACTTTGCCATGCCAAACGGCGCTTTGTAGCCGTGATGCCATTCGTGGTTGTCCACGAGTGTCCAGACGAACTCAGGATGAGGGCGTCCTTCCTGTGGCTGCGGACAATCTCCGCGGCCTTGCGAAACACCAGAAGCCATCGCGCGCTTTTCATCATCTCCTTTCTTTCGCAGGAAGAGTCCGGGGATGCGAGGCCAAACCCTGATGACAATCCCCGGACGGGAAAGAACGAAAATATTGGCGGAAAGCCGGGGAAGGGTCTTATTCTTCGCCCTGACATGCAACTTGCCGTGGCCAGTCGATCCGCCCTGCCGCGCTACCAATCCGGCGACATCCGGTATGTGGTGAGTCTGCCCGACCCCGGCACCGAGCAGGAGCCGCTTCCGCTGCCCAAAAACGCGAACAAACTCCTGCAACTCCGTTTCCATGACGTGGACGATATCGAGATGCTTGCGCCCCGGTTCCGGAAGTGCCGGCCTCCGCAAAAGGAAGACATCGAGGAGATCATCCGCTTTTTCAACGAGATCAACCGGGAGGAAGCGGGGGGACAGGACCAGTTCGCGATCCTCGTGCATTGCGAATCCGGTTTGAGCCGCTCGGCCGCGTCGGCGATCATTGGGCTCACCTGTTTGGGATACGACGCCAGGACGGCATTCGACATCGTTTGCGAGGCGAACCCGTACAGCCTGCCAAACCGCCGCATGCTCCGGCTCGCCGACGCGATTTTCAAGAACACCCAGCTCTGCCAAATCGCCGAGGACCATCGCGCGGCGCTCTTCAATTACGCGGGCTATGAGGATCCGGTCAAAAAAATCGAACGGGATTACCGCTCCAGTTTCCGTTTCAAAATCGACCAGCTGATCAAGAAGACAGCCGGGGTGCTCTCGCGTCTTCGCGGCCCCTCGGGCACGGCGGTTCGGAAACTGCCCTCCCAGGCCCGCTGAGGGTGCCTGGACTTGCTTCCAGCAGCTCAGATCCCGCGCTTCTCGTGGATCTCGGTTTTCGACCTTTCGAAATTTTCGCGGGCTTCCTGCACCCACTTGCGCGCGCCGCCCAGGTTCCCCGCTTCTTTTGCCTGCAGCTCAAGCCGGGACATGGGAACACTCACGCCCACGAACCCGAAATTGGCCGCGCTGCCTTTGGCTTTGTGGGCCGCCTCCCGCGTTTGCTCCACATCGTCCTGGAGAAAATGCTTTTCCAAGACGTCGAGCAGTTCGGGTGTCTGATCGAGAAATTCCCGGTAGATTTCCACGAAATCCGGAGTGTATCCATCGGCCATCATGTCCAACTGCTCCCAATCAACCAGTTCGTTCTCGGCGCCCATCGTTTCGGAAAAGATCCGCGTTTTGCCGCGCAAGGTCAAAACGAACTTTCCAATGTTTTTGCCCACGGAACGTCTGCTGGAATTGGTTGACGGACATCAAGGATCATTCAGGCGCCGTCCGTCAAGATCGCTTGGAATGCACGCGTTATGATCAACGTGACCAAACTGCTCTGCGGCACGCCGCAGTCAGCCGATGCCATCCGTGACGAATGGATGGGCTCCCCCGAAAGCAAGGCAGCGGTTGTCTGGAACATCACCCGGCGCTGCAATCTCCGATGCCTCCACTGCTATTCGGATTCCACCACCAAGCATTACCCCGGCGAACTGACCCTCGAAAAAATGGTCGACGTCGTGGACGATCTGTCCGACTGCGGGGTGCCGGCCGTCCTGCTCTCCGGAGGGGAACCGATGCTCCATCCGCATTTCTTCGATGTGGCCGGCTATGCGGTCGCAAAGGGCCTGCGGGTGACGGTTTCCACCAATGGCACGCGGATCGATTCGCGCGCCGCCGAACGGTTGAAGGATCTCGGCGCCACTTATGTCGCGATCTCGCTGGATGGGATCGGAGAAAATCACGACAGTTTCCGCGGGCGCGCGGGGGCCTTCAAGAAATCCGTCGATGCCTTCCGCCACTGCCGCGGAGCGGGGCAGAAGGCCGGCCTCCGCCTCAAGCTGACCCGGCAGAACGCCGCCCAGTTGCCGGAAATCCTTCGCCTGATCGAGGAGGTGGAAATTTCCAGGGTTTGTTTTTGCCATTTGGTTTATTCCGGTCGCGGCACGGATCTCGGCCTGCTCTCGCCTGCGGGAACCCGCCAGGCCCTGCGAATGATCGCGGACGCGGTCAAACGCTGGAACCGCGATGGCAACAACCGGGAAGTCTTGACTGCCGGCCAGCCGGCGGACGGGGCCTTTTTCTGGCTCACGACACGGCGCCGCAACCCAAAACGCGCGGATGAGATCTGGAGGCAGCTCAAGCGGAATGGAGGGGAGATGCCGGGCCCGGGCATCTCGAATATCGACAGCCAGGGCAACGTCCATCCCAGCCGATTCTGGCAGTTCCACACCCTCGGGAATGTGAAGGAACAACCGTTCCGTGAAATTTGGAAGAGCAGCCGGAACGACGCGCTCTTGTCGGGGCTTCGCGACCGTCTGCCGCGCCTGAAGGGCCGGTGCGCCGGATGCCGCTTCCAGGAAGTCTGCGGCGGAGGTTTCCGCGTGCGCGCTTACCAGGAATACGGAGACCCGTGGGCGGAGGATCCGGGTTGCTACCTTCGCGACTACGAAATCGCGGATTCCTGACCGAACGGAAAATGGCTACCCGGCCTGGAGATGGCGGATATCCTCCGCGGCCACCGCAAAGATCGTATCCTCGGCGATATTCGTTGCCTGATCACCGATCCTCTCGAGGAAACGGGCGATGAAAATGAGTTCGAGATAGCCTTGGATGGACTCGGGGTGCTTCGGCATCAGCTCGGTGAGTTTGTTCGCAAAATCCCGGTTCATGGCATCCATCTCCCGGTCGCGGGATTTGAGCGTGCGCGCCAGCTCGGTGTCCTGGTCGGCATAGCCTTTGATGGCATCGATCACCATGGATTCCGCATGCCGGAACAGCGGCCCGGTCTCGGCGGTTTCCGGAAGCAGGGCGTTGGCATTGAGCTTCCGGGCGCGCCGGGCGATGCCGACGGTCTGGTCGGCGATGCGCTCCAGATTGACGCTCATCTTCATCGAAGCGATTACCTGGCGCAGGTCCGAGGCCACCGGATGAAAGCGCAGCATGGTTTCGATCCCATCCCGGTCCACCTGGATTTCCAGCGTGTCTATCTCCTCATCGTCCGCGATCACGGTATTGCACCAGTCCTCCTCCCTCTCGAAGAGACCTTTGCGGGCGTTCTCCATGCTGCGGACCGTGAGGCTGGCCATCATCAGCACGTTCTTTCTCAGATCCCCCAGAGCGGAATCAAAATCTGTAAAAATATGGCGTGAAGATTCGGTGCTCATGGCTGTCGGCGATAACATCGACCCGAAGCGGTCGGAAAGACAAGTGGTGTTTTCAGAATTTTCCCCGCGCCGACATGCCTTCTTGTCCTCCGGCACCCAAAATATGTCGAGACTTCTGTTTCTCTCTTCCCGAGCAGGTGCAAGGCACTTGTTTCTCGTCACCAGGGCGCGCTTGCGCGGGGCAAGGTGTCAATCCCCGCAAAGCCTGCCCCCTTTGACTTTCGATATGAACCGCCGGGAGCAGTGACGCGGCTCGCGCCCTCTTTCCGCACGCAAATTTTTTGCAGCCCTTCGAAAATTGTCCGAGAGCAAGGTTTGACCCGTTTTCTCGCTCTGCGCCTTCGCCGGCATCGTCCCTCGCACCTTCCAGAGCGGCGGCCCGGACCAGCCCGCCAGCCAAGGTCACACACCGGCCCGCTGCAACCACCTCCTCAAAGACTGGACGGTCCAAAGCGCCCCCCAAATCCATCTTTACGGCCCTCCCGAGCTCACGGAGCGCATCTCGCGTTGGAACGCCAACGGCCAGCACGGCATCTTCGCCGGAGCCCGCCGTTACCTGCGACTTCTCCGCTCCCTTGTCCTCAACCGGCGTCCCCTACCTCGACCCGCGAAGCCGCTCCAGCACCGCCTCGGACCAGGAACGCGCCGACGCGGCATCGCACTCCTGGCTCATCCTTATCCGCAAATGGCGCACCATCCCCGGTGGCATCGCCCTCATTGCCAAGGAAACCACTCCCCTGGGGTTTTGGCGTCGCGTCGTCATGGGGTCGCGCTCCGTCCACCTTCCCCTGCAGCCATGAATCTTTTGCGACGACACCATTTTCCCTCACGCATCCCGGAAACTTCCGGAGCACACGGCATGAGGAAATGAAAACCGGAGACGGGGCGACCGGATGGCTCACGCAAGAATTCCGCGCATCACGCGACGGCTTGGGTCAGTATGCCAAGACACCGGCCGCCCCCGATCCGACTGCGCCCTCCACGGCGCGTGTCGGACCATGGCTCAAAGATACTCTGCCCCGGCATCCGTTGTCGGGGGCGCGTCACACCAGTTTGCCAGGATAAGGGGACGCCTCTCTGCTCTCCCAGGGAACATCATTGGGAGTGAGCACCTTTCTCTGGATCACCGAGAAATAAATCTCCACTTGGTTGAGCCGACTGGCATGAACGGGCAGATGGACCAGGCGGAGGCTGGAATAGGTGCCTTGAAGTCGCCTGACCGCCGCGGCTCCGCGATGGGACGAGCCATTGTCCACAATCCAAAATACTCTTTGGGCGCTCCGGTAGGGCTCTTTCTCCATCACTTGCTGGACGAGCCGGTCAAAGGGGGCGATGCCGGTGGTATGTTCACATCGGCCGAAGATTTTGGCTCTTCGCACATCCCAAGCGGCCAAATACGCCAACGCACCGCCGCGCTCATATTCGAATTCCACCCGCATCGCCTCCTTTGGCCGGGGCGGCAGGCTTTGGTGTAAACGGATGCGAGCTTGGATGCTGGTTTTTTCGTCGGCGGAGATCACGTGGTCGTCGGGTCCCCAAACATGGCCTTCCCAGACCCCTTGATAGAGATCCAATACTCGCTCGGCCTTGGCTCGAACGACTTGAAAATACGATGATGTATATTTTCGGTAACTGCTCAGGGGGCATCCTGAAGCAGGATGCCCCCTGAGAGAAAAGGGGCGCCCATTTGTTTGGCGTAGCCGGGTAGCATTCGTAGGCCGGTAGCGGGAACGCAGCCTGGTTATCCGTA
>JBAYWC010000084.1:0-11578 GCA_041674265.1 Terrimicrobiaceae bacterium
GATAACCATTGCCGCAAAGCGTTTCGTGCGCTCGCGAAACTCGTCAGTTAAACGCGAAGCCATTTATATACTTCCAATTTCCGATTTCTCATTTCCGATTTTCCGCTAGACCGTATCGACAAAACTGTTTTCCGCGGAATGGAAGGCAAGAAGTCCGGCGACAAGGATCACCAGTGTCACCACCCATCCGATCAGGATCTGTCCCAGCGTAATGGCGGTGTCCCCAAAGAACGCAAACCGAAAGGTTTCGACAACAGGCACTACCGGGTTCAACAGAAGAAACCAGTGCCACTCCTGCGGAACCGCGGAGAGAGGATAGACGACACAGCTGCCATACATCCAGAGTTGGATTCCAAAGCTGAGCATCATGGCGAAATCCCGGTAGCGCGTTGTTAATGACGTCACCAAGCATCCGGCTCCTAAACCCAGCAGGGCCAGTTGCACGATGACGAGAGGAGCAAGCAGGATCGTCAACGTCGGGTTTACGGTTTTGAAACTCTCCCCGTAGTAGAGATAGATCCCCACAAAGAGAAGGAACTGGATCGCGAAACTCAGGAAGTTGTTGATGATTCCAGCAATGGCCACGCTGAGCCTGGGAAAATAGACCTTTTCGAAAAGCCCGGCGTTTCCCGTGAATGTCGAGGCGGACCGGCTGAGCGTTGTGGCAAAGAAATTCCAGACCAGAACCCCGCTCATAAAGAAAAGCGATTGGGGGGCATTCCCGGTGTCAATTTTGGCTACGCGTCCGAAGATCAAGGTGAAGACGAACGTCTGGATCAGAGGAGGAATGACAAACCAGAGCGGGCCGAGAATCGTCTGCTTGTACCCGCTGACAAAATCCCGCCGGACAAACAGGGCGATCAGTGACCGGTAGGCCCATAACTCCTTCCACGGAAGAAGCTGCAATTTTGACTGCGGGGAAATGAGAATTTCGGGTTTTAAGTCAGCCATGGGAAAAGTATTTCAAACGTTGGGTATCCCCACGCTGTTCTCGGCCTTCACCCAGTCGGCCAAGGACCGGAGGCCTTCCATAAGCGGGAGACTTGTCCCAAAGCCCAGAGAACGGATCCGGGAGCAGTCAGCCACCCAGCGTTCCGGGTCTCCGGTCATTTTTCCGCCTTCAAAGACGGCGGGTTTTGCGGATGGGAAAAATCCTGCGAGCATCTCCGCGGCATCCCGGATGGTTGTTTCCTGACCGGTGGCGACATTGTAAACTTCCCCTTCGCACGCCCCTTTTTCCACAATCAAACGGATCGCACGGGCCGCGTCTACAGCGTGGATAAAATCACGTGTTTCCCGCCCGGTTCCTCTCAAAACCGCTTTGCCTTTGCCGGCATACTGCATCGCCGTTTCCCATAATACCTGGCGGCGCAGTCCCGGGCCGTAGGCGGAGAAGATGCGGGCCGAGGCGGCGGGAACGCCCCCGAGCCGGGCGGCCTGTTCCATGAGAATTTCGCAGATCCGCTTGTGGTATCCGTAGGGGGAGAGGGGCGCGAGTTTGGCCGATTCGCTCACCGGCAGAGTTTCCGGCTGCCCATACACGGCGGCGCTCGAGAGAAAAATCGTGCGGCATCCTTTTGCTTCTCTCCGCAGCGCGTCGAGGACGGCTTCGGTCACAACAACTCCCGCTGCAAAATCCGCCCGGGGGTCGCTGACCGATGCCGCCACAGAGGCCCGCCCCGCACAGTGAACGCAGGCCGCGGGCCGGAACTCCGCCACCAATCCCGGAAAATTGGCGTCGGGAAGCGACATCCTCCGATAGACCACACCGTGCGGCAGCGCCGCATTTTCTTCGGCGGCGGAATCCACAGCAAGGATCTCCCATCCCGCGCTGCGCATCTCGCGCACAATGTGGCGGCCAAGGAACCCGGCGGCTCCGGTGATCAGGGCAAGGGACATGGGGAAAAATCGCAGGCTGTCTTTAATATTTCTTCCTGGAAATGCATCTCCGATTCACATGGCGATCAGCTTGCGCGACCTGAGAAAGTCGAGTATCCCCTCCGCGAGTTCCTCCGGGGACCGGGAGGCGGTATCAAGGTGGATCTCCGCTGTCTCGGGCACTTCGTAAGGCGAGTCGATGCCGGTGAAGTTTTTGAGTTCCCCGCGCCTGGCCTTTTTGTAAAGCCCCTTGGGATCGCGCTCTTCGGCGATGGCCAGCGGGGTGTCCATGAAGACTTCGATGAACTCGCCGTCGGGCATCAGGGAGCGGGCCATCCGGCGCTCGGATCGGAACGGCGAGATGAACGCGGTGAGCACGATGAGGCCGGCATCGGTCATGAGCTTCGCGACTTCGGCGACTCGCCGGATATTTTCGACGCGGTCTTCGTTCGTGAACCCGAGGTCCTTGTTGAGCCCGTGGCGCACGTTGTCGCCGTCGAGCAGGTAGGTGTGCCGCCCGAGCGCGTGGAGTTTCTTTTCCACGAGGTTGGCGACGGTGGATTTCCCGGAGCCGGAGAGCCCGGTGAACCAGAGGACGCATGGCTTCTGGCCCTTGATGGCGGCGCGCGCAGCCTTGTCCACATCGAGGTGTTGGATGTGGATGTTGTGCGACCGTCGCAGGGCGAAATGGATCATCCCCGCGCCAACCGTATTGTTCGTCAGGCGGTCGATGAGGATGAACCCGCCCGTGAGGCGGTTCGTCGGGTAGGGATCGAATGCGACCGGGCGGTCGAGCATGATGTTGCACATGCCGATCGCGTTGAGCTCCAGCTTTTTTGCGGCGGTGTGCTCGAGCGTGTTCACGTTCACCTGGTATTTGATTTCGGTGATCGAGGCGATGGCCGTGGTGGTGCCGGTCTTGAGAAGATAAGGACGCCCGGGAAGCATCGGCTCGTCGTGCATCCAGACGAGCGCGACCTCGAACTGGTCGGCGACTTCGGCCGGCGCATCGGCGGCGGAAATCACGTCGCCGCGCGAGATGTCGATTTCATCTCCAAGGACAAGGGTGACCGATTGCCCGGCGACGGCTTCCGGAAGATCTCCGCCAAATGCAACGATTCGCTCCACCCGGCTTTCCTTCCCGGAAGGCTGGACACGAATCCGGTCCCCTGCGGCAACGGTTCCGCCGGCAATCGTGCCGGCATATCCCCGAAAATCAAGATCCGGACGGTTCACCCACTGGACCGGGAACCGAAACGGCGCGCGCCGCATCCGCTCTTCGTCGATTTCGATTGTCTCCAGATAGGCCATCAATGTCGTCCCGTGATACCAGGTCATTTTGTCGCTCGGGGCGATGATGTTGTCCCCTTTCAACGCCGACATGGGAAGGAACGTGACGTCCTCGATTCCAATCCGGTTCGCAAATTCGAGATAGTCGTCGGCGATCGCTCGGAAGACGCTTTCGCTGTAATCCACGAGATCCATCTTGTTGATCGCGACAAGAAAGTGGCGGATCCCCAGGAGCGACACCAGATAGCTGTGCCGCCGGGTCTGCGTGAGGACCCCCTTGCGGGCATCCACCATCAGCACCGCCGCGTCGGCGGTCGAGGCCCCGGTAACCATGTTGCGCGTGTATTGCTCGTGCCCGGGCGTGTCGGCCACGATGAGCTTCCGCTTGTCGGTCGAGAAAAACCGGTAGGCGACATCGATCGTGATCCCCTGCTCTCGCTCGGCCGCCAGACCGTCCACCAGCAGCGCAAAGTCGATGTCGTCGCCCTGGGTCCCGAATTTTTTGGAATCCGCCTCGACGGCGGCAAGCTGGTCCTCGAAGAGCATTTTCGACTCGAAGAGAAGCCGCCCGATCAGCGTGCTCTTGCCGTCATCCACGCTGCCGCACGTGATGAATCGCAGCAACTGCTTGTGCTCATGGGCGTGGAGATATCCCTCGATATCCGTTGCGATGAGATCGGAAATATGGGCCATCAGAAATACCCTTCCTGCTTCTTCTTCTCCATGGAGGCCGCCGCGTCGTGGTCGATGACGCGGCCCTGGCGCTCAGACGTTTTCGTGAGGAGCATTTCCTGGATGATCGCGGGCAGGGTGTCCGCATCCGAAACAACCGCACCGGTCAGCGGATAGCATCCGAGCGTGCGGAAGCGGACTTTTTTCATCGCCGGCACCTCGCCGTCGCGAAGCGGCATCCTCTCGTCGTCCACGAGGATCAGAGCCCCGTCCCGCTCGACAAGCGGACGCTCGGCCGCGTAGTAAAGCGGGACGATCGGGATGTTCTCCAAGTGGATATATTGCCAGATATCGAGTTCGGTCCAATTTGAGAGCGGAAAAATCCGGATCGATTCCCCCTTGTGGACCCGGGCGTTGTAAAGGTTCCAGAGCTCGGGGCGCTGATTTTTGGGATCCCACCGGTGCTGCGAGGAACGGAACGAAAACACGCGTTCCTTGGCGCGGGATTTCTCCTCATCCCGGCGCGCCCCGCCGAAGGCCGCATCAAAAGCATATTTTTCGAGCGCCTGCTTCAGGCCCTCGGTCTTCATGATATGCGTGTGAATCGCCGCCCCGTGGGTGAACGGGTTGATGTCCTTCTCGATCCCCTCGGGGTTGATGTGGACAAGGAGGTCCATGCCGGATTCCTTGACCATCCGGGTGCGGAATTCATACATGTCCCGGAACTTCCAGCGCGTGTCCACGTGCAGAAGCGGAAACGGCGGCACGACCGGATAAAAGGCCTTGCGCGCCAGATGCAACATCACCGCGCTGTCTTTGCCGATCGAATACAGCATCACCGGATTCGATGTCTCGGCGACCACCTCGCGCAAAATGTGAATGCTCTCCGCTTCGAGCTGTTGAAGATGGGTCATTTTTGAAATTCTTCCGCTTGGGGAACAGTGATCGGGAATTTTTTTAAAATGCGAAATCGGGAGGCGGAAAGCGGGGAGAAACGAGGTCGAGCAGACAGAAACCCGGACATCGGAGCCCGATCTCAGAGAAGCGGACGATACTTTTCCAAAATATCAAAGTGACGGTCGCTCGACTCAATTTCCGCCTGGCGAAAAAAGGCGCACGCCGCAATCACGAGATCCGAACCGGGAACAGGCGTGCCTTTGGAACGACAAATGGCGGCAAGTCTGTTCGCGGTTTTCCAGACTTCCTCTTGGATCGGAAAGTGGTGCAGCAGGGAAACAAGATCCTCGATGTCTTCCTTGTCGGATTTTGAGGAGGCGCCCATCCAGAGCTCGGCAATGACCATCGGACAAAGAGCAGCCTGGTCCTTTTGAATCAGCAATCTCACTCTCTGACTCACAACCGGATCCCCGTTCTTCCTCAAAAAATGGATTAGGCTCGATGTGTCAACGAGAGTCATTTGTCTGAGGGCATTTCCTGCGACCGCAACGACACGAGTTGGTCGGCATCCATGAATGTCTCAGACCGTCCCAGTCGGGAGAGGAGTGCCTCCATCCTGGCCCTGCGTCGGAATTCTTCCAATGCCTGCAAAACGACCGCGCGTTTTGTGCGGGCTCCGGAGATCTTCATGACATCCTCCAAGAGACGATCTGGAATATCCAATGTGGTTTTCATATGGATAGAATATTTAGCTTTGGAATATTGGCAATGAAGAACAGACATATTCATTGCCAGACAGAATTTCTTCGCTTCGCATTCCGCGCGCTCAAATTATCCGCGAACAGGCTGCCGCCTTTGGTCATCAGCGGGTTTTTGCCACTGGTCCATGCAGATTTTTTTACTTTTTTTCCTGTTTTCCACAGGTCTGCGCCAAATTGGCGCGCTAACTCACCAAAAACTTCAAAATCCAAGGCATCATCTTCTGCCCGCGCTCCATCCAGTGCTTGAGCCGGTCGATTCTTTGGAAGGCCGTCTTGCGCTCTTTCGGGTCCATCTCCTTCGCAAAGCTCTCCATCCGCTCGACCCGTTCGAGGGCCCGCTCCAAGCGGGGCTTCAATTCCTCTTTGATGAACGAAGTCGCGAATTTGCTCAGCTCAAGGTCCGCCACATAGTGATCCCTTCGCTCCCCAGGCGCATAAACCACCTTCACCGCTCCGACGGAGCGCAGCAGCTTCAGGCCCTGGCTCGCTGCTCCGAGACTGATCTGCAGCCGGTCCATCAGATCCTCCATAGACAGCGGACGCGTCGCGACAAAAAGCAGCCCGTAAATCTCCCCGACCGATTTAGGCAGGCCAATCAGCTTCAGGAAGCTGATAAACATCTCGATCGCCTCGATGTCCAGTTCGCTCAAGCGCGCTTCTTCCTGAACCACATCTGTCTCAATGGAATTCATTTGATCAACCGGAGACTATCGCAATTCTTTAAATCCTTCAATAAAAAATGAAACGAATGATCCCCTTGAAACCAAGAGAGGTTTCCGTCATTCGCCTCATCCCAGCCGGCTTCACCAAATGGTTTTGCAGCCGTAAGCCTTGAATGGCTCGTCGGGGCTGATGACGGCCAAGTTATACACGAGGCTCTCGGCCGCAATGAGCCGGTCAAACGGGTCGTTGTGCAATTCGGGCAATTCGGTCGAGCGGTAGAGGGATTCCCGGGCGAGATCCAGGATTTCAATGTTTTGCAGGCGGGCTTGCTCTTCGATCCAGTAGCGCGGAGCCTGGGGCAGAGGAAGCTTTCCGGTGCGGTATTTCAGGGAGATTTCCCAGACCGATGCGAGGCTCATGTGCCGCGCCTGGCTCTCCTCCCCAAGCATGCGGGCGGCTTTTGCGCTCAGTTGGCCCGGTGCGCTTGTCAGCCAAATGAACGCGCATGTGTCCAGCAAGCACCCGCTCACAGACCCCACTCCTTCAACTCCTGTTCGCTCAGGGGAGCGAATGCATTCGCAGGAATCTCAAACCCGGCAGATGTCGGCACACCAACGGGCGGATTTTTCTTTGTCACCACTTTTGCCGGAACAATCTTTGCCACAAGCAGCTTTCCCCGACAGACCAGAACTTCCTCCCCTGTCTCCACGGCATGAAGGATCCGGGAGAGATGAGTTTTTGCTTCGTGAACGGTAACAGTCATTCGCAAAAAAACTAGATCTAGTCATGACTAAGTCAAGTTTTCGGTAAAGCCGAAAAAAAGTTTTTGAACCACAAGGACACGGAGATATCAATCTATAAACCACTAATGGCCAACTAAAAATCACTGAAACATGAAGCTGGGGAGCAACTTCTTCAAACCCGATCATTCACCCCGCAGGTGAAGGGTTTGTTATTTCGCAACACTTTGTCAATGAGTGGATTTTAGTGGAATTCAGTGGTTCAACTGCGGAATCTGGGTTGAAAGCCGGGCTCACCCGAGTCCGCGTTCTTCGACATCATCCTCATCCCAGCCGAGGAGATGGCCGATTTCGTGGAGGAGGGTGGTGCGGACTTCTTCGACAAAGGCGGACTCCTCGCCCCCGGCGTAGTCCTGGATGTTTTCCAGCCAGAGCCGGATCCGGGCGACCGGGTCTTCATCGAAATAGCCGAGCGTATCGGGTTCGATGCCGTCCGCGACATCTTGCGGAGAGGGGTGCTTTTCGATGAGGACCGGCACGTCGCGGATTACCTTGCGGACGGGTTCGGGCAGCTCGGAGATCGTTGCGGCGACCTCGGCCTCTGCTATCTTGAGGAGTTTTGGCCAATCCATGCCTCCAACCTTCCCGGTTGAAAGGCTTGTGGCAAACGGATATTACGCACGCACCATGTCGAATTCTGTCATCCAGATAAACCCGCTTCGCGAGGGATTGGGCAACCGGGCCATGCCCGAGCCATGCACGCTCGTGATTTTCGGGGCAACGGGCGACCTCACGCACCGCAAGCTGGTTCCGGCCCTCTACAATCTGGCGGCGGATGGGGCGTTGCCCCCGGCGATCAGTGTCGTCGGGTTTGCGCGACGGGATAAAAGCGATGAAATCTTCCGGAAGGAACTCGAGGAAGCCGCGCGGAAATATTCCCGGCAAACCATCAACGGGGAACTTTGGGGGAGTTTTGCGGCATCGATCTCCTACCATCGCAGCGAATTCGATGACCTCGCCGGTTACCGATCCCTGGCGGAACGCCTGGATGGCCTGGACGCCGCCCGCGGCACCCGCGGCAACCGGCTCTTTTATCTGGCTGCCGCGCCCGACCAGTTCGAGATCATCCTGGAAAATTTGCGGAAAAGCGGGCTGAACCGGGGAGTAAATGGCGGCTGGGCCCGGGTGATCGTTGAGAAGCCGTTCGGGACCGACCTCCCGAGTGCCCGGCATCTGAACGATCTGGTGGAGGGATCCTTTCCGGAAGCGGACACTTACCGCATCGACCACTTCCTGGGGAAGGAGACAGCCCAGAACATCATGGTCCTGCGGTTTGCCAACGCCCTCTTCGAGGCGATGTGGAATGCCCGCTATATCGACCATGTCCAGATCACCGCCAGCGAACCGCTCGGGGTCGAGGGCCGTGCCGGATACTACGACAAGTCCGGCGCCCTGCGCGACATGGTCCAAAACCATCTGCTCCAACTCCTGTGCCTCACCGCCATGGAGCCGCCGACCGGACTGGATGCGGACGCGATCCGCGACGAAAAAGTCAAGGTGCTCCGCTCGCTCCGCCCGCTCGAGGGCAAGGACGTCGCCCGCCATGTGATCCGCGGGCAATACGGGGCAGGGGCCATCAACGGAAAGCGTGTGGCCGCTTACCGCGACGAGGCTAATGTGAACCCCGAGTCCGTCACCGAAACGTTCGTGGCCCTCCAGGTCAATGTGGACAACTGGCGGTGGGCGGGCGTTCCGTTCTTCGTGCGTGTCGGCAAGCGCCTCCCGAAAGGCGGCACCGAGATCGCCGTCCATTTCAAGAGCGTGCCGCCGGTCCTCTTCAAGGCGACCGGAGAGGCGGTGGATGACAATGTGCTCGTGATCCGGATCCAGCCGGACGAGGGCGTCTCGCTCCGGATGAGCGCAAAAATGCCCGGGTCGAGCCTTCGGATCGAGCCGGTCAAAATGGATTTCCATTACGGCACGAGTTTCGGAAAAGCGACGCCGGAAGCCTACGAGCGGCTCCTGCTCGATGCCATGAGCGGGGATCCCACGCTCTTTGCGCGACGGGATGAAGTCGAGGAAGCCTGGAAATTCGTGGATGCGATCCGCGACGCTTGGAAGGCCGACTCCGAGGACCTCACGTTCTACTCCTCCGGAAGCTGGGGCCCGGCGGAGGCGGACGAACTCATCAAACGCCACGGAACGACATGGAGACGGCTATGATCGAACCGGGACTGCCGGTCGAGATCGGCCGGATCGACAAGGAGCTGGGCCGGCTCTGGGAATCGAGCGACGACACGAAAACCCGTGCCTCCCTTCTCAATCTCGTCGTTTACACCGAGGAGCCGGAGGCGCTCGCGGCCAATACCGAGCTCATCGCCGCGATCGCCAGCCAGCACGCGTTTCGCGCGATCCTCATTCTCGCCGACCCGCAAGCCGCGACCTCCGGCGCCCGTGCCTGGATCAGCGCGCACTGTCACCTGGCGGGAAAAGGCTCGCGCCAAATCTGCTCGGAGCAAATCACGTTCCGGCTCGATGGGGAGAGCGCCGCGTCGCTCCCCAATATCGTTTTTTCCCACCTCGATTCCGATCTGCCGCTCTGCTTCTGGTCGCAGGCGGAATTCCGCGAGCCGCTGGACGAACAGCTTTGGTCATGGGTGGACCGCCTGATTTTCGACAGCGCGACATGGAAATCTCCCGCCGCGCAATTTGCCCTGACCCGCAAGATCCAGTCATTGACGGACGGGAACATGGTCCTCTGCGATCTCAACTGGACGCGCCTCCACCGGTGGAGGTTTGCCCTGGCGAATGTCTTCGACCACTCGGCCGCGCTCGCGTGCCTCCGCAAAATCACCCGCGTCCGGATCGAGTGCGCCTGCGGACAGCGGGTGAAGGCCTCGCTCCTCCTCGGTTGGCTGTCTGTCCAGCTCGGCTGGAGACTCCAACACCTGCTCTCGAAAGATTTCTTCCTCGCGCCCGACGACCAGCAGGTCGCGTTCGAGATTTCGGAAACCGCGGCCGCCGGCATCTCTCACGTCGAACTGGCCGGCGCCGGCTTCTGCTTCAACCTCCGCCGCGCCGACAACGCCGAGTTTTTCCACGCCAGCCTGCAGTCTCCCGGGATTCCGGACTGCACGATGACCATCGGGGCCGGCTATGACCGGGCCAGCGACATCCTCCTCGCCGAACTCAGCCGGGGTGGCCGGCACCCGCTCTACGCCGGATCGCTCGACGCCATCAGCCCGCTCCTGCCGGGCTGACACAGGGAGACCGTCGCTCAATCGAGAGCCAGCCCGAAATACCGGACGGCGTTGTCGAAACAGACGTCCCGCACCAGCCCGGAAAGCAACTCCATGTCGCGGGGAAGTTCCCCGCGGTCGGCTTCCGTGCCGATGAGGCTGCAGAGGATCCGGCGAAAATACTCATGCCGCGGATACGAGAGGAAACTGCGCGAGTCGGTGAGCATTCCGACGAAACGGGACAGGAGCCCCAGGTTGGAAAGGGCGTTCAGCTGCCACTCCATCCCTTCCTTTTGGTCGAGAAACCACCACCCGCTCCCGAATTGGATTTTTCCCGCATGGGAACCGTCCTGGAAATTCCCCGTCATCGTTCCCATCATGTAATTGTCCGCGGGGTTGAGGTTGTAGAGGATGGTTTTGGGCAGCTCGTCCGTTCGGTCCAGCGTGTCGAGGTAGCGGGCGAGCGATTGCGCCTGCGGCCAGTCGCCGATGGAATCGAACCCCGTGTCCGGTCCGAGGGCCTTCATCAGCCGGGAATTGTTGTTTCGCTGCGCTCCCAGATGAAGCTGCTTCACCCAGCCGCGCCGGGCGTCGAGCCGCCCGAAAAAAACCATGAGAAATGCCGCGAAGGCCTGTTGCTCGGAACGGGCGACGGATTTCCCGTCGCGCGCCTTCGCGTAGATGGCGGCCGCTTCCCCCGTCGTGCAGGGATCTCCGAAACAATGGCTGAGCCCGTGGTCGGAAAGCCGGCCTCCATTTTCATGAAAAAACGCGTGCCGGCTTTCCAGGGCGTCCAGAAAATCGCTGAAGGTCGCGCAGCCCGAACCGGACACCGCGCACAGCTTTTCCAGCCAGGGTCCGAAAACGTCGGGCTGATCGACCGCCAGGGCCTTGTCCGGACGGAATGTGGGGTATACCTTCGTCGCGAGTTTGCCGTCCCCGCGAATCCGGCGATGGTTTTCCAGGGTGTCCGTCGGATCGTCCGTGGTGCAGACCACCGCCACGTTGCTTTGCCTGAGCAGTCCCTGCACGGAGAACTCCGGCGTGGCGAGCTTTTCATTCGCGCGTTCCCAGACCTCGTCGGCCGTGGATTCGTTCAAGAGCACATCGATTCCAAAATAGCGCAGCAATTCCAGATGGGTCCAGTGATGAAGCGGATTGCGAAGGGTGGCGGGAACCGTCCGGGCCCACGCGCCGAATTTCTCGCGGGGGGTGGCGTCTCCGGTGCAGAACCGTTCCGCGATCCCATTCGTGCGCATCGCCCGCCACTTGTAATGGTCGCCTGCCAGCCAGATCTCGAAAAGGTTTTCGAAGTGCCTGTCTTCGGCAATCTGATCCGGCGGAAGGTGGGTGTGATAATCGTAGATCGGCAGGGTGGCCGCCGTCCCATGATAAAGTTCGCGGGCCGTGGGTGAGTGGATCAAAAAATCCCCGGTAA
>JBAYWC010000085.1:0-11521 GCA_041674265.1 Terrimicrobiaceae bacterium
CCGTGTTGGATAGGATCATCGATGGCGAAACACGAGGAGATCCGGAGTCCCCCCTGCAATGGGTTTGCAAGAGCACGCGCACGATTGCTGCGCAACTCGTCAAGCAGAAGCATCCGGTGAGCCGATTTCCTCTCCTTGAGAATCCTGACTCTTCATAAGGCTAAGCACACTTTTTTCGGATGAACCCGTTTTCGGAAAACAGGAGGCTCACACGAAGACACGAAGGCGCGGAGAAATCTCAGGACATTCTTGGAATCGATGCTTTCCATAATTCCGCAAATTCTGTCGGAAAACCGTTTTGGGTTTTATCAGTGATTGCCCTGCATCATGGAGCCCATGACACCGGGGCCCTCCCATTTTTCCGGGCGGTTCCAGGGCAGGCTGGCACCGGCCTGTTGGGATTCCGGCTGGTCACTGGAGGCGCAACCTCCGAGGAGGAGGAGGCCTGCCGCCAGGAAGAAACTATTCCGCAGTCGCTTGGTAAATGACATTGTCACCGGGCTGGATATTCACTCCACGGGGGACGCTGTTGGCCACGATATCGGCGATGGAAGTCGATGGTTCCACCGAGGTGACACGAACCTTGCCGACGAGCTGGGGGCCGCGTTTGATGAGCATTTCGGCATTGCCAACCACGCCGTTGCGGTCGCCAAGATTGAGCACCACGAAATTCCAGGCCTGGTTCACGGCGAGGATTCTGCCTTCCAGCCCGTTGCGTACCTTGAGGGCCATCCGGTCGTTTTTCTCCTTGATGAGCGCTTCGAGTTGGGTCCGTGAGGATTCCAAATCGGACTGGAGTTTGGTGATGAGGGTTTCCTGTTCCTGCATCTTTGCCTTGTCTTCCTCCGACATTCCAGCCGCGGGGGCTGTGGTCCGGGTTGTGTTCGCGGCTTGGGCCACGGCCTCCTTGAGTTTGGCGTCGAGTTCGGAAACCTCGGTTGTCTTGGCGGCAATTTGACCTGTCAGATCCGTCACCTGGGATTTGGTTTTTTCCAAGTCGGATTTCAGGGTTTCCATCTGGGAGATGGCCTGGGCCTTTTCGGCGGAGACGGTTTCAACGGTGGCCTTTGCGGTGGTCGCCTCCTTCTGGGCCTGTTCGAGGGCGGCCGTTTTTTGTTGGATCTGTTGTTGCGCGGACGATATCTCGTCCTTCGCGGAGGTCAATTTGCCTTTGTTGATAAATCCAAGTGCCGTGGTTGCGAGGGTGACGGCGATCGAAGCATAGAGGAGAACTTTACCCATGACTGATGATTGAATTGGTTAGGAAGCAACCGTGTGAATAAGTGATGCGACCCGCTGTTGCAAGCGCAAATGCAACAAAATCTCCAGAATTCCGTTTGCCAACGGAAAATGGCCCTCTATGTTGGCTTCGCCAGGGACTATGGACTGGGGAAGGACGAACCCCGCCAGGGCAGGAATGCAGCAACGGCACTCCGCTCCCCTTTGCCGTAGCTCTCTGGCCTTTTTCCCCTCCTTGACTCATGGCGAGCCCGGATTACTCTGGCGCGCAGATGGAAACATCCTCCAGAGAAAGCGTGCGGGAGGTTTTGTATGGCTACCTTGCCGGCAAGGGGCTGCGCAAAACCACGCAACGGGACGCCATCATCGAGGCCGCGTTCAGCACCAAGGATCACTTCAATGCCGAGGAGCTTCTGGGCATGGCAAAAAAGATCGATCCTTCGGTTTCCCGCGCAACGGTTTACCGGACGCTGCCGCTGCTGGTCGAGAGCGGGCTGCTCCGCGAACTGGATCTCGGGGGCGAGACGAAGATCTACGACCCGAATTTCCTCGAGCATCCGACGCACAACCATCTGGTCTGCGTGGATTGCAAAAAAATCATCGAATTCGAAGATATCAACATGGAACTGCTGGAGAATTGCATCACCCGCCGGCTCGGGTTTTCCCCGGCGAACAAAATGGTGAAGATCGAGGCGCATTGCGACGAGTTGAAGCGAAGCGGGACCTGCGCCAAACGCACGGCGGGGACGGAACCCTGACACGGCCATGTGGAAAGGACGCTTCAAACAGGAGGCCTCGGAGCTTCTGAAAACCTACACGCAATCGGTGACCACCGACTGGAGGCTCTTCCGCGAGGATATCCGGGGAAGCATCGCCCATGCGCGGGCGCTCGTGAAGGCGGGAATCCTGACGGACGGGGAGTTCGTCCGGATCGAATCCGGCTTGAAGGCCATCGGGTCCGAGATCGCCGCCGGGACATTCCCGTTCAGCGTGGAACTCGAGGATGTCCATATGAATATCGAGGCCGAATTGACGCGGCGGATCGGGGCGGCGGGGGCGAAACTGCACGCCGCCCGCAGCCGCAACGACCAGGTGGCGCTGGATTTCCGGCTTTATCTGACCGGGTCCTGCGCGGAAATTGGCGGCGGAATCCGCGGGCTGCAGCGCGCGCTCGTCGGCCTGGGCGCCCGCCACGCGGATGCCGTGATCCCCGGCTACACCCATCTCCAGCGGGCGCAGCCGGTCCTGTTTGCGCACCACCTTCTCGCCTATGTCGAAATGCTCGATCGCGACTGCGGGAGGATCTCGGATTGCGCGAAACGGATGGATGCGATGCCGCTCGGTTCCGGGGCGATCGCCGGTTCGACCCTGATCCTCGACCGCGAGGCGATGGCGGCGGAGCTGGGGTTTTCGCGTGTGACCACGAACAGCATGGACGCGGTGGCGGACAGGGATTTTGCCTGCGAACTCCTCGCGTCCCTGGCGATACTGGGCATGCACGTCTCCCGGCTGAGCGAGGACATCATCCTGTGGGCTTCCGCGGAGTTCGGGTTCCTGGAATTGAGCGACCGGCACACGACCGGATCCAGCCTGATGCCGCAAAAAAAGAACCCCGACATCGCGGAGCTGGCCCGGGGGAAAACCGGACGCCTCTACGGCAACCTCGTCGCCCTGCTCACGACGATGAAGAGCCTGCCGCTGACCTACAATCGCGACATGCAGGAGGACAAGGAAGGGGTTTTCGATTCCGTCGATACCGTCCTCGATACGCTGGCGGTCTTCGCGGAAATGATCGCGGCGGCCTCGTTGCGCGAGAAACGCGCTCTCTCCGCCGCCTCGGACCCGCTGCTCCTCGCCACCGACCTGGCGGACCGCCTGGTCGAGGGCGGGGTTCCTTTCCGGCAGGCCCATGAGATCGTGGGAAAACTCGTCGCCCGCGCGCAGGAATCCGGCATTCCGCTCAACCATCTGGATCCCGCGGAATTCCTGGCGGCATCCGCCGTGCTCACGCCGGAAGTGGTGGAGAGGACGTTCGATTTGGAGTCCGCATTGAAGGCCCGGCGGGCGGCCGGAGCTCCTTCCCCGGAGAACGTCGCAAGAGAACTCGCCCGTTGGTCCGCCCAGCTCGGTTGACCGCATGAGCCTGAAAACTTTCTTTGATTTCCGGGAAACGCGCGATGAGGCGAAGCCCTTCCTGGCGCATCTCGAGGACCTGCGGGCCACGCTCATCAAGATCGCCGTTGCGCTCGCGGTCACGATGACGCTTTGTTTCGTTTTCCGGGGCGAGTTGGCGGGAATCGTCCAGCGTCCGCTGATCGATGTGGACCCGGTCCGGGCGGCCAATCTCCAGTCCCTCGGGGTCGCCGACTCGTTCACGATTTCCCTGGAGCTTTCCTTCTATGGAGGGATCGTCCTGGCCTTCCCGTTCATCCTCCTTTTCCTGGCCGAGTTCATCCTTCCCGCGCTGAACGCCGCGGAGAAGCGGATCCTCTATCCGGTCGCGCTGGTGGGGTTCGGGCTTTTCCTTGGCGGCACCGCTTTCTGCTATTCGGTGGTCCTGCCGCAGACGCTCGAATTTTTCTTCAACGACGCCCGAGCGATGCACTGGCAGCCGACATGGACCGTGCGCGAATACTATTCGTTTGCGACCCAATTCCTCATCGGATTCGGCCTGGCCTTCGAGCTCCCGCTCGTGGTTCTCGTTCTGGTCAAACTCGGCATCGTGGACCACGCGCTCCTGAAGCGCACGCGCGCCTACGCGCTGGTGGTGATCTTTTTCGTCGCGGCGATCATCACACCCACGACCGACATGCTGACCCTCCTGCTGATGGCGGGCCCGATGTATGTGCTCTACGAGATCTGCATCGCGATCTCGTGGTTGATGGGGGAACGGGGCGGAGAGTAGGGGGCAACGGAGCGCGGGCATCCTGTCCGCCATCGAACCCCTCCGCTTCCATTGACAACAGGGCGGGGGAATCGCTAGAAAGCCGGACGTGTTTATTTTCCTCTGCAAACTGGCTCTCGCTGTCTTCAGCGGCGTGGTGATAACGGCGCTTCTTTGAGGGCTTTTCGTTTTGGTTTCGATCCGGTTTGCATGGCGGGCTGCGCCGCGTATTTTTTGAACCGTTGGTTCTTCAAGGCATCCCTGGATTCGGAATTTCTGCCGGGGATGTTCAATGACTTGCTGCTCATTCCCTCCGCCCTGCCATGGGTTCTGTGGATTCAAGGCCTGCTGGGATGGAGAGTCTCGAAAGCGTATCCTTCGCCGGGTGAAATTGCCGGTCATTTGGTGGTCTGGTCGGTGATTGCCGAGGGCCTCATGCCGATGGCAAGCCATCGGTTCACCGCGGACCCGATGGACGTGATGGCCTATTCGATGGGAGCGCTGGCCGCCTTTGGCTTATGGAGGGCGGAAGCCGCGTGGTTTGGCCGCTCGGGATTCGACAGGCTGGCTCCATTTTATGATGCGATGGAGGATGTGCTGGCCGGAGGGCTCATGATGCGGGTCCGCACGGCGTTCTTCGAGCATTGGCAGGAGGAAGGCGATGTGCTCCTGGTCGGAGAGGGGCACGGGCGGTTTCTCAGATATCTCCGGCATGCCAGACCGCGCTTGAATATCACCTGTCTCGACTCCAGTGCTGAAATGCTCGCCATCACCCGGCGGAAGCTGGAACGAGCCGGGCTGACCGAAGAAAAGACCACCTTGATATGCGAGGACTTCCGGACCTGGCAGCCGCAAAAATACGATGCGATTTCCACGCAATTCTTCCTGGATTGTTTTCATGGCGGGGAGTTGCGCGGGGTTGTGGAAAAATTGGCCCGATCGGCAAGGCCGGGCGCGCGATGGTTTCTTGCGGATTTCCAGATCCCGCCCCGGGGGTTCGCGCGCTTCCGGGCCCGGGTGATCGTGTCGTTGATGTATGGATTCTTCCGCCCGGCAAGCGGTATTTCGGCAACGCGTTTGGAGTCGCCGTGCCCGCTTCTCCAAGAACAGGGATTCGTTTGTCAATTCCGGCAAGAGTGGAGCCAGGGGCTCCTGTATGCCTCTTGGCTGGCCCGCGATGGCGCGGCGTCGGTCCGGGCGGACACCGGATCGGGATAACCCGGATAAAGGAGCCGTTCCCGTTCTCCGTGGTTCAAAAGCTTTTTTCGGGATTATTGGCGTGATTCCGGGGCGGACTTCGGGTTTGAATGGTCGGTTCATGGCCAGCACGTTTGGAACATTGTTTCGGATATCGACATGGGGGGAGTCTCATGGCGGCGGGGTGGGCGTGGTGATCGACGGCTGCCCGCCCCGGCTTGCGCTCTCGGAGTCGGATCTCCAGCCGGACCTGGATCGCCGTCGTCCGGGACAGAGCGATATCGTCACGCCCCGCAAGGAGGAGGATGCCTGCGCGATCCTCTCGGGGGTTTTTCGCGGGCTCACCCTCGGAACCCCCATTTCGATCATGGTTCGGAACACGGATGCGCGCCCGGAGGCGTACCGGGAAATGGAAACGCACTACCGCCCCTCGCATGCGGATTTCACTTACCAGGCCAAATACGGTGTCCGCAATTGGGAGGGTGGGGGACGGTCCTCGGCCCGCGAGACGATCGGCCGTGTCGCGGCGGCTGCCGTGGCGAAAAAGGTTCTCAAGACATTGTTTCCGGATCTCGAAATCCTGGCATGGGTGGCCGCGATCCACGACATCGGGGCCCGGGTGAATCCGGAGGCCGTCAGGGCCGCGGACATCGAGTCCAACCCGGTCCGCTGCCCGGACGCCGCGGCCGCGGCCCGCATGGTCGAACGGATCAGGCAGGTGCGGGGGGAAGGCGACAGCGTGGGAGGCCTCATCGAGGCGGTTGTCCGGGGCTGCCCGGTCGGGCTCGGGGAGCCGGTCTTCGACAGGCTGGAGGCGGATTTGGCCAAAGCGATGTTGAGCCTTCCCGCCACGAAAGGCTTCGAGATCGGCTCCGGGTTTTCCGGGACCCGGTTGCGGGGATCCGAGCACAACGATCCTTACAAAATGGAAGGCGGTCGCGTGCGGACGACGTCCAACCGCTCGGGCGGGGTTCAAGGCGGGATCAGCAACGGGGAGCCGGTTCATTTCCGCGTGGCCTTCAAACCCACCGCCACGATTTCGCGGGAGCAGCCGACGGTGACCGTCTCCGGCGGGGACTCGGCCTTGGCCGCGCGGGGCCGTCACGATCCGTGTGTTCTGCCGCGGGCGGTTCCCATGGTGGAAGCCATGACCGCGCTGGTCCTGTGCGATCATGCGCTCCGTCAACGCGGCCTGGATGCGCTTCCGCGATGAACGTGTCCCACGGCTCACCGCTCTGGCAGGGGGTTCTCTTTTTCGCGGCATCCCTCTTCCTGCTCTGGGAATTGTGGTATGGCTGGCGGCGGGGAATCGTTCGAAGTGGCATCAACTTCTGCGCGTTCGTCTTTTCGGGATTTTTGGGAGTTCTTGCCGGGCAGGCCACGGCATTCGTCGTGGAAAAGATTCTTCCCGGATACGGGTTTCTGGCCGGGGCCCTCGCCGGTTCGATGGTGACCCTCGTCGTTCTCTGCCTGGTTTTGTTCCTTGGGGCGGTTCTTTTCAAGCGAACCGGCCAACAGCCGTCCGGCCTGCTCCGCCTGTTTTACGGAATCGGCGGGGGATTTTTCGGACTGCTGACCGGGCTGTTGTTGCTGTGGGGAGGGATCACGATCATCCGCGCTTTTGGCATCGTTGCCGGGACGACGATGGGGGACCGTTCTCTTTCCGAAGCCCCGCTGCCGGCGAAGGCGCTCGTCACGCTGAAGGATTCCCTCGAGCTCGGCCCGGCGGGAAAACTTGTCGAGTCCGTGGATGTCGTCCCGCCGGACATATATGAACTGATCCAGCGCATCGGCAAACTGATGTCCGACCAGGATGCGATGATGAGGTTTCTCGATTACCCGGGAGTTCAGGAAATCATGCAGCACCCGCGCATGGCCGCGCTGCTCAGGGATCCGGAGATCGTCCGCGATGCCCAGGAGCGGAATTTTTTGGGATTGATGCGGAGCCGGGGATTGCTGGATGCTGTGAACGACCCTTCGCTGCAGAAGCAGATCAGCCGTCTTGACCTGCAAAAAGCGCTCGATTACGCCTTTCCCGGGCCCCAATCTTCACCGTCTCCAGGAAAAAAACCATGACCGAATACATCGCCACGATCGGACTCGAAGTCCATGTCCAGATCAAGACTCGCAGCAAGATGTTCTGCGCGTGCGCGGTGGAATTCGGGGCGGAACCCAACACGAATGTCTGCCCGGTTTGTCTCGGGCTTCCCGGCGCCCTGCCGGTCATGAACGAGGAGGCGCTCCGGCTGACCGCCCTCGCGGGGCTGATGCTCGGGTGCGAGATCGGACCGGTCTGCAAATTCGACCGGAAGAATTACTTCTATCCCGACATGCCGAAGAACTACCAGATCAGCCAGTATGATGTGCCGTTCTGTGTCGGGGGCGCGGTTCCGCTCCACGATCTGGCGTATCCGAAGGACGCCCAGAAATCGATCGCGACCAAGGACAAGAAAATCCGGCTTGTCCGCATCCACCTCGAGGAAGACGTGGCCAAGAGTTTTCACATGGAGACCGCCACGGGGATCGATTTCAACCGCGCGGGAACTCCGCTTCTCGAGATCGTGGGCGAGCCGGACATCGCCTCGCCGGAAGAAGCCTTCGCCTACCTGACCGTCCTCCAGCAACTCATGATCTATGGCGGGATCAGCGATGCCGACATGGAGAAAGGCCAGCTCCGGTGCGATGTGAACGTCTCGGTGCGCCCGGTGGGAACCGAAAAATTCGGCACCAAGATCGAGCTCAAGAACCTGAACTCGATATCCGGCGTACGGCGCGGTCTGGCCTACGAAATTCCGCGCCAGGTCGAAATCCTTCGCGGGGGAGGGGTTCTCGCGCAGGAGACCCGCCGCTGGGATGATATGCGCGGGGAGACCACGCTCATGCGCATCAAGGAGAGCGCGCACGACTACCGCTATTTCCCCGACCCGGACCTCCTCCCTGTCCGCACCGAAACCCTCGTTGCTGCGGCGCGGGAACGGCGCCCGGAACTTCCTTGGGACAAGCGCGCGCGCTTTGTCGCCGACTTCGGAGTCAGCGATTACGATGCGTCGGTCCTCGCGAACGACCTTGATCTGGCGGCTTATTTCGAGACCGCGGCCAAGGGGGCCAGAAAACCCAAGAATGTCGCGAATTGGATTTTGAACGACCTCCAGAGCGCGTTGGCCCTGGCCTCGCTCGGCATCCGCGATTGTCCGGTCCCGCCGGAGCGCCTGGATGAACTCGTCAACCTCATCGACGGGGGGACGATCAATTCCCGACAGGGAAAAGAGGTCTTCGCCGAGATGTTCGCCTCCGGAAAAAACGCCGCCCTGATCGTCGGGGAAAAAGGACTCAGCCAGGTGAGCGACACGGGCGCGATCGGCGGGCTCGCCGACGAGGTCATCGCCGCCCATCCCGGTCCGGTCGCCGATTACAAATCCGGAAAGACGGGTGCCCTGAACTTTCTCAAAGGCCAGCTCATGAAGCTCTCCAAAGGGAAAGCCAACCCGGCGCTCGCCGGGGAAATCCTGGAAAAAAAATTACAATGATTCCCACAGCCCTCATCACAGGCGGGTCGCGCGGCATCGGCCGCGGGATCGCGCTCACCCTCGCAAAATCCGGAACCCGCGACCTCCTCGTCAACAATGCCGGAGTCGCTCCGAATGCCCGTGCCACGCATCATGCTTGACGCCTGGACAGCCTGGATGGACCAGGGGATGCTCTGGATCGAGCAAAGCGGTTGGATCGGATGGATCTGGTTCATCGCTCTCTACACGCTTTCCTGCGTCCTGTTTTTGCCCGGTTCCGTGCTGAGCTTCGGCGCGGGGGCCGTCTATGGTTTTTGGTCGGGCACGCTCCTTGTTTCCCTGGGTTCCGTGGGAGGGGCTCTCGCGAATTTCGTATGCACCCGCTACCTTCTCCGCGGCTGGATGGCCCGGAAATTTGCGGGAAGCAGGAAATTCCAGGCGCTCGATCATGCGGCCGCCATGGACGGGTGGAAGCTCGTCATGCTCACGCGGATCTCGCCGATTCTTCCCCACAGCCTCGTGAGCTGCGCCTTCGGGCTTTCGCGGATTTCTTTCCCGCGCTACATGCTTGCCTCTTGGATCGGATTTCTCCCCATCAGCGCCGCCTATGCCTATGGGGGGGCGGTGATCGGGCGGGCCGCCAAGGGGGGGCTGCACCAGGGCCCCTGGGCCTGGATCGCTTACACCGTCGAACTCGCCGTCACGGTCCTCGTCACCATCTGGATCACCCGCATCGCCCACAACGCGCTGCGCAGCCACGCGCCCGAGGTTGCCGAAGCCATCGCGGACGGGGAAGTCGCCCCATCCTCACCGGGCCGATCGGAGGCCTGATGCCGTTCCCCCTGCCGCGAACAGGAGCGCGGGCATCCTGCCCGCCATCTTCACCAATGCGGGCCGGCCGCCCGCAATCCTTTTTCCGGTGAGTGGAATGGGAGGCGGACGGTGAAAAAAGTCGCAAACAGGCCGCTCGTCACCGCCCATTTTGCCATGACCGCGGACGGCAAGACGAGCACGCGCGCTTTTACGCCCGCGCTCTTCACGTCTCCGGCCGACAAGTTCCGGTTGCAGGAAGTCCGGGCCGGGTCCGATGCCGTCATGGCAGGCCGGGGAACGGTTGCCACCGATTCCATGAGCATGGGGCTGTCGCGCCGGGACCTGCGCATGGGACGCGTCGCGCGCGGACTTCCGCCCGTGCCGCTGCGCGTGATCGTCTCGAACGCCGGACGTCTCGATCCCGGCTGGAAGGTTTTCAAATATTCCGCGTCTCCGCTTGTCATTTTTTCCACCCGGCGAATGCCGGTGCCGCTTCGCGCCGAGATCGCGCGCAAGGCCGAGCTTTTTCTCTTTCGAGGGCGGACCGTGGATTTGCAGAAGTCCCTGGAAATTCTCCGGGCCGAATTCGGCGTGAAGCGGCTGATCTGCGAAGGCGGAGGAACATTGCTGAAATCGCTCGCCTCGCTCGACCTCGTTGACGAAATCCGCCTCACCATCGCTCCGGTGATCTTTGGCGGGCGTCTGGCCCCCACGCTGACAGGGCGGCCGGGGGAATTTCTCACCCTTCCCCGCGAATTCGAGATCGCCCGGCAATCGGTCTTCAACGGCGAATGCTTCCTCGAACTGCGGCGCAAAAAGCGCTGAGTTTACGGTTCCGCATAAGTTTGACCTGCCAGCCGGATTTTGGGACAATACGGCTTGGCTTTCGGAATGGCGCGATACGTGCGGAAGCCGTCGATTTGCACCCGTAGCTCAGTGGATAGAGCACCGGACTTCTAATCCGATGGTCGCTGGTTCGATCCCAGCCGGGTGCGCTTCTCATTTTACTCTGGAAACCGCATAAACACAGGGTTTGCGGGCGATCATCTGAAAAACTCGGCTTTGCATGGAACTGCTTAAAACTGCAAAGAAATGTTGAATATCGGGTAATTTTTGGGCAACTAGTAACGTCATGAGAAAGGCGAACACCGGCATTTCAGAAATCAAAATCAATGGAATTACCCGCTACCGGGTAACATACGGGCACAGCATCCCCGGCAATCGTAGCGGGCTCGCGGAGGGATGTTCGCGCGGGCGGGCGTATCTCTCCCGAAACTCCCGCCTCCGCTTGTGCTACTCCCGGCGACTGCCGCGCCCGCCTGTGGCGATTGTGGCGCAAGCCAGCCCATCGCCGCAACTCCTCTTCCCCCGGATGCTCCACCCTGTCGCCGTAATAGGGCCAAATCACGCCGCATAGCATTTCAGGGGCGGCTTGCTTTTTTATGTGGGGCGGGAGCCTTGTGAAGCTTACGATTCCGTTCATTGGTTTCCAGGCCGGATTCCCCGTTGAGGTTCAGATCGAGTGTGACCACGGGGAACTCATCCCTTTCGACCTGGAGCAGGGTTTCCTCCATCGAGGCGGCAAATCGAACATCGTATTCCTCCGAGAAGCACAATTCGAAGAACCTGTGGACATGCTCCTCATCGTCGATGACCAAAAACCGCTTTTTGGTTGTGGGAAGCATGGGTTGTGCCGTGAGGATTGGTCGCTTGAGCTTGGTTGTCACGCCTTTATTTAAAGTAAGAAGTTCGGCTTCATATTAGCCTAACTTCCCCGACGGAAGGCCTGAAGGGCCGATAAACACAGAGGGTCCGATATTTTTCGGGCTACAGCTGTGCGCCGGAGGGGAAGGCGGCCCACTTGGGAGGGGAGGCGAAGAGG
>JBAYWC010000086.1:0-11258 GCA_041674265.1 Terrimicrobiaceae bacterium
GGGCTTCCTTCGCCCGTCGCCAGTCCTGCGCCGAATGCGCCACCTTCACTTCCCATTCTCCCTCAACCCCGGCATGGGCTCCGACCTTTTGTGCTGTCTTCTTTTTCACCACAGTAGTTCGGCTTTTCCGTGCCCTTTTGGTTAGCTTTTTCTTTCCCCCTTTCTCTACCTGCTCCCGTTGGCTTCAAACCAAACGCCCTGGAGAAACAATTCAAAAAAGTCCTTCATCATTCCGAATTCCTCGGACATATTTTGCGCTCGATATGAGAACTCCTTTGTTTGATGCCCACCTCGCCGCGGGCGGGCGGATGGTCGATTTCGCCGGCTGGGAGATGCCGGTCCAGTATTCCGGGATTCTGGACGAGCACAAAGCCGTCCGGGAGTCGGCCGGGGTTTTCGACATCTCCCACATGGGGGAATTTTTTGTCAGCGGGCCCGGCAGCACGGCATGGTTGGATTCTTTGCTGACAAACAATGTCGCCGCCCTCGCGGACGGTTGCGCCCAATACTCCCTCATGCTCAATGAGCGGGGAGGGGTCATCGATGATCTGATCGTTTACCGGCTCGGGTTGGAAAATTTCCTGCTCGTCGTGAATGCCTCGATGATCGGGGAAGACGCGGCCTGGATGAAGGCCCGCCTTGTCGAGGGCATCGAGTTCGAGAACGCGAGCGCGGGTTTTTCCGCCCTGGCGGTCCAGGGTCCATCGACCGGCGGCGTCTTTGAAAAGTTGTTCGGCCGGGAAATGCCTGTGGAACGGAACAGGATTCTTGAGATCGGGGAAGATTTTGTGGTGACGACCGGATATACCGGCGAGGCGGGATTCGAGTGGATCATGCCCGTTCAGGAAGCCGCTTCCGCATGGCGCCGGTCTCTGGATGCCGGCGCGAAACCCTGCGGGCTCGGGGCGCGCGACACCCTCCGGCTGGAAATGTGTTATCCCCTGAACGGCTCGGACCTTTCGCCAACCCGCACGCCGCTGGAAGCCGGTCTCGGGTTTTTTGTGGATCTCAACAAACCGGACTTCGTGGGAAAAGCGGCGCTGGTCGCCCAGAAAGCGGCGGGAATTCCCACCCGGCTCTGCGCTCTCCGCGTCACGGAAAAAGCCCCGCCAATCCGCCCGCACTATCCCGTGTGGATCGGTGGCGAGCCGGTGACCGAGACCACCAGCGGGGCGTTGTCACCGTCTCTCGGAGAGGGAATCGCCCTCGCTTACCTGCCTGCCGGGTTTTCGAAACCGGGACAGGAAGTTGAAATCGAAGTTCGGGGACGCAGATTCCGCGCTTGTGTTCGGAAAAAACCCCTTTACCAAAAAGAAACATGAATGTTCCCGACAACCTCCGCTACGCCGAAAGCCACGAATGGATACTCATCGAGGGAGACACGGGCACCGTCGGCATCACCGATCACGCCCAGGCCGAGCTCACCGATATCGTCTTCGCCGAACCGCCGCCGGTCGGGAAAAAAGTCGCGGCAGGCGATGTCGCGGCCGTGGTGGAATCGGTCAAGGCCGCCAGCGATATTTACAGCCCGGTCTCCGGGGAGGTCATCGGGAGCAACGCGGCCGTGGAAGAGAATCCCGCCCTGCTGAACACCGATCCTTTCGGCACCGGATGGATTTTCAAAATCCGGCTCTCGAACCCGGCAGAAGCGGACACGCTCAAGGACCCCGCCGCCTACCGCGCGCAGATCGGGGCATGAGCGCATTTTCCTCCCGCCATATCGGGCCCTCCGGGGCGGAAATCGATGCCATGCTCGGCGTCGTGGGAGCCGCTTCCCTGGACGCGCTCATCGAAGAAACCATTCCCGCGAATATCCGCCTGGGCCGCGATCTCACGCTGCCCGCCGCGCGCACGGAAGAACAGGCGCTCTCCGATCTGCGGGCCTTGATGGACCGCAATGTGGTGGCCCGGTCCCACATCGGGGCCGGCTATCACGGGACACACACACCCGCGGTCATCCGCAGGAATATTTTGGAGAATCCCGGCTGGTATACCGCTTACACGCCGTATCAGGCGGAGATCGCCCAGGGGCGTTTGGAGGCGCTGCTGAATTTTCAAACGATGGTCTGCGACCTGACGGGCATGGAAATTTCCAATGCCTCTCTGCTCGACGAATCCACCGCCGCGGCCGAGGCCATGAGCCTTTGCCACGACATCAGGGGAGGGGATGCATTTTTTGTCGCCGACCATTGTCACCCCCAGACCATCGCCCTGCTCCGCACCCGTGCGGAACCGCACGGCATCCGGATTCTCAGCGGCCCCGCAGAGTCAGGTCCGGGAGAACCGGTGTTCGGCGCTCTCTTCCAATACCCGGCCAGCGACGGAACCATTGGCGACCTGGGAAATTTTATTTCACGCGTCCACGAAGCCGGTGCCCTCGCGGTCGTCGCCGCCGACCTCCTGGCTCTCACCCTCATCACGCCGCCGGGAGAACTGGGCGCGGATATCGTTGTCGGTTCGGCCCAGCGTTTCGGGGTTCCCCCGGGATTCGGCGGTCCCCACGCCGCATTCCTGGCCACGCGGGACGAGCACAAGCGCCGGATGCCGGGACGGCTTGTCGGTGTCTCCAAAGACGCCGCCGGGAACCCCGCCCTGCGGCTCGCCCTCCAGACACGCGAGCAGCATATCCGGCGCGAAAAGGCCACCAGCAACATCTGCACCGCGCAGGTTCTTCTCGCCGTCATGGCTTCGATGTATGCCGTCTACCACGGTCCGGAGGGACTGCGCGGGATCGCGGAACGGGTTCACCGTCTTGCTCTCCGCCTTGCCGGCTCGCTCGCTCGCCTCGGCCATGCCGTGCATCCCGGGCCGTTTTTCGATACCGTGCGCGTTTGGCTCGGAAGCCGGCGCGCGGACGAAATCCTCCTTCGCGCCGCGGCGCGAGGGATCAACCTCCGAAAACTCGACGAGCATGCGGTGGCCATCGCCCTCGATGAAACGACCGACGACCTCGGGCCGCTGCTCGAAGTCTTCGGCGCAAACCCCGGTGACAATTTTGAGGATCTTCCCGAGGTGATCGGGCCATCGCTCCGGCGCAAGACGGATTTCCTCACCCACCCGGTTTTTCATTCCCACCATACCGAGACGGAGATGCTCCGGTATATTCGCCGCCTGGAAGCGAAGGACCTCTCGCTCACGACCTCGATGATTCCGCTCGGCTCCTGCACGATGAAACTCAATGCCGCGGCGGAGATGCTCCCCGTGACATGGGAGTCGGTCGCTTCGCTTCACCCATTGGCGCCGCAGGATCAGGCTGCCGGATATTTTGAAATGGCCGCCCAACTCGGGACATGGCTTGCGGAAATCACCGGGTTTTCCGCGGTCTCGCTGCAGCCGAACGCCGGTTCTCAGGGCGAATACGCGGGGCTTCTCGCGATCCGGGCCTGGCACCGTTCACGCGGCGAGTCCGGACGCGAAGTGTGCCTGATCCCGACATCCGCGCACGGGACGAACCCTGCCAGCGCCGTCATGGCCGGGATGCGGGTTGTCTCCGTGGCCTGTGACGCCCTGGGAAATATCGATCTGGCGGATTTGCTGGCAAAAGCGGACCTGCACCGCGACGTGTTGGCCGCCGTGATGGTGACCTACCCGTCCACGCACGGGGTCTTTGAAGAAGGGATCCGCGAGCTCTGCGACATCGTACACGCGGCAGGCGGCCAGGTTTACATGGACGGCGCAAATATGAACGCGCAGGTCGGCCTCTGCCGTCCTGGCGACATCGGGGCGGACGTCTGCCACTTGAACCTCCACAAGACGTTCTGTATTCCGCACGGCGGAGGAGGCCCGGGGGTCGGGCCGATCGGCGTGGCCGCCCACCTTGCGCCGTTTTTGCCAGGGCACCCCCTGGCAGGCAACAACGCGGTCGGACCGGTTGCCCAGGCCCCTCTGGGCAGCGCCAGCATCCTCGTGATTTCGTGGATGTATATCGCCATGATGGGACCGCGCGGTTTGCGCGACGCCACGGCTGTTGCGATCCTCAACGCCAATTATATCGCCGCGCGTCTCGACGGCTATTTTTCCGTCCTTTTCAAAGGCGTCCACGGTCGCGTGGCGCATGAGTGCATTCTGGACCTGCGCGAATGGAAGCAGCGCGCCGGGATCGAGGTCGAGGATGTCGCCAAGCGCCTCATGGATTTCGGATTCCATGCTCCGACCATGAGTTGGCCGGTGGTGGGAACGCTCATGGTCGAGCCCACGGAGAGCGAATCCCGGGCCGAACTCGACCGCTTCTGCGAGGCGATGATCACAATCCACGGCGAACTCGGCACCATCGGGCGCGGAGAACTCGACCGCACAAACAATCCGCTGAAAAATGCCCCGCATACCGCCGCTGCCGTGACCGCCGATGGCTGGAACCGTCCCTATTCCCGTTCGGTCGCCGCCTGGCCGGCCCCCTGGCTGCGCGAGCACAAATGCTGGCCGTCCGTCGCCCGCATCGACAACGTTTACGGCGACCGCCACGTCTTCTGTTCTTGTCCTCCTGTGCCGGGGAGCACACGCGACCCGCGTGTGGAGGTCGGCGATCCGCCGACCGGTTCGATCTTCAAACAGGCTTCCGGCGGGGACGCCGGAAATCACACCCGGGACGGGGATCCTCCCTGCGTTCCCAGACCTATGCGACCGGAATGATGCTCCTGATCGAAGAGGCCCCGTTGCGGGATGCCAATAACGGTGCTACATTTGTTTCATGGATTGCCTTGTTACTTCTGAAGTGCAGTGTCCGCATTGCTGGGAGAAGTTTACCATCGAGGTGGATACCACCCAGGGCAGCTACGAGACGGTGGAGGATTGCAGCGTGTGCTGCATCCCGATGACTCTGCGGATTGTCTGCCAGTCGGGGAAAGTGGTTTCCATCGAGGCCACGCCGTAGCGGGTGGATGCTGAAGGCTCTATCGGGCCGCTTGACGCGTCGATTTCCTGCGTTTTCCTCGATTTTCAAAAAAAAGTGTGGAAAATGGGCCGCGGAATGGGTTTCCTCCCTCTGAGTTTCCGCATCCCTAGCTCAATGGTAGAGCAGTTGACTCTTAATCAATTGGTTCCCGGTTCGAGCCCGGGGGGGTGCAGTTCTTCTCGCTGTTTATCAAAAGAAAACGGGCGATGGCCCGTGAGGCGGAGGGTTTCTGCATGGCAGCGAGGTTCTTTTTCCATGCATGCCAGACATTTCCCCCACGGGCGAATGCTCCCTCCAGATGGTGAAGGATGCACTCCGGCGAGCCTGCTGCCAGAGCGCCGATGCCCATTTGCTCGATGAAAGCGATGTTGCCCTCCTCCTGGCCGGGCACGACATGGCTCACGAGGAACGGGATCTGCGCGGCGATGGCCTCCTGTACGGTCGCCCCCCCGGCCTTTCCCACGAAAAGATGATGGGAGGCCATCAGCTCCGGCATTTGATCCGTCCAACCCGTCAGGCTGCCGGACCTGGGCAGGCGGGCGGCCGCGATGGCCTCGTAAGTGGCTTTGCGTCGGCCGGTCACAACATCCACCCGGACATTTTTCAGTGAGGACAGGTGCTGGAGCGTGGCCACGGCCCGGGCGGACGTGCCGCCGGGAAAGAACAGAACCTTCCAGGGCTGCGACGCGGGCAGGGGATTGAGATTTTCAAACCGGAGCCCCACCGGGAAGCCGAGCACATGGATCTTTTCCCCGGGAACGCCATCGGCCCTCAGGACATCCGCCGTATGCTCGTCGGCGACAATCGATCCGTCGCACGGGCATCGGTACCACGCGGAGTTGATCTGCGTGGAATCCGTGATCACCGTGAAAAACGGAATTTTCAGGGACGGATTGCGCTTCCGGATCTTGGCGTTCAGGAATGAAAAAACCGGATAGGTCGAGGCGATCACATCGGGTCGGAATTCCTGGATGAGCGAGCGGACGGCGGAGGCCAACTCGGCGAGCATCGGCCCCATGCCCTCCACGACACCCCGCCGACTCAGGAGTTCGAACACCACTTTCCAGGCCTTGGGATAACTGTTGATGGCCATGGTGTAGCCGCTTTGCATCAGGCGGTTCACGATCGGATTCGTCCGGGTATAGGGATCCGCCACAAGGACCTCGGCCTGCTCCGGGCATTCGGAAAGGATGGCATCGCGGATGTTGCGTGCCGCGGTATTGTGGCCTTCTCCCATACTGGCGGTGAGGAGAAGCACCCTGGTCTTTTTCGTGGGTCGAGAGCTCAAGCGGATTCGCGAGTCTGCATGGAAGTGCCCGCAGAATCAAGGATTCGGGCGTTGCGTTCTTGACAGCGGGCAAGGAATTACTGGCATCCGGGGAATTTCCAGTGTATTCAAGATCCATGACGCATCCCCTTCTCGCTTTTTCGATGCCTGGTGGGCCGGAACTCATTTTCATCCTCGTCATCGTCCTTTTGCTCTTTGGCGCAAAAAAGCTTCCAGAGCTCGCGCGAGGTCTTGGGCAGAGCCTGGGAGAGTTCAAGAAGGCGCGTGAGGAATTCGAGCGTGAGGTCCACAAGTCCGCCGCCGATGTGGAAATCAAGGGAGCTCCCGCCGCGGTGCCCTCCATCAAATCCACCGCCGCGGCAGAAACCCCGGGAACGACCGACAAGGAACCGCCCAAAACCGCCTGAGGCGCGGACGACCGTTCCCTCTTGAAACGGTTTTTTTTCAGGTTTTTCCCGGTTCTTCCGGGGGTGTTGCTCGCGGGCCATCTTTCCGCGCGCGATGTTGTTGTGGCTTCGTACAATGTCGGAAACTATCTCAAAATGGAACGCCGGGTGGGTGAACAAACCATCCCGGATGCCCCCAAGCCCGGGGAGGAAATCGCCGCGGTGATCGAAGTCATCAAGGAAATCGATCCGGACATTCTCGGGCTCGTGGAGATTGGCGACGAGGCGGACCTGGAAGATTTGCGCGCGAGGCTGAAAGCCGCCGGCCTCGATTATCCCGGGAAAGAATGGGTCAAGGGGACGGACGCGGCGCGACATCTCGCGCTGCTGAGCCGATTTCCCATCGTGGCAAGGAATTCGAGGGACGAGGTTCCGTTCGAACTGGACGGCGCGCAAAGGCGCGTCGGGCGGGGGATTTTGGATGTCACGGTGAAGCTTCCGGATCATTACCTGCTGCGGCTGGTGGGAGCCCATTTGAAATCCCGCCGGGAAGTTCCGGATTTCGACCAGGCTGACATGCGCGCGAAGGAGGCATGGTGTCTCCGCGAACACCTGGACAACATTCTGAAGGCGAACCCGGAGGAAAACCTCCTGCTCTTCGGTGACTTGAACGACACAAAGAATGAATATCCGGTCAAGGAATTGGCCGGGCACGCCAAGTCTCCCCTCCGGATGAAGAATCTTTTCCTTGCCGATCGACATGGCTATCGCTGGACGCATTACTGGGCGACCGCCGACACCTATTCCCGCATCGATTATCTGCTCGTCAGCCCGGGGCTTTCGCCGGAAATCAACATGGACAAAAGTGGGATCAGCAGTTCCCGGGTTTGGGACAAGGCCAGCGATCACCGCGCCATTTTCAGCACCATCGAGGTCCCGGAAGAATGAGGGCCCGCGCGCAAGAAGAAACTGTCGATTCCCGGTCTTCCGTGGCACGGGCATCCTGCCCATGCCTTGCCGGATTGTCACGCATGGGGAGGATGCCCGTGCCACGGGATCTTTTCGCCAAAACAAGGGCTCTCCTGTTCCTGGGCTTGCTGCTCGGCGCGGCCTGCGCATTCGCGACGCCGGATACCGAGTGGGCGGCGATCGTGGCGATGGATGCCGGGCCGTCCAGGAAGCCGACCACCCGGGATGAGGCCCAGATCCTTGCCCGAACCCACCTGGCCAGGCAAAAAAAGCTGATCGGGGTTTTTCTGGCCCAGCACCCTTCCGATCCGCGGGCTTTTGACGCCCGGCTCCGGCTGGCTGCGATCCTGGCGGCGACTGGAAAAATGGACAATGTGCAGCAGCAGATCGATGAGGCCATGCGCCTTTTGTCCGCCTTGGAAAAGTCGTCCGACGCCCCGGCGGAAAAGCGGGCCGACGCGGGATTCCGGCGTGTTTCGCTTTTTCTCCAGGGCACGATCGGGCGCGAATCCGAGATGCGGGATGCCATTGTCGATGCCGCGAAAAATTTTGTGCGGAAATACCCCGGAGACAAGCGGGGCCCGCGCCTGCTGGTCGAGGCCGCGACGGTCTGCGACAACGATCCGGGACTCAAGCGAAAACTTTTGGACGATGCCCGTTCGCTTTCCAAAGAGGAGGAACTCAACCGCCGGATTGCCGATGATCTCGTCCGCCTGAACCATCTCGGCAAACCGCTGAAGTTGAAGTTTTCCACCGTCCAGGGAAGCGTGTTCGACACCGGTGCGCAGAAGGGAAAGGTGGTGATCATCGTGTTTTGGTCCGCCGAGTCCCCCCACAGCCTGATATGGATGCAGAGTTTCCGGAGCGCGCTCGCCAAGCTTCCCCAAACCAACCTGCTCATTGTCACGGTCAGCCTGGATACCGACAGCAAAGCTCTTTCCCAGAGGCTCAAGGAATTCCAGATCGAGGATTGGCCGACGAATTTTGACGGGATGGGCTGGGACAATGCCCTCGCCCGCCCGCTCGGAATCAATGCTCTCCCGACCGTCTTCATCCTCGACAAATCCGGTATCCTCCGGGCTCTCAACGCCCGGGATGATTATGGAGGCTGGATTTCAAAACTCCTCCGGGAATAGGGAACGGCTTCCGCCAGGACGCTCCAAAGCCTGTCCCTTCATGACCGTCAAACCAACTTCCGCAGCCGCCCGTCTTTGCGCCGCATGCGGCATGTGTTGCAACGGGGTGCTTTTTCACTCGGTCCTGTTGCAGCCCGGGGATTCCGCGCGCGCACTCTCGGCGCTGGGCCTGAAAATCAAGCGGAAAACCTTTTTTCTCCAACCCTGCCCCGCCCATCAAGGGGGCCGTTGCGCAATCTATGAGCAGCGGCCGAATCGCTGCCGGAATTTCCACTGCCGCCAGCTCCTCCGCGTCACGGCAGGCGAAACCACCGAAGCCTCGGCCCTGCAAAAAATTGCGCGGGCCCGTCATCTCGCCGACCGGGTCAATGCGCTCATCGCCCGGGTCGCCGATCCCAACCCGAACCGTGCAATCGCCCAGCGATGCGCCAATGCGCTGACGACCACAGATCGGACCCCGCTTCACGACGAACTCGAATCCGCCGCGCGCGACCTCGAGTCATTGCTCGAAAAGGAATTTCGGGTGAAATGAGGGATTCGATTGGCTGCCCGAAGGTGAGCAGATTGCGAACCTGCGTCAAGCTGGATGCACTGTTGGGGTGCATGACAAAAAAGAGGCTTTGGCAAATCCCCCCTTTTTTTCCCGTGAAAGTGTAGTATCTAATACTACATCATGCCGGCCCCATCCACCGTCGCCCAACTCCACGCCCGCCGCCGCCAACTTCTCTCCCAGATAGAAGACCTCGATCAAATCCGTCGCGGTTCCATCACCGAGCAGTTTGTCGAGACCGTGCGCAAAGACGGCCAAAAGGTTCGTCGCGACAGAGAGCGTTTAACCCTGCTCTGAATCTGCGTTGAGAGCGTCCAAGTAAGCCCCGTAGGCATAGAGATGTGTTGTTCCCTTCGTGGGCAACTCCCGGAGGATGCCGAGGCGCACCAGATGCTTTGCCGCCGAATGCAGGGTTGGAATCGAGAGATTGAGGGAAGCTCTGGCCTCCCGGACGGAGCCAACTGGGTGGGCTTGGAAATGTCGGTGCAATTTTCGCGCAGAATGGGCGGCCCGGCCAATTCCGGCGATACGATCCTGATCCGCCTTAAAGAGATCGATGAGCCGAGAGGCGGTTTGAAATGCCTGCTCTCCCGTTACCGCAACTCCCTCGAAAAAGAACATAAGCCAAGTCTCCCAGTCACCGTCTTCCCGGATCTGGTTGAGCAGGTCGTAATAGAGGCTTCGGTGCGTTTTAAAGAACAGACTCAGGTAAAGCAGCGGCTGGCGAAGGGTTCCTTCCGCGCAAAGCAGCAGGGTAATCAAGAGGCGTCCAACCCGCCCGTTGCCGTCGAGGAATGGATGGATCGTCTCAAACTGAACGTGCGCCAACGCTGCCTTGAGTAGAGGGGGGGTCTTTTCAGGCTCATCGTGGATGAACTTCTCCAACCGATCCAGACACGGCATGACTTCCTGCGGTGGCGGCGGCACAAACCGGGCGTTTCCCGGGCGAGTTCCCCCGATCCAGTTCTGGCTCGTGCGGAATTCCCCCGGGTTCTTTCGGCTGCCCCTGCCCTTGGAAAGGAGGATCTCGTGCAGTTCACAAATCAGCCGCAGGGAAATCGGGAACCCCTCCCGTAATCGTCTCATGCCATGTTCAAGAGCCGAAACGTAATTGGAAACCTCCTGAACGTCGTCGAGTGGAACGCCCGGGGCCTCCTCGTTCTCGAACAAAAGCAGATCGGACAGAGAGGACTGGGTTCCCTCGATTTGCGAGGAAAGCACAGCTTCCTTCCGCACATAGCTGTAAAGGAACACAGACGTTTTCGGAAGAATAGAAGAGATGCCATCCAACCTTCCCAGCACCGCATGAGCCGCTGCGAACTGGGACTGAAGCTCGGCAGACCATTCAACCGGAGGCGCAGGAGGAAGCGGCTTCGGCACAAAAGTGCTGGCCTGCTCTCCAACTGTGGAGATGGTCAGATATTGGCCCTGAAGCCCTCGTTTCATGGCTGGAGAATGCCGTATGAAACTTAACGGCGCAAGCGCAATCGTTAAGAATGCGCAGTTATCTTTAACGATGGGCTGTTTTCTGTTAACCTTCGGGCGTCAAAGCCGCCCGATAAACTTCAGCATCGCGACCACGGCGACAACGACGCCCGGAAGGGACGTCCCGATAGCAATCCATCGGATCGCCTTCTTCTCGAAGGCGTCAAACCGTGTGCAGAGAGCCGTGAGCTGCGCTTTCATGCCATTGCGGCCGTCCTCTCCGCGCACGATGATTTCGAGGGCAAGGAGGCGGCGGTCGAAGACCGCAAGGCACTCGCGAACGGACTCGCGGCACAGGTCGCAGCGTTGGGAGAGGTCATCGAGGTTTCCCATCACGCCAGTTCCTCAGCAGATTTGGCGTTTGTGATGGCACCCGAGTTGCCGGACTACACGGAGACGATGGTGAGGGTGAACAACAACTCGACGAACATGACGTAGCGCATCAACCTCAAAGTAGCCCGGTGATTTTCGACGATCTGCAATGGACGAACGGTGTGATAAAGTCGGCACCCTTTGCAATAGCCTTGCACCGCATCGTAAACAACCATCACGA
>JBAYWC010000087.1:0-11143 GCA_041674265.1 Terrimicrobiaceae bacterium
GGAAGCTGCGACCATGCTGAACAACGGGGTCGCGGCACAACGCCGCGCCACCACTGGAATACCGGCCTACTCCCCGCGGCAGGAGCCTTCCCGCATATCACGATCCGGCGAAAAATGCAAAGTATTTGGAATTTTTCGTGAACCAGGAAACGGCGCAGCCGGTCACAGGGAAAAGCATACGGGAAGAGGGCATTGCATTTGCCGATCCCCAAGTTGCCCTTCTTCCCCTTGGGAAACGTGATGGGGGTCAAGGTTCCCGGCGTTTCGCGTCGCGGGGCCTGATGCCGGGAGGTATGAAGGTTTGGAATTCCCATGGAACCCACAACTCCCTCACTGCAGACCCTGCCATCCGACGAGCTTCGAGCGATTCTTTGGCGCTTCGTCGACCGTTACGATCTTTCCATGTTCGTGCAATCGGTGCGGGCGGTGGCCCGGGGACCGGTGGCCCGGATTGTGGCCAACGGGGCGCGGAACAGCCACGAATGGACGGACGAAAAAAATTCCCTTCTCGATGTGTTCGACGGATCGGGGATCACCTCGGTTTTTCTGGAGCCGGAATACGGCGGGTTCATCGAGGGACCGAAGAATCTGGCGCTGGCGCTGGTGGCATTCGAGTTGTCCTGGGTCGACGCGGGGGCGGCGACGTGCAGTCTGGCCGGCAACCTGGGTCTGGCCCCGATCCATGAGCGGGGGACCGCCGCGCAGCGCGACCATTATATGTGGCTTGCGGCTCCGGCGGAAGGACGGGCACCGGTCCGCGCCGCGTTTGCGCTCACCGAGCCGATTCCGTTCGTGGGTGTCGAGACCGGGTTGCTTGGCGGCAAGGTGCGCGTCGTTTCGTGGAACGACGGGGAAGAGCCGGTCCTGCATGTGGACAAGCGCGGGCGGTTCATCACCAACATGGGATTCGCGAATGTCGTGACCGCCGCCGTGGACTCCGCCGATCCCCGGATCAAGGGAAGCTGCCTTGTGATTTTGGAAAAGGGCGACCAGGGGATTTGGGATCGAGGGATTCCGACCCGCAAGCTCGTCCACCAGCTTTCCTCGACGCGCGATCCGGTGTTCAGCCTCCAGGTTCCGGCGAGCCGGATCGTGGGCGGATACACGGTCAAGGACGGGGTGATCGTTCCGAATTTCAGTCATGGCGAGGTGATCGAAGCGGTCTTCCGCCGCACGCGGGTCACGGTCGGGTTGATGACTTCGGCCAAGCTGCTCTCCGCCGTCGAACCGATCATCCGGTACCAGCGGGCGCGATTCCGCGGAGGGGAAGCCGGCGAGCCCGGTTCGCCGCGTTACGATCTCGGCCTGCAGACGAAACAGGATGTCCTGCACCGGCTGGTGGATGTGTGGGCGACCGGCGAGGCCAGCGCGGCGCTCGGTTTCGAGGCCGCGAGGATGTTCGATACATTGGATCCGCTGGAAAAGGAAAAGGACCGGATTTTTGCGGAACGGAAGCTTGCCGGCCGGGCCGCATTCAAGGCGATTGCCAAGCTGGGAGACGAGGCGATCGAGTATCTGCGGCTCTCCCGCGAAGCCTCGCCGGATGAATCCCGGCTTGCCGCGCTCCGCGAAGATCCGCTGGTTCAATTCGCCCTGCTCGACGCGCAGGCGAATGTTTTTTGTCCCGCCTGCAAACTTTGGAATACCGGTCATGGAGCGAACATGATGCGCGAGGCGGTCAGTTTGATGGGCGGCTATGGGGTCACGGAGGATTGTCCCGGGTTCCTCGGCCACAAGTGGATGGATGCCCAGCTCGAGGCGACGTATGAGGGGCCCGAGGCGGTCCAGCGGCGCCAGATGTCGCTGACGATGACGAACCCGGTCTTCCTGGCCCAATTCGAGAATTGGACCCGGGATCTCCGGCAGAATGCCTCCGGGCAGCCGGAAACCGGCGCGTGCCTGCTGGCTTCCGCCATGCAGCTCTGGCTCTGGACGCTGCGCCACCTGCAAACCGCCACCGATGCCAACGGGCAGAAACTTTATCAGAGCAACCGGCAGGGGGTCACATTCCCGCTGGCCGACGCGCTTTGCTGGCTGCTGGCCTCGCGGCAGCAGATCCTCGATGTGGTGAATCTGGGACAATCCGCGCAATCCCAGCCCTCGGTGGCCGAGGAACTTCCGGGCGCCCTGTCGTTCCTCACCTCGCTCTGCCATGTGCAGGCGGCCCGTGCGGCGGGCGAAGTCTCGCGGGTCTGCGCCGACCTTGTCTTCGGATACAACCGCCATCCCGAATGGACCGAGGAGGCGTGCGCCGCATGTTATGGGACTTCCGAGCTCGACGAGCTCGAGGGGATCATCCCGGGCATCGCCGGGGCCGCGCGCGGAACCGGAGATTTTCATGAGGACTCGCAGAAACATCCCGTCAAAGCGGGGCCGTGTCCGGAGGTGTCGGCCTTGCAGCCGTTCCTGCGCTTGAATGGCAAATTGAACGTCTGCCTCACGGGATCACGCCTTGCCAAGGACCGCGCGGCGGTTGCGCTGTCGCAGGTCATGATTCCCGAGGCGCTCGATTACCCGCAGTGACAAGTTTGGAAAATTCCGGAATCGAGCGTCCCCGCATGGAGGCCGACATTGTCTGCGTCGGTTTCGGTCCGGCGGCGGGAGGGTTTTTGACAACCCTTTCCCGGGCGATCCTCAATGAGGATGGATCGACGGCGATCGAAAGCCCGGCAGCCCCGGGCCTGCCGCTCCAGGTTCTCTGCTACGAACGGGCGGACGACCTCGGCTTCGGAGTCTCGGGCGCGGTCACGCGGGCCCGCGGGCTCCGCGAAAGTTTTCCGGATCTCGATTCCGCGCAGATTCCCATGACGGCGCCGGTGAAAGGCGAAAAAATCCTCTACCTGCTGGATCCGGTCGGAGCCAGCCGCCGTCCGGTTCTCATGCGGGCCGCCGATGCCGCGATCCGGGTCATGGGTGGCATCCTGGGCGTCAGGGATGACGCGATGGAACTCCCGTGGACGCCAGATTTCCTCGACAAGCATGGCGGACTCGTCCTCTCGATGGGGCAGTTCAACCAATGGGTCGGCCAGCAGGTGATGGGTTCGGGTGCCGTGCAGATTTGGCCCGGAAGCCCGGTGGGCGAAGCTCTCGTCGAGGCTGGCGGGGTGGCCGGCATCCGTCTCGTGGACCAGGGGGTCACGAAAGAGGGGAAACCTGCCGATGGATTCCTGCCCGGCATGGAGGTGCGCGCGGGATTGACCGTCGTGGCGGACGGTCCGGTCGGGGCGATTGGGCGGCAACTCGACAAGGCGTTCGGCATTCCCGACGGCCACCATGCGCACGATTGGGCGCTCGGCATGAAGTTTGTCGTCGATTTGCCGGAGACCTGCGAACTCGATCCCGGCACGGTCCTCCATACGCTCGGCTACCCCGAGCCGGAGATCTTTGGGTTTTTCTACGTTCATCCGAATCGCGTGGCCTCGATGGGGATCTTCGTTCCCTCGTGGTTCGACAATCCCGCCCGCACGGCTTACCGGTATCTCCAGCACTGGATGCTCCACCCCGCGATCTGGCGTCATGTCAAAGGCGGACGCCTCCGCTCATGGGGAGCCAAGACCCTCCAGGAATCCGGCAGACGTGGCGAACCGCGGCTGGCGGGCAATGGCTATGCGCGCATCGGCGAGGGCAGCGGCAGCACCAATGTCCTCACGAATTCCGGGCTCGACGAGGCGTGGACGACCGGCGTGATGCTCGCCGAGGGGGTCCTCGAAATTCTCAAAAACAAGCAACCCTTCACCGCCGAAAACCTCGAGTCTGCCTATGTCAGCCGGCGACGCGGGAGCTGGGTGGACAAGGAAGGCCGCACCGCCGCCCGCGCCCGCGACGGATTCCAGCGCGGGATCATCCCCGGGATGATCGGCATGATGGTCACGGGGCTGACCAAAGGTTTCGTCTCCATGCCGGGAAAACCCATGCCGCCTCATCGTCGCGTGCCAGACCTCGGGGAATATTATCGCGGACGGATCCCGCCGAAAGAAATCCAAGCCATTCGCCGGGAATCCGATGCCAGGGGGATCTCCGCCCATGACGCCCTGATGGAGCGCGCGGGTTGGCCGGCCATTCCCTTCGATGGAGAACTGCTCGTTTCCCATCAGGACGCCCTGCTCATCGGCGGCAAAGTCCAGGCTCCGGCGGGATACGCGGATCATGTCGAGTTCCTTTATCCGGGTGACTGCAAATCTTGCGGCAGCAAGATCTGCATCGAAATGTGCTCGGGCCAGGCGATTTATCCCGGCGAGAACGGGCGGCCCGCGTTCGATCGCGAGAAGTGCATCCATTGCGGCGCGTGCTTGTGGAATTGCGCCCGGGGAAACCCGAAGGACCCCGAAAACGGCCTCATCGAATTTCATGCGGGCGCGGGCGGACTGCACTCGGCGGAAAACTAAACTTATGCCTGAATATCAAATCGTCGTTTGTGGGAGCGTTGTTCCCGATCCTCTCCAGACCCTGGAGCCGGTTTCCGGTCCCGCGGGTCCGGCTCTGAAAAATGAAATGATGCTTCCCGCCTGGCTCGATCCCTGGGCGGGCCACGCGCTTTACGAAGCGGCCGGTCTGGCCGCGAAAAATCCCGGCAGCAAGGTCTGGCTCGTCGCTCTCGGCCCCAAGGCCAAGCTCCAGCAGGCGATGATGACGCTGGCCCAGAAGGCGCCGTTCGAGCTGGTCGCGCTGGATGGTTCGGCGAGCGGCTTCACCGACGCCACCGAAACCGCCACCGCTCTTGCGGAGGCCATCCGGGCGATCCCGGGAATCGACCCCGCGCGCCTGCTTGTCTTCGGCGGATGGGAGTCGGCCTCGCGCGGAGCCGGGGCGACGATGCAGATTGTCGGCGAGATCCTCGGGATCACCGACCAGTTCCAGGGAGTTGACGAAATCGGGACCGAAGCCGACGGATCGCTCAGGATCCTTGAGCGGATCGAAGGCGGACAGCACCAGGTCTCGATTTGCGAGGCTCCGCCGGTCCTGCTTGGTTGGGCGACCGGAAATCTTCCCGAGCCGCGAAACAATCCGCAGGTGGGCATGGCGAACATGCGCGCGATCATGCCGGCCCTTCAAAAAGCGAAGCCGGCGAAAGTTGGCGCGGATGGCGTGAAGTTCCATTCCGTCTCACTCCCGAAACAATCCCGCGACACGAAAGTCGTCAAGGACCTGCCGCCGGATCAAATCGCCGCCGAGATCGTGGATTGGATCACCAACAAATAATTGACATGGAAACACTGCTTTTTCTTTCTTCAACCGAAGCGGGATCCCCGCTTTCCAAAAATGCCCTCGAGGCACTCGCCACGGCCAGGCAACTCGCCGACTCGCTCGGGATCGCCCTCTCCGTCGGCCTGTGGGGGGATGATCCCCGGGCCGCCGCGGATGGCATTGCCTCCTGCGGCGCCGCAAGGTTCTTCTCCGTGACCGGAGCGGAATTCGCGCAGCCCCGGTATGCGACGGACGCGGCGGCGGCCGGGGAGCTTTGCCGCGCTGCCGGTGCCACGATTGTCATCGGACCCTCCGGGCCGCGGTGGAACCGGATTCTGGCCGGCGTGGCCCACCGTCTCGGCGGGCGCGCGGACAGCCATGTCACCGGACTTTCCGTGATCGATGGCTCGCCCGCGATTGCGCGCTGGTATTACCGTCAGCGGATGGAAGGCATCCTGAGCCGCTCCGGGCGGCCCTGGCTGCTGGCCGTCGAGGGCGGAATCGCTCCCGCATGGCAGGGAGCGGCAGGCTCGGCGACAGTGGAGGCGGTTCCCTGCGCTCCGCCCGCCGTTCGCTCGAAGGTGACCGGCATCGAGTCCCCGGCAGCCGATCAACAGACGATCCGCCCGGATGCGGATTTGCTTTTTGTGACCGGCGCCGGCTGGACCAAGAAGCAACCCGACGGCCAGGTGAAAACGGCGGAAGCGGAGAAATTGATCCTCGGTTTCCTTCGCCACGCCCGCGCCTCGCTCGGCAGCACGAAATCGCTTGTCGATTTAAGCGGCGAGGGACAGGCGACCCTTCCATTCCTCACCCACATGAACCAGATTGGCCAGACCGGCTCAACCCCGCGCCATGCCAAGGGACTCTCGACATGTTGTCACGGCGAGGAGCCCCACACGGTCGGCTGGCGGTTCATCGGCGAACGCCGGGCGATCAGCCTCGACCCCAATTGCGGGTGGGCCCGCGGCAAGGCCGATGTCCTCTACGTGGCCGATGCTTTCGCCGTCATGGAAAAAGTCAACGGCTTGCTCGCTGAAAAATCCGGCGGCTGAAAACGCCGCAGCCTTCCCCGCCCGATTTCCGTGCGGCGCAAGACAAGAAAAGAGTCGCGGTATGTGGCGCATAGTGGGGTTGCAATAAAGCCAGGGCGGTGGGTTTCTCATTCCTTTTGCCTTCGGGTTCCACTATACGGCTTGGCGGTATGGATATGAACCCTCCCGCCTGGCTCCGTTCGTCCCCGCTTTTTCCCTTCGCTCTTCCCCTTCTTCTCGCGCTCAACTCCTGCACCCAGGAATCCGGGTCCCCGCCTCCGCCTCCTTTGGTCACCGTGACCCCGGTCCAGGAGCGGGAGATCCAGGACTTCGTGGTGTTCACGGGCCGGACGGAAGCGGTTCAAACCGTCGATGTCCGCGCGCGGGTCAGCGGGTATCTCACCGAGACAAAATTCAAGGACGGCCAGGATGTGAAAAAAGGCGATGTGCTGTTCGTGATCGATCCGAGGCCCTACCAGGCCGACCTCGACCGGGCCCAGGCGGAATTCGACAAGGCGCAGGCGGATCTCCAACTCGCGGGCATCGAATACAACCGCTCCCGCGAACTGCGCCAAAAAAACGCGATCTCCGCCCAGGACTTCGATGGCAAAGCCGCCGCCTATCTCAAGGCCCAGGGAGGGCTCGCGTCCGCCAAGGCGGATCTGGACACCTCGAAGCTGAACCTGGAGTTCACGAGCATCACCGCGCCGATTGACGGACAGACCAGCAAAGCCGCCATCACTCCGGGAAATCTCGTCACCCCGGACATGAAGGAGCCGCTCACGGTCATCGTGTCCACAAACCCCATCTACGCCTACGCGGACATCGACGAGCGACAGCTCCTGAAATACATCCGGCTGCAGAACTCGGAGCGCAAGGCGGGGGATGCGCCGGAACAAAAACAGCACCCCGAAACCCCGATCCACCTCCAGCTCGCGGACGAAAAAGGCTTCCCCCACGAAGGGTATATCGACTTCGCCGACAACCGGCTCAACAGCGCCACCGGCACGATCTCGCTCCGCGGTGTCTTCGAGGACAACTCGAACCTGCTCGGCCCGGGCATGTTTGTCCGCCTCCGCTTCCCGGGCGGTCCGAAATACAAAACCCTTCTCGTCCCCCAGGAATGCATCGGGACCGACCAGGGACAAAAGTTCGTCCTCATCGTCCAGGCGGACGGCACGGTGGACTACCGCCGTGTCGAACCCGGAGCCATCCAGGATGACGGCTGGCGGGCGGTCACAGGGCAGCGCCTCGAAGCGGGGGAAAATGTCATCGTCGAGGGCCTCATGAAAGCGCGCGTGGGCGAAAAGGTCACCACGAAGCCGTGGAGCGGCAACGGGCTTCCCGCCGCCGTGCCCGCAACCACCACGGGAACCAATCCGTGAACATCAGCCATTTCTTCATCGACCGCCCGATCTTCGCCTCGGTGCTGTCGATCCTCATCACGATCGTCGGAGCGGTGGCGCTGATGGTGCTGCCGGTCGCCCAGTACCCGGAGATCACGCCGCCGACGGTGCAGGTCGCCGCCAGTTATCCGGGCGCCGATGCCACAACCGTCGCCGAGACGATCGGCGCCCCGGTCGAGCAGCAGATCAACGGCGTCGAAAACATGCTCTACATGTCGTCGCAATCGAACGGCGACGGCTCCTACGCGCTCACGATCACCTTCAAGCTCGGAACCAACCTCGATACCGCGCAGGTGCTCACGCAGAACCGCGTGAACCTCGCGCTCCCGCTCCTCCCGGAGGATGTCCGCCGAAACGGCGTCGCGGTCAAAAAGCAGTCGGCCTCGATGATGATGGTCGTCAACCTCGTCTCCCCGGACAACCGCTTCGATGCGCTGTATCTCGGCAACTACGCCATCCTGCAGCTCAAGGACGCCCTCGCCCGCGTGAACGGCGTCGGCGACATCAGCATCTTCGGCTACGAATACAGCATGCGGATCTGGCTCGATCCCGAGAAGCTCTCCGCGCGGGGGCTCGCGGCGGAGGATGTCGTCTCGGCCATCCGCGAACAAAACGTGCAGGTCGCGGCGGGGACGATTGGCGCGCCGCCGGCTCCCGCCGGCACGGCCTTCCAATACACGGTGAACACCCAGGGCCGGCTTACGAGCCCGGACGAGTTCGAGCAGATCGTGGCCAAGCAGGGGTCGCGGGGCGAGATCGTCCGCCTCGGGGACATCGGCCGCGCCGAACTCGGCGCGAAGACCTACAACATCGACAGCACGCTGGACGGACGGCCGACCGTCGGGCTCGCCATCTACCAGCAGCCCGGAGGCAACGCGCTGGAGACCGCGAAAAGCATCCGGAAGCTCATGGAGGAATTGAAAGCCCGTTTCCCGGACGGCATGGAATACCGGATCGACTACGACACCACAGGGTTCGTCCAGGAATCCGTCAAATCGGTTGTCCACACGCTCTTCGAGGCGATCGCGCTTGTGATCCTCGTCGTCCTGCTCTTCCTGCAATCCTGGCGGGCGACCATCATCCCGCTGATCGCCGTTCCGGTGTCGTTGATCGGAACCTTCGCCGCCATGGCGGCCTTCGGGTTTTCGCTCAACAACATTTCGCTCTTCGGCATCGTGCTCGCCATCGGCATCGTCGTCGATGACGCGATCGTGGTCGTGGAAAATGTGGAACGCAACCTCCACCTGGGCATGGGGCCCGTGGAGGCCGCGAAGAAAGCCATGACCGAGGTTTTCGGGGCCGTGATCGCCGTGTCGCTCGTGCTGACGGCTGTCTTCGTTCCGACGGCGTTCATCACGGGAATTTCCGGCGAGTTCTACCGCCAGTTCGCGCTGACCATCGCGGTCTCGACGGTCATTTCCGCCTTCAATTCCGTGACCCTCAGCCCCGCCCTCGCCGCGCTCCTGCTCCAGCCGCCCGGCGCAAAAAAAGACGCCTTCGCGCGCCTCCTCGACGCCGTGTTCGGCTGGCTGTTCCGGGGGTTCAACGCGGTTTTTGAAAAAGTCACCCGCCGCTACGGCGAGGCCGTGTCCGGGCTGACGCGGATGACGGCGTTCGTCGTGGTCCTCTACGTCATTCTTCTCGGGCTGACCGGCCTCGGATTTTTGAAGACGCCGGTGGGATTCATCCCGCAGCAGGACAAAGGCTACCTCATCGCCAACGTCCAGCTCCCGGACGCCTCCTCGATCGACCGCACCAAGGCGGTCGCCGAGGCGGCGGATAAAATCATCCGCGGGACCGGCGGAGTCGCGCACACGCTGGTCATCAGCGGGCTGTCCGTGGTTTCCGGATCGAACATTTCGAATGCCGCCACCATTTTTGTGATTCTCGAGGACTTCGGGAAACGCAAGTCCCCCGGGCTTTCCGGCGCGGCCATTGCCCGGCAGCTCAACGCGAAGCTTTCGCAGATCCCGCAGGCGCTCACCGGGGTTTTTGGCCCCCCTCCCGTCGATGGGTTGGGGAGCACCGGCGGCTTCCGCCTGATGGTCCAGGACCGCGGGGGAATGGGCTACAATGCGCTCGAAGAGGCCGCGCAGAACCTGGTCGGCGCCGCGGAAAAAGACACGGACCTCACGAACGTCTTCTCCAGCTTCAGCTCCGGCACACCCCAGCTCTTTTTGGATATCGACCGCGTGAAGGCCAAATCCCTCGATGTTCCGCTGAGCAATATTTTCAGCACGCTGCAGATTTTCCTCGGGTCGGCGTATGTGAATGACATCACGCTTTTCGGGCGCTCGTTCCAGGTCAACGCCCAGGCGGACTCCCGGTTCCGCGTGTTGCCCGAAGACATCCTCAGGCTCAAGGCCCGCGGCAATTCCGGAGCGATGGTCCCCCTGGCCACACTGGCCGCCGTTTCCGAAATCACCGCCCCCGGCTCGGTCCAGCGCTACAACCTTTATCCGGCCGCGGACATCGTCGGAGGGACCGCATCCGGCGTGAGCTCCGGCCAGGCGGTGACGATCATGCAAAACCTCTCGGAAAAAAATCTCCCCCGCAGCATGGGCTTCGAGTGGACGGATCTCACCTACCAGCAGATCCTTGCCGGAAACGTGGCGCTCTTCATCTTCCCGCTCTGCGTGCTCTTCGTCTTTCTCACGCTCGCCGCGCAATACGAGAGCTGGTCGCTGCCGATGGCCATCATCCTCATCGTTCCGATGTGCCTGCTTTCCGCGATTGCGGGCGTCCTCCTCAGGGGCCTCGACAACAACATCTTCACCCAGATCGGATTCATCGTGCTCGTCGGCCTGGCCTGCAAGAATGCCATCCTCATCGTCGAGTTTGCCAAGCAACTCGAGGATGGCGGAAATGACCGCTTTGCCGCGGTCGTCGAATCCTGCCGGCTCCGGCTGCGCCCGATTTTGATGACCTCCTTCGCCTTCATTCTCGGCGTCGTTCCGCTGGTGGTCGCCTCTGGACCGGGAGCGGAGATGAGGCAGGCCCTCGGAACGGCGGTCTTTTCCGGCATGCTGGGCGTCACATTTTTCGGCATCTTCCTCACGCCGGTCTTCTATGTGATCATCCGCGGCCTCTCGAAAAAACGGGCGCTTTTTCAAATTGGCAGTGATTCTTGGCGCAGTTTGAGGAACAGATAGTCCAGGTTGGAAACGCCGCAGGCTTTGTGGAGAACCCTGCTGACGATATTATTGAAGGCCTCGGCGGTGTCCCCCTCGAAGACCTCGATGGCCACGGGGGTTCCGGCCCCATTGCAGAGCAGTCCGTATCCGGTCTGGAGTTTTCCTTTTTTGCCGTCGCGGTTGTGGCCGAGTTTGGCCAGCGGGCATTGCTTTCCCTCGAAGTAGCTCGAGCTCGGGTCGTAGAGGACCAGAGAGCCTTCGCCGAGGTGGCGGGAGGCAAGGGCTTTTTCGATGCGGTTCTGGCGTGGCAGCAGCCAGTCCATGCAGCGTAGAGATCGTTTTCATGCGGGTCCTCTTGGATGCCGCATTCCCGGGCCAGGGTGGA
>JBAYWC010000088.1:0-11139 GCA_041674265.1 Terrimicrobiaceae bacterium
GAAGCTTTCAAAACAACCCCGCAAACAGCCGCCCGCCGACGCCGAAACCTTGAAAGACAAGCCGCAGCTCTTGGATTGCAACTCGTTGCGGCTGTGTAAAAAGAAGGCCAGTTATTCAGGAGGAAATCATCGAGTTCGGAGAAATCAGGAACCCGCCGATCATGGGAGTCGCCCCGCCGCCGCCCGCCGGCATCGCTTCCGGGCCTCCGGAAACCATCAAGCCCGAACTCCCGCCGGGAGGACTCGGATCGCCCGCCCCGGCATAGGTGCTGGAAACAAAGGTAGGGACAGACCTCTGGGCTGTCCGGAAGGACTTTCGCGGCGGCCGGGACGTCCCGCCTACCATGTGGCTTTCCCGTGATGCGCCCCTCTGCGCGGGGAATCGACATTCCGGTCTTGATCGCGGGCAGAACCCGGTCCAATGTGGCCGCTCAAGACTTGAATTCACTTTTGTTCACGCACCACAAACCCAGGGATGAATGCGGCGTTTTTGCTGTTTTCGGCCATCCCGATGCCACGCTGCTGACATATTACGGGCTGTTCGCCCTCCAACACCGGGGGCAGGAAAGTGCGGGGATCGTCTCGGCGAAGGGCTCTGAGCAGGCATTCCAGGTCCACAAGGGCATGGGGCTCGTCTCGCAGGTGTTCACGATGGACGAGTTGGAACGGCTTTCAGGAACGCGCGCCATCGGGCATGTGAGATACTCGACGACCGGTTCCAGCAATGTCAAAAATGCGCAGCCGTTCGTGGTCGACACGGCGCGCGGTCAGTTGGCCGTGGCCCACAATGGCAACCTCGTGAACGCCGCGTCCCTCCGCACGGAATTGGAGGCCCGGGGATCGATTTTTCAAACCACCGTGGACAGCGAGATCGTCCTCCATCTTCTCGCCCAACCGCGCGGGTCCGGCGGGGGGCTGGCGGCGTTGCGAAGGCTCGAAGGGGCTTTTTCGATCGTCCTCATGGGCGAGCGGGAGATCATCGGGTTCCGCGATCCGCAGGGGTTCCGTCCGCTCTGTCTGGGGAAATTGGACGGGGCGTATGTGCTGGCCTCCGAGAGCTGCGCGTTCGATCTGATCCACGCCGAGTTCATCCGGGACATCGTGCCCGGAGAGGTCGTCATCATCGACAACAACGGCATCCGCAGCGAATGGCCGTTCAAGGCCAGCAAGAGCGCCTTCTGCATGTTCGAGTATGTGTATTTCGCGAGGCCGGACAGCAACATCGGCGGAATCAATGTCAGCAAGGTGCGCATGGAAATGGGACGGGAGCTGGCGAGGCTGTGTCCGGCGGAGGCGGATCTCGTGGTTCCCGTGCCCGACTCGGGGATCTATGCGGCGCTCGGGTTTGCCGAGGAATTGAACATCCCGTATTTCCCCGCCTTCGTCCGGAACCACTATATCGGACGGACATTCATCCAACCCACCCAGCTCATCCGGGACTTCAACGTCCGGGTGAAGTTGAACCTCATCCGGGAGGCGGTGGAAGGAAAGCGGGTGGTGGTGGTGGACGATTCGATCGTGAGGGGAACGACCGCCCGCACGCGGGTGATCAATCTCCGCGAGAACGGCGCCAAGGAGGTTCACATGCGGATCAGTTGCCCCCCCCACAAGCATGCCTGTTACTACGGCATTGATTTTCCCGATCCGGAAAAGCTCATCGCGAACCAGTGTACGCACGAGGAAATCTGCAAGTATCTCGGCGCGGACTCGATCGGGTACCTGAACGTCGAGGGCATGGTCCGGGCCACCGGGCGTCCCTACAACGAGTTCTGCATGGCCTGCTTCAACGGGGACTATCCCGTGCCTTTCGACGCCAATTTCGACAAACTCATCATGGAAAAACGCCGCGGCAACGCCCGTCTGCTCGAACCGGACTCCAACCGCCTCCTCTGAAATGCCACGCAAACTCAAAGCCTATGCCGAAGCCGGGGTGGATGTGGACCTCGGAAACCGTGTCAAAAGGGGGATCCAGGATCTCGCCGCTTCGACGCACGGGCCGGAAGTGCTCGGAAAGATCGGCGGATTCGGGGGCCTGTTCCGTCCGAATTTCAAGGGCCTGCGCGACCCGGTTCTGGTTTCCAGTGTGGACGGGGTCGGCACCAAGTTGAAAATTGCGTTCGCCACCGGGCGTCACGACACGATCGGCCAGGATCTGGTGAACCACTGCATCAATGATATCGCCGTGATCGGGGCGCGCCCGCTTTTTTTCCTGGATTACATCGCGGGGGAGAAACTGGATCCGGTGGTTTTTCGGCAGATTCTCAAGGGCTTTGCGACGGCGTGCCGGGCCGGGGGATGCGCCCTGATCGGCGGAGAGACCGCCCAGTTGCCGGGAATGTATCATCCCGGGGAATACGACCTGGCGGGCACGATCGTCGGAGTCGTGGACCGGCCCAAACTGCTCGACGGTTCAAAAATCCGTATGGGAGACATCCTCATCGGTCTGCGCGGCAACGGGCTGCACACCAACGGATATTCGCTGGCGCGCAAGGTCCTGCTCCAGAAGCTGCGTCTTCCGCTCAACAAGCCGGCCCGCGGGATGAAATCCACCCTGGCCGCCGAGCTCCTGCGGGTTCACCCCAACTACCAGCCTCTGATGGCTTCTTTGCCCGCGGGGATGCTGCACGGGGCCGCGCACATCACAGGGGGGGGACTCCTGGACAATCTGCCGCGTGTTCTGCCCGATGGCTGCAGGGCGTTGATCAACAGCCGGGCCTGGAGGGTGCCGATGCTCTTCGAGTTGATCCAGCATGGCGGACAGGTGCCCCAGAAGGAGATGTACCAGGTTTTCAACATGGGCATCGGGATGGTTCTCATCGTCCCGTCCGCGCTCGCCGGCAAAGCCGCGCGCCTGACAAAGGGCCTTGTGATCGGGTCCGTCGTCAAGGGGGCGAAGGACGTGGTGATCGAGTGATTTTGTGAAGCTCTGGAAACGCAAACCCGCGCTCGGCCTCGGCATCGGTGTCGGCGTCCTCGGAGCCCTCGCGCTCGCGCTCCGCTACGGCATGAAGCGCGCCGTCCGGGGGCCGATCCCCGACGCGATTTCCCCCGCGATCTTTGCCACGCGGGTGGCCCGGACGAATTTCGGCGAGATGATCTACCATGTGAGCGGGTCCGGCGTGCCGCTGGTTTTTTTGCACGGGGTTTTCCTCGGGGCCTCATCCTACGAATGGTCGCGGGTTTATCCGCGTTTCGTGATGGACCACGAGGTCATCGTGCCGGACATCATCGGTTTCGGAGAATCGGAGCGCCCCGCGACCCGGATGGATGCCGGGGATTATGCGGAGGCCATTGCGGAATTCACCCGGGAGGTCTGCCCCGGACAAAAACCGCTTGTCGTGGCCAGCGGGCTCACCGCCGGGATTTCCCTGCTCCTGGCCGCGCGGCATCCCGAGCTCCTCTCGCGGCTGGTGCTTTTCCTTCCCACCGGATTGAAGGAATCCGGCAATTGGCGCGCGATGGGGATGCTGGCCCTCAGCGGCATCCCCGGCGTGCGGCAATTTCTTTACCGGAACTACCTTGCGCGGGCGCCCTTCGTCCGCGCGTGGCTCACGCGGTTCGCGTTGGCGAATCCCGAGTCGCTCACCGAGGAGATGGTGACGATCCTCTCGACCTGCGCCCAGCAATACGGGGCGGAGCACGCGATTCTGGGATTTTTGCGCGGGCGGATGGCCTTCGACATCGAGCGCCGGTTGCGCGACGTGCCTGTTCCCGTCCATATCCTCTGGCCCGACCGTGCGACCGGATTTTCCCAGGATGGCGGGGCATCGATCTGTCGCAAGCTCCCCCGCGCATCCATGGAGATTCTGCCCGGCTGCGGAATCCTGGCCGCGCTGGAAAATCCCGATCTGCTGGAGTCCGCGATCCTGCGGGCCCTGCGGGGGGATCTGCCCGCGGAAGCCGTGGCATGAGGCGAATACCCCTTCACTTCCGCTTGTCATGCCAGAAATCGAGCGCCCGGTTTCCGGGGGATGTATAAACCCGAAAACCGCTTTTCTCCGCGATCTCTGCGCCCCTGCGCGAGGAATCGCTGGATTCGGGATAAACGCGAGGGGCGGGCCGACCGCTTCGTGATTGCCTGCGGGCATTTTCATTTTCCCCTGTGTGTTCTCCGGGGACTTGTGGTAGTTGTCGCATTCATTCCAGCCAAGTGAACGTTTCTGATTTGCGCGAGATTTTGCAATATGTGCCCCGGTTCCGGGAGCGCACGTTCGTGGTTGCCGTGGACGGCGAGGTCGTCGCCTCGGAAAACTTTTCGAACGTGCTTCTCGATCTGGCGGTCCTGAGGTCGCTGAGCATCAAGGTGGTTCTTGTCCACGGGGCGAGCTACCAGATCCAGAGGCTCGCGGCGGAGCGGGAGCTGGCCATTTCGAATTCCGATGGCATCGGCCTCACCGACCCGGCCACCCTGCAGCTCAGCATCGATGCGGCCATCCGGCTCACGAACGAAATCATGGAGGGGCTCTCGTCGGTCGATCTGCGGGCGGCGTACATCAACGCGCTCATCGCCCACCCGGCGGGGATCCTGGGAGGAATCGACCAGCAATACACGGGCAAAGTCGAGCGGGTCGATGTCAAGGCGCTCAAGCTCCTGCTGGACGAAGGGATCATCCCTGTGGTGCCCCCGCTCGGGTTTGACGGCGAGGGCAGGACGTACCGGGTCAACTCCGACAGCATCGCCCTGGAGATTGCCGGGGAACTTTCCGCCGCCAAAATTCTTTACCTGACGCCGAGCAGCGCCTTTTCCGCCCCGGCGGATCTCCCCCGTCAACTGTCGGTGGCCGAGACCCAGGACCTTCTGAAAAAGCGGCGGTCCGAGTTCGCTCCCGGAGTGGTGTCGAAACTCGAATATGCGGCCAGGGCCTGCGTGCAGGGGGTGCCGCGGGTGCATGTGCTCGATGGCGGGGTCAACGAGGCGCTGCTCAACGAGGTCTTCAGCCATGACGGCATCGGGACGATGATCTATTCGAACGAATACCAGCAGATCCGGCGCATCTTCAAAAAAGATGTGAGGGCGGTGATGTCGCTGATCCGGCAATCGGTGCACAACGAGGAACTCGTGCGGCGGACACGCGCCGAGATCCTCGATCATCTCGAGGACTACTGGCTTCTGGAAATCGACCGCTCGCCGATCGCCTGCGTGGCCTTGCACCTTTACCCTGTGGAATCCGCCGGGGAACTGGCCTGCCTCCATGTGAGCAGGGCGCACGAGAACCAGGGTCACGGCAGGAAGCTCATGGCCTTCGTCGAGAATCTCGCGCGGGAAAAAGGCGTGAAGAATCTCTTCGCGCTCTCCACGCAGGCCTACAGCTATCTGCAGCAAAAAGGCGGGTACAACCCGGCCGAGCCATCCCTGTTGCCCGCCGAACGCCGGGCGAAATACGAGGCCAGCGGACGGAATTCGAAGGTTCTCCTGAAGGCGCTCCGCCCCTGATATGCATCCCGCGCAGACTTGGTGGAACCTGGGCGTGGACGGGGCGGTCATCGCGGTTTATTTCGTCGGCATCGTCGGCATCGGGCTCTACGCGGCGCGGAAAAATGCGACCCTCCAGGATTTCGCCCTCGGCGGCCACTCGATTCCCTGGTGGGCGGTGCTGGCTTCGATCATCGCGGCCGAGACCAGCGCGGTCACGTTCCTCGGGGCACCGGCCGAAGGCTTCAAGACGAGGAGCTACGCCTACGCCCAACTCGCGGTCGGCACGATCCTCGCGCGCATCATCATCGCGTGGCTCTTCATCGCCCCCTACTACCGGTACAAGGTCGAGAGCATCTACGAGTTCCTGACCCTCCGGTTCGGCGAGCGCACGAAGAACATGGCCAGCGGGATTTTCCTGGCCACCCGTGTTCTGGGCATCGGCGTGCGGCTGTATCTCGGCGGCGTCATCATCGTCGTCATCTATCGCTACCTGTTTCCGGGCTCGGAGATCGGCCTCTGGACGTATTTCTGGGGCATCGTGTTTGTCACGCTCGTCACCACGCTTTACACGGCCGCCGGCGGGATCAAGGCGGTCGTCTGGACCGACCTCATCCAGGCCTGCCTGATGATCGGGGCCATCCTGTTTTCAATCGTCGCGATTCTTCAGGACATTCCCGGTGGAATGCGGACCGTGCAGGAACACCTCGCGGGACAAAAGCTCTCCATGTTCCAGACCGGCTGGGATGCCACGAAACCATTCGGGGAGGCGCTGGCCGGAATGCTGCAAACCGAATACACCCTCTTCGCGGCGATCATCGGCATCACGTTTTTCACGATGGCCACGCACGGGACCGATCAGGACATGGTCCAGCGCATGCTCACCGCCGAGAACACCGCCAAGTCCCGGTTTTCGCTGGTCCTGAGCGGATTCGCGGACATCCCGATCGTGCTGTCCTTCCTGACCGTCGGCCTGTTGCTGTGGGTGCGCTACCAAGTCCAGCCCGATCCCTCGCTGCCCGCCGGGGACAACGAGATCTTCGCGCACTACATTGTCAACGAGATGCCGGTCGGAATCCGGGGACTCATCATTGCCGGAGTGTTCGCCACGATGATGGGCTCCACCTCGGCCGCCCTCAACGCGCTGGCCACCTCGTTCATCAAAGATTTTTACCAGCCCTACATCCGGCCCTCCGCCACCGACCGCCAATCGGTGAAGGCCGCGCGGTGGGCGACCTCGATTTTCGGCATCCTGATGATTGTCGTGGCGACCGGGGCGGCTTACACGGTGCTGCATACCAACATCACGATCATTCCGCTGGCGCTGGGAATTCTCGGCTATACCTACGGTTCGCTGCTCGGTGTCTTTCTCCTCGGGGTCCTCACACGCGGACGCGGGAACGACCGGACGAATGTCTTTGCCATGATCATCGGAATTCTCGCCGTGCTCGTGCTCTGCAAAATTTCCATTCCGCTCTGGGAGGTCACGAACGATGCCGGGGAAGCCGTGAAGCATGAGTTCCGGTTTGGGATCCTTCTGCCCGCATGGTGGCCGGCCATCGCATGGCCGTATTTTGTCTTTATCGGCAGCGCCGTGACGTTCGGGCTCGGAATATTTTTTCCCACCGGAACGGGGGTGCGAGGGGATCGGGAAAACGAAGCCGCCACTTGATCGGAGGCACCGGATTGCGCGGGTCAAGATCAAACCGCGGACGGAGGGCAAATTTTTTTGCCGGGATCCGGAGTTTTTTTCTTGAGTGGCGGGGATGGTGTTTTTATCGTGACTTCTCCCCCGACGATAAACCAAGAGTGCCTGACGGTGAATAACTTGTGAATAAATCCCCCCGGAATTTTCGATTGGCTGCACCCTGTTCAGGCCACCGATTGCACGGTGCGCCGTTTGTCGTGAAAAGGGGAGACGATCTCCAATTTTTTTTCGGGTTCAATCAATTAAAAAGAAGCGACTTAAGCGGGGAGGAATTTTGAAGAATCAAATCCGCCTTTGCTTGTCGCAAAGATTCTGCAAGTCTCAATCCCCTCTTTGGAATGCTTTGAGGAATGCTGTTTGTCGCGGGAAGAATAAACGAGGTTCAAGATAAAGTCATGATCACAGAGACGAAGGATATTTGGTCGGAGGTTTCCACGCGGATCCGCGAACGGGTGAGCGCGGATGGTTATGAACGGTGGTTTTCGGGAGTCACGGCCTCGGCGCTCGACGGGGACTCGATCACACTTTGCGTGCCGAACCCGATCCATCAATTTTTCATCGAGAGCAACTATCTTCCCATTCTGGAGGAGTCGGTCCGCGAGGTCATTCCCTCGGTGACCGCCGTCCATTTCTCGACCGTGTCCCCGGAAAACGAACTGCCGGCGCGTCCGGCTCCCGCCCAGCGGACACCGAAGGAAAAGGCGGGTTCCGCGAATGCGACCGGGATGAACACGCGCAATACATTCGACTCCTTCGTGGTCGGTTCGAACAACCAATTTGCGCACTCCGCCGCGTTGGCCGTGGCCAAGGCTCCGTCGAGGACCTACAACCCGCTTTTCATTTACGGCGGCAGCGGGCTCGGGAAAACCCACCTCCTGCAGGCGATCGGCCACCATGTGATCGCCGCGGGCAAATCCGCAAAAGTCGTTTACCTTTCCAGCGAGCAGTTCACCAATGAATTCATCGATGCGATCCAGCACGGGACGCTCGTGAAGTTCCGGAAGAAATACCGCCACGCGGATGTCCTCATGATCGATGACATCCAGTTCCTGGCCGGCAAGGAACGCTCGCAGGAGGAATTCTTCCATACGTTCAACGCCCTGCACGACGGCCACAAACAGGTCGTTCTCTCCAGCGACCGTCCCGCGAGTGAAATCGACAAACTCGAGCAACGGCTGGTTTCGAGGTTCGAGTGGGGAATGACCGCCGAGATCCAGCCCCCGGATTCCGAGACCCGCATCGCGATCCTCCGCAGCAAGGCGGCCGGATTGAACATCCAGCTCGACGCGTGGGTGATCGAGTTTCTCGCGGACAAGATCCGCAACAACGTCCGCCGCCTCGAGGGCGCCCTGATGCGTGTCGCCTCCTACAAATCACTGAGCGACCGCCCGATCACGCGGGAAGTCATCGAAAACCTTCTCCGCGATATTTTCCAGGAGCAGGCCCGCAAGAGCGTGACCATCGACCAGATCCAGCGCCGGGTCGCCGAGCACTTCGATGTCCGCCTTGCCGACATGACCAGCAAACGGCGTCCTGCAAACATCGCCTTCCCGCGCCAGATCGCCATGTATTTGTCCCGCGAACTGACCAAGTCTTCCCTCAGCGACATCGGCGATGCCTTCGGGGGAAAAGATCACGGCACCGTCATCCATGCCTGCAAGCTCGTGAAGAGGCGCATCGAGGAAGACGAAAAGACCCGCAGCGCGGTCTGCCTCCTCGACACCCAACTGCAGAGGTAGGCGGAGGGGCGGGATTTTTTTCGGACGTCCGGAAACAAGCGCATGCGCGCGGGTGTGCCGCCGCGCGGCAACAAAATGTTGTGTCGTGGATGTCGCTGGGCGAGTGGCGGCCCCCCCCGGTGGGGGGTCGTTGCCGGGATCCCGGAAGGCGCCGAGCCCTGTTTTTCAACAGTGTCCCCGGGATTTTGAAGGGAAATAGGCGTTGATCAAAAGCGCGCATTTCGGTTTTATTCGCTCATGCTCGCTCATGAACGCCATGAAAAAATCCTCGCCCTCCTCGGGAAACACCGGCGGATGGAGGTGCGGGCGCTCCGGGAGATCCTGGGCATTTCCACGGCCACCCTTCGGAGGGATCTGGCCTTCCTGAACCAGAGTGACCGGGTGGTCCGTGTGCATGGGGGGGTCTTTCATCCCGGGGCGGTCACCAGCGAGCCAAGCTTCGGGCAGAAGGCGGTCCTGTCGGTGCGGGCGAAGCGGCGGATCGCCGGGTCGGTCGTCCGCGCGATCCCTCCGGGCGCGACGGTCTTCATCGACAGCGGGACCACCTGCCTGGAGGCGGGCCGGCTTTTGCGGAGCCGGGCCGACCTGACGATCATCACGAACTCGCTGCCCCTCATCGCCACCCACCGGCAGTTCCGGGCCCGGCTGCTGGTCCTCGGCGGAGAAATGCGCAGCGTCAGCGGCGCGCTGGTCGGCGATCTTGCCCTCGCGGCCCTGAGCCGCCTGCGGGCCGATGTCGCATTGATCGGGGCCTCCGGTCTTCACAGCGGGGACGGCGCGGGAACCACCGAGCCTCTCGAGACCGCCGTGAAGCGGGAATGGATTTTGCGCAGCCACCGGACCATCCTCCTCGCGGACGCGTCCAAATGGTTGCAGGCGACGCTGGTCTCTTTTGCGAATTGGGCGGATTTTGACGAATTCCACACCGATAAAAAACCACCCGTCCCCTTCCGCAGGAAGGGTCTCAAAATTATTGTCTCATGAAAAGGCTCGACCAAAAAATCTCAAACATCCTCGCCGATCCCTCGGGGGCGAAGGATTTCATCATTGCGGACGCCAAGGACGCGGACATGGCGTTCGGGGTCACCGCTCCCGGGCCCCAGGCCGGTTCCTGCCGGCACGGATACAACGAATCCGAAGGCTGTTGGAAAACACTCGACCAGTATCTTCAACAGATCCGGGATGTCATCCATCAGGACATCGTGGACATCATGTTGCTTTCCGCATCGAACCTGGAACGGCTGGCCATCCGGGAAAAGGTGTTCGCGGATTCTCCGATCACGCCCGCGGCCAGGGCCAATGACACTTCCGACGTGTGGGCGGTCCGTGGAGGGAAGTATCCGACCGACCACCCGTCGCGCTCGTTCCGGACGGCGACGATCGAGCATATCAAATACGGCCGTCTTACCGGGGATTGTTCGCAACCGTTCACGGGGGCCGATCTCGGTCTCTACTCGATCACGTTCACGAACAACATCGATTGGGACTACAAGTCGCTCGCCGATTTTCAGGAGTTCCGGATCGAGGCCGAGCGCAAGCGCTTCCGCTATTTTCTCGAGGTCTTCAATCCGAATGTGAATCCGGGAATCCCCGACAAAAAGGTGGCCGGCTTCCTCAACGACCACATCATCCGCACCCTCGCGGGGGTGACCACGGCGGGAAGGCCCGTGTTTCTCAAAATTCCCTACAACGGACCGGGCCCGCTGGAAGAGCTCGTTTCTTACGATCCCCGGTTGATCGTTGGAATTCTCGGGGGAAGCGCCGGCACCACGCTGGACGCGTTCCAGCTGATCCACGACGCGCAAAAGCATGGCGCGCGCGTGGCGCTCTTCGGGCGAAAAATCAATCTTTCGGAAAGTCCGCTCGCTTTTATCGAGCTGCTGAGGAGGATCGTGGACGGAGAGGTTTCGCCGGTCGAGGCGGTGAAAGTTTACCACGGCGTGCTTCAACAAACCGGCGTGCGCCCCCAGCGGACGCTCCAGCAGGACCTCCGACTCACCACCAACAAGATGAGCTACAAATGAGAAGTCTTCAGTGTCCGGTTTTCAGTGGGAGCGCGCGCTTCCAGCGTGCAAAGCGGGGCATCCTGCCACGCAACAACTCTTCCGTCTTTGGCGCCCGGCAAGGATGCCGGATGTCCCGCACGCAAGATGCGTGCGCTCGTGCGCTGCGAAGCTGCGCACTCCTCCGGGGTGGAAGACCCCGGCCACCGGCCACCGTTGGGCTGGTGAGAACTTGAAGTAACTGCGTCGCCGCGAGGCGGGGTGGAGAGCAACGGA
>JBAYWC010000089.1:0-10735 GCA_041674265.1 Terrimicrobiaceae bacterium
ATGGCAGCGCGTACGGGATTCGAACCCGTGCACCAGCCTTGAGAGGGCTGTGTCCTAACCCCTAGACGAACGCGCCAACAAAGAACATTCACAATATCACTTGGCGGGTTGCTGGCAAGAGTGGAAAGTTGAAGCATGACGCTCTACATCAAACCCTGGTGCCCGTGGTGCATCGATGCTGTGAAATGGTTGAACAAGCGCGGCATCGAATTCAAGTCGGTGGACGTGCTCTCGGATTCCCGGGCATACGAGCACATGCGGAAAATTTCCCACCAGTCACTCACTCCCACGCTGGAGATGCCCGATGGCTCGGTGCTTGCGGATTTTGACATCCGGCAGATCGAGCGTTTTCTGGGGGAGAAGAAATGATTTCCGGAGTTTTGATGGTTGTCGGGGCGGGGGTGTTGTCCGCCGCACTGCGTTCGAGGACGGTCGACGGGAGGCTCCTGGTCACTTGGAATTACCCCTTTTCCTACGGATTGCATCAAATGCCGGACACGGTTCTCAACCGGGCCTCCGGGGAAAAATCCATCCTGGAAATGATCCGGTTGCACCGGGCATTTCTGGAGCGGGAGGCGGGATCGGGGCTGCGCCCGATGGATGAAACCTTGCTGCGGAGCGAGATTCAGGAGGATCTCCGCGGGCAACTCGCCCACAATCTCGCCTGCGGGATTTTGAAAAAGGCGGGCGACTCGACAATCTGCTACACGGTTCGCGGAATGTTTTTCTTGTGGTTTCAGTTCCTGAGGGATTTTGTTCGCTTCCAGTAAAGAACCCCGGAGCAAGCTCCGGGGCATTTCAGAATATGATTTCACGACACGAAGAAAAGCCGAAGCAAGCTTCGGGGTATCAGACCCAATGGGAATGAACATTGCCCGGGCGATCGATCACACGCTTCTCAAGGCCGACGCCACCCGATCGGACATCCTCCAACTTTGCGACGAGGCTCGGAAATTCGGGTTTTTCAGCGTCTGCGTCAACAGTTCGTGGGTTGCGGTTGCGGCGAACGCATTGAAGGGGTCGGATGTTCTGGTGGCCGCGGTGACGGGATTTCCGTTGGGGGCGATGGACAGCGGGGCAAAGGCATTTGAAACCCGCCGGGCGGTGGGTTGCGGCGCGGGTGAGATCGACACGGTCATCGCGGTCGGCCGCCTCAAGGCCGGGGAGGAGAGCCATGTGTTCGATGATCTTTGCGGGGTGGTCGAAGCCGCCGGTGCCGCGCGGGTCAAAGTGATTCTCGAAACGTGCCTGCTGACCCATGAGGAGAAGCTTTCCGCCTGCAGGATCGCATGCGGGGCCGGTGCCGCATTCGTCAAAACTTCCACCGGCTTCAGCACGGGGGGAGCCACCATCGAGGATGTCCGGCTCATGGCCGCGGCAGTGGCCGGCAAGGGGTTGGTGAAAGCCTCCGGTGGGATTCGCGACGCGGCCTCCGCGCTCGCCATGCTGGAAGCCGGGGCTTCCCGGCTCGGCACATCCAACGGAATTGCCATTGTGCGGGGATCGGCGGCGGCAGAGGGCTATTGAGCCTCCCACCCCGGGGAGGGAAGTTCTCAGGCGTTGGTGTCGGGGTCGAGAAATTGGAGCGCAGCGAGGCGGCGGTAGGCGCCATCTTCCCTCGAGTAGAGTTCGTCGTGGGTTCCGGTTTCGACGATGCGGCCCTGTTCGATGACGTAAATTCTGTCAACCCGCCGGATGGTTGAAAGCCGGTGCGCAATGATGATGGCCGTCCGGTTTTTCAGGAGGACGACGAGGGCTTTTTGAATGAGCTGCTCGCTTTCGGAATCCAGGGAGCTAGTCGCCTCGTCCAGGATCAGGATCGCGGGGTCTTTCAGGAGCGCGCGGGCAATTGCGATGCGCTGCCTTTGCCCGCCGGAAAGCTTGATCCCACGGTCTCCGACCACGGTTTTGTAGCCCTCCGGAAATCGTTCGATGAATTCGTGGCAGGCTGCCAGGCGCGATGCGGCAATCACTTCGCCGGAGGTGGCGCCGGGCTTGCCATACCGGATATTCTCCTCGACCGTCCCGCCAAGGAGAAGGACTTCCTGCGGGACGATGGCAAGATTGGCGCGCAGGGCGGCGAGAGAAAAATCCCGGGCCGGGCGTCCGTCCACCAGGATGCGGCCGGTATCCGGCTCATAGAATCGCAAAAGGAGGGAAACGATGGTGGATTTCCCGGCCCCGCTTGCGCCAACCAGCGCGATGCTCTCTCCGGCTGCCGCCTCGAGGGACAGGTTTTGCAAAACCGGAATCTCTTTTCGCGAGGGATAGCGGAACGAGACATCGTCGAACCGGAAGGTTCCTTGAAACCGGGGGGGAGGCGTCGCCGGCTCCGCGACTTGCGCGTCGATCTCCGGGCTCTCCTGGAGCAGTTCGCGAACGCGTTCGGTGGCGCCGAGGGTTTTTTGGACCTGGCTTGCAACCTCGGCGAAGGAAGCGACGGATCCGCCCACGAACGTCGTGTAGAGGACGAAGCGGGTCAGCTCGCCAAACGTGAGTTGTCCGGCCAGCATCAGGTGGGCGCCAAACCAGAAAACCACCACAATCGATCCGAAGACCCCGAAGATGATGAAGGAGATCATCGATGCCCTCAGGCGCGCGGTACGGAGAATGACCCGGAGGAAGGAATCCAGATGTTGCGAGTAGCGGGCGAGTTCGGAGCGCTCGTTTCCGAACGCCTTGACATTCGCGATCCCCTGGAGCGATTCGTCGATCACGGTTCCCGCCTCCGCGAGCCGGTCCTGGGCTTCCCTCGCATGGCGCCGGATGTAGCGCCCGTACAGGACGGCGATCGCCACGAGCACCGGGAAAGTGGAAACCATGACACCGCTGAGTTTCATGGATGTCCAGGCGACCATGAAGATGCCGCCCGCCAGGAGAAGACTCTGTCGAAGGGCCTGCTGGATGGTCATCGTGAGGGTGTCCTGCAAAAGCGTCAGATCATTTGTGAGACGGCTCGAAAGCTCGCCGATTCTCCGATTTGCGAAGAAGGTCATGGGCATGCCGATCAGGCGGGCAAATGTCTCGCGCCGGAGATCGGCGAGCGCGCTCTCCCCGCAGCGATAGAACCAGGATGTCGAAAAAAAGGAAAAAACCGCCTGTGCGGCGAGGGTGGAAAGAAGCAGGAGGGCTGTCTGGTTGATGGCCGATTCCGCGCCCTTCCTTGCTCCGTTCAAAGCCCCGTCCAGAAGCACGCCGGTCAGGTAGGGGAAACACAGTCCGAGGGAGGTCGAGGCGAGGAGAGCGACGATGGCCGCGCAGAGCGGGAGCCGGTAGGGCCGGATATACCGGAAGACGAAGGCCGCGTCGTCGGTCCTTTTTCGAAGGGAGGGGTGTTCTTGGGAGTCCTTCATGGCATCGTTGCGGAGGCAGTGGATACCGGATGGGCCTCCGGCACAAGCTGGCAGGAGGGGAGAGGAAGCAAATTCATATCGCCCGGGCGGCTTCCTCCAAGGCGTCGATTGTCGATTCCATGTCGTCGTCCGGCGTGATCTGCCCGGCGATTGCGCGGGCACGATCCTGCATTCCGCGATCCTGCAAAATGCGCCGCAACTTTCCGGCGAGCGAGCCGGAGGAGATCCCCTTGCGGGCCAGTGTGAGGGCCACGCCGAGCTTCCGGAGGCGCTCCGCATTATCGGGTTGGTCGTAGGCGAACGGAATCACAAGCGCGGGAACCCCGCTGCGCAGCGTCATGGCGCAACTGCCGATCCCCCCGTGGTGGACGACAGCGGCGGCATGTGGAAACACCGATTCCAGCGGGGCATAGGCGAGCCCCAGCATGGTTTCCGGAAGCCGTGGGGGAGGGGGATTTTTTCCGAGCAGAAGGATGGCGCGCCGTCCGAGCGCGTCCGCGGCGCGCGCGGCGAGACCGTAAAAATCATCCGCAATCTGAACCATGGACGATCCGAGGGTGAAGACGAGCGGCGGGGCCCCGGCCTCAAGAAATGCCCGGAGCGCGCCCCGGGACTCTTCCCCGGCTTCCTGTTCAAAGTAGGGAAACCCGGTTTGCCGGACCTGCGGGGGCCAATCGTTTTGGGGAGCAGCGAAAAAATCCGGAAAGAGGGCGAGTGTCAGAAGCGGGGAATGTTTCCCTTCAAAGACAGGGTTCTTTCCCGGAGAAAAACCGAGTTCCCGCCGGAAAGCGAAAAGTGGTTCCGCCCAGCGCGAGGTGAGACGGTTTCCAAATGCCAGCAGGAGCCGGTGAGGCAGTGTCCCCAAATGACGCAGGTGGTGGAATCCCGGCGCGGGCGCGAGCACGCACGGATCGAGAGCGGAGAGGAACGAACTCGGGGCCAGAACCGCGTTCACCCAGGGAATCCGGCATTTCGCGGCGACCAGCGGAGCCACATAGAGCAGTTCTCCGACGACCAGAAGATCCGTTTCCCGACAGGCCTCCGCAAGATCCGCATAGGTCTCGCGCACCGCGGGAAAAACCTCCTCGCGCAAAAGCCGTTCCGGGCCGCGTCCCGGATCGCTCAACCTGCGGACCTGACTGACAGCCGGTTCGAGGTCGGGACGGATCGGGAAGAACTTCAAGTCGAGCGACGTCACGTAGTCCCGGAACCCCTTCGAGGCGGCGATGACGACATCGTGCCCGCGTTTCTCCGCCGCGCGCGCCACGGAGAGAAGCGGATGCAGGTCACCGAGGGATCCGAGAGAGGCAAATGCGACACGCATGAAGTGGTGAATTCTCTGCTCAAGGTCAGGATCGTGGCGAGCGTTTTCCGTCGTCCGCCCGCGCCCCGGACACTGGGAAATTCCGGCGGGCCTTTCCCCGGAATTGCCAAATGGGCTCCGGACTCTCTAAGCTTCGCGCACATGCAGCAATATCAACGGCTCCTTCGTCTCGTTCTCGAGAAAGGAAAATCGAAATCCGATCGCACGGGTACGGGGACGTATTCGGTTTTCGGGGCGCAGGAACGGTTCGATCTGCGGGATGGGTTTCCATTGGTCACGACGAAAAAGTTGCACCTGCGTTCGATCATTCATGAATTGCTCTGGTTTCTCAAAGGCGAAACGAATGTCGCCTACCTGCGGGAAAACCGGGTGACGATTTGGGACGAGTGGGCGGATGAAGCGGGCAACCTCGGACGCGTCTATGGCGCGCAGTGGCGGGACTGGCGGAAACCGGACGGTTCCTCGCTCGACCAGATCAGCGCGGTGGTGGCGCAGATCCGATCGAACCCGGACAGCCGGCGGCTGGTTGTTTGCGCATGGAATCCGGGAGAACTCGCCCTCATGGCCCTCGCGCCCTGTCACGCGCTGTTTCAATTTTACGTGCAGGACGGGGAGTTGAGCTGTCAGCTTTACCAGCGGAGCGCGGATCTTTTTCTCGGTGTCCCCTTCAACATCGCATCGTATGCCCTGCTCACCATGATGGTTGCCCAGGTGACCGGATTGAAGCCCGGGGAGCTTGTCCATACGTTCGGCGATCTTCATCTCTACACCAACCATCTGGAGCAGGCGCGCGAGCAACTGGCCCGCGACTGCCGCCCGCTCCCGCGCATGATCCTGAACCCATCGGTGAAAGCGCTCGAGGATTTCCGCTACGAGGACTTCACGCTCGAAGGCTACGACCCGCATCCGGCGATCAAGGCACCGATTTCGGTTTAAAAACGAGTTTTCAGTATTAAGAATCAAGCAACCTCCGAAGCGATGCATTTCTTTCCGCTTTTCTCATGATTGCCATTGCTGCCATGTCGCCGGAGCGGGTGATCGGGGTCGGGGGGAAGATCCCGTGGCACATTTCCGCGGATCTGAAATTTTTCAAGCGCACGACGCTGGGCCATGTGATCGTGATGGGCAGGAAGACATTCGAGTCGCTGGGAAACCCACTCCCCGGACGGGAGAACTGGGTGCTTTCGCGGACGGCTTCCTTTGAGGGCGCGAGAGTTTTCCGGCATCCTTCGGAAATCATTCCTCCCGAAGACGGGCGTGAGGTGTTCGTGATCGGAGGCGCCGAACTTTACTCGGCCTTGCTTCCACGCTGCGATGAAATCCTGCTCACCCATGTGAACCGCCACGTCGAGGGCGACACGTGGTTCCCGGAGTTCGAGTCAGGCTTCACCGCTGGCGAACTGGTGGAAAAAGGAGAAGGCTACGAGATCCGCAGATACCGGCGCAAAGCGGGTTTGCCCGACATGCCGGCTGAACCAAGTCGCACCTCTCCTCGCGTCGCATGGTGCTCCTCCTCCAGTCAGTGTTCTTGATCTGTATCCTGAGTTCGCCCGAATTGTCGCCGAGTGCTCCGCGAGTTCTGGTTTTTGGTGTCCATATTTCCAAGTGAAAACTCGGTCGGATCGATGATCGTGCGGCGAATAGAACGGCTATTGCAGGGGCGGCTGCTGGGCAGGATGGAGGGTCTGGGCTTCCAGCTTCGTGCCGAAGCGAGGCTGACCACCCTGACCAGCGACGTGGTGAACTCGAGCGCCATCGAAGGCGAACGACTTGATGCCGGGCAGGTGAGATCCTCGATTGCCTGGAGGCTTGGCATGGATTTTGCCGGCACAGCTTCGGCGGATCGAAATGTGGAGGGCGTTGTTGAAATGATGCTGGATGCAACCCAGCAATACTCGGAACCTCTGGCGGAAGAACGGTTGTTTGCCTGGCATGGGGCCCTCTTCCCCACAGGCCGGAGTGGGATGCGACCGATCACCGTTGGTGCATGGCGACCGGCGGAGGCAGGAGCCATGCAGGCGGTCTCTGAGCACGTTCATTTTGAAGCGTCATCGGCTGATCGATTGAAACACGAAATGGCCATGTTTTTGAAATGGTTTGAAACGCGAAGCGCTATGGATCCGGCTCCGGTGAACGAAAGGCGACGCCTCGCCATCAACCGACTCCTCGACGGTTTCGAGGGGAAGCTTTCGACATCGAAATACGCCAAGCTCACCAAATGCTCCGCTGACACCGCATTGCGCGACATAAAAGATCTGATCGACCGGAGAATCCTTGTGCGGGAGGCAAGCGGAGGACGCAGCACGAGCTACCGACTGAACGGCCTGGAGGATTTGGGCAGGATCATCGAAGGGGATTCAATAAAAGGGCCATAGAGGTTGGGGGAGGCCCAGCGGCTCCTGCTCGAACTGTCCCTTGCTGCCCGGCCCATGAAAAAGACTCCTGGGCGTTTCAGTCAGGTCTTTTCCTCAGGACCCCGCTCGGGGATAGGTTTGTGAACCGTTTAAAGACGGAGGAAAAGTATTGGGAGGATGAGAACCCAAGGGCGAAGGCGACAGACGTGACGTCCGTTCCGGGCAGGGCAAGGCGGCGGGCGGCCTCGGCGACCCTCGCCCGCAGGGCGAATTCTGCCGGAGGGATGCCGGTTTTCTGTTTGAAGAGGGCTTGGAAGCGGGAAGAGGAAAGCATGGCAACCTTCGCGAGGCATTCCACGGTGAGCTTATCGGGCGATTCGAGGTGGGATTCGATCCATGCGAAGACGGGGGCAAACCGCTGCTCCTTTTCTGCGAGCGAGGCGGTCTCGTGAGCCGAGAGGATGGCCAACAGCAGTCCGATGAGGTGGTGGGTTATGGCAATGCGTGAAAGCGAACACGATCGCTGGTGGGCAAGGTCGGTGACCACATCCAAGTGCCCCTTTATTTCCGGGGTGCCGAGAAAATGGCGGCGGCGCAGTCGCCCCAACGCCATCCAGAGAGCCTTCGATTCGGGGATGGTGAGACCGAGGAGGGAACCGCCGGAATGGGACGGATCGCGGAGGGTCACCCAATAGAGGAGGCCTTTTTCTTCAGGTGCTCCGCCGGTCCCGTGTTTCTCGCCGGGGAAGGTCAGAAAAACATCCCCCCCGCGCAGGCTGAATCGCTGGCCGGCGACCTCGTAGGTCTGACGTCCGCGCACGAGGTAGCAAATCTCGATGGCCCCCGGATGCCGGTGGGTATCGAGCCCCGGCATGGCGCAGGTGTAATTATAGCGACCGAGCATGGGAACCGAAGGAATTCCCATTTGCCGAAGATTCATCACGATGCGCGTGCGCGCTTTGAGCGAGCGGTCCATGCGTAAAAAAACTACTGCGGTTCAAAGTTGAACGCAAAATTTCTCTGGCTGTGTTTCTATCATCTCATGTCCGCATCCCGCCCGATCCTTCAGCAGGAGCCGCCGCTCAAAGAGTTTACTGAGCACGTGCGCAGGAATGTCGCGATTACCTGGTATCGCACCAAGCTGCCGCCGGAAGCCGTCAAATCGCTGCACGCAAAGAGCGACTTCCGCGGAGGCCTGCAGGCGTTCGGGTATCTCGCGATTCTGATCGCCGCAGGTGGCGCGGCCTTATATTCGTTTCATCATTGGCAGTGGTGGGCGACGGTGGGCTGCGTCTTTTTTTATGGTATGGTTGCTGCATTTCTAATCAATGCGGTGCATGAGCTCGGGCACGGGACGGTTTTCAAGACGAAGTGGCTCAATTCGTTCTTCAGCCATGTGTTTGCTTTTTTGGGGTGGATCAACCACGAGAAATTCCAAGCGAGCCACATCCGCCACCATCGCTACACGCTGCATCCGCCGGATGATTTGGAAGTTGTGCTCCCGGTGAAGCTGATGCTCTGGCACGTGCTGAAGGTGGGTTTCTTCAACCCGGTGTATTTCTTTCGCGTCTCGCTTTGGGAAACGCTGCGGACGGCTTGCGGTAAATTTCGAGGCGAGTGGGAGCTGACACTTTATCCCGCATCCGATGGCCAGAGCCGGAAAGCCCCGGTGCGCTGGGCAAGGGTTATCCTGGCAGGGCATGCCGCAATCATTGCTGTGTCAGTGGCGACGGGCCAGTGGGGCATCCCGATCCTGACTTGCGGGTATCAGGTTTACGGGTCGTGGCTGTTTTTCCTCTGCAACAATACCCAGCACGTGGGACTGCAGGACAACGTGGATGATTTCCGCCTCTGCTGCCGCACGTTCACGCTCAACCCGGTGCTGCGCTTTCTTTACTGGCAGATGAACTACCATATCGAGCATCACATGTTTGCCGCCGTGCCGTGTTATAACTTGGACAGGCTCCACAGGCTGATCCGCCATGAACTCCCGCCTACGCCCAAGGGCCTCGTCGGTGTGTGGAAAGAAATCGATGCCATCCTGTGCCGGCAGGCGGTCGAACCTGACTACCAATACCAGGCACCCCTGCCCAACAACTCGTGAATACGCCGTCTACGGAGGTGGAAAACCCTGTTGGAAATTTCCGATGGAACGAAAACGTGGATCACGTTCCCCGGCGCGCCTCTTTTTATGTCGTCGGATGGATCACCGGCGGCCGCGTCACGAAACTAGAACGCCTCTGATCCGGGCTTTCCAAATTGAAAATATGAACTCCAAACAACGTGTTGATGCGGTAATCCGGGGGGAGGTCCCCGACCGGGTGCCGGTGTGCCTGCATAATTTTCTTCCGGCCGTCGAGGAGGCGGGAATGCGCCTTGAGGATTATCTGACCGACCCCGCATACGCGGCCAAGGCGCATTTGCAGGCCATCGAGAAATACGGGCACGACTGCGCCCTCATCGATCTCGACACGACGATGCTGGCCGAGGCCATGGGGGCTCGGAGAGATGCGACCCCCGGGGCTCCAGGCCATATTGCTGGGCCTGCGATTCGGGACATCTCGGAGATCGGGCGCTTGCGGGTGGTCGATCCTCAGAAAGACGGACGGATCCCCGTGCTGCTCGAAGCGGTGCGTATTATGGCCCGGGAGGCGGGCGATACGATCAGCATCCGTGCCAACGCGGACCAATGTGCGTTTTCTCTGGCCGGGCTCTTGCGCGGAATGGAGGACTTTTTGATGGATCTCACCGATGAGGAATCCGGGGAATCGGTGCATGCGTTGCTGGAGGTTTGCTACCGGAGCCACCTGGCCGTGCATCGGGCTCTGCACGAGGCCGGAGCGCATTTTACCTCTTTGGGAGACAGTTCCTCCGGCCCGGATGTTGTCTCTCCATCAATGTTTGCCCGGTTCGCCCGCCCATACCAAGAACGTTTGGTGAGGGATCTTTCTGCGGATGGCATCTTCACCGTGATTCATGTCTGCGGAAACACCTCGTCGATCGCGGAGCAGTTTGCAGAGTATCCGTGGTGTGGATTTGAACTGGATTACAAGACCGATGCCGTCCATGCAAAGATCGCGGCTGGGGCCGGGCACGTTCTTTTCGGAAATATTGATCCAAGTGGAGTCATAGGTCGCGGGACAGTCGCGCGGGTGCGCTCCACCGTGGAGGAGTTAATCAAAATCTGGAAGCCCGGTGGACGATTCATCCTAAACACCGGTTGCGCCATTCCGCCCGGAACTCCGCAGGAAAACATCGCCGCACTCGTGGCCTGCGCCCACGAGTTTGGAAACTATTAGCCCGACTTTCGCAACTGGGGGAGGTGATCGCGCAAGGTGCTGATAATCAGATCGGGCTTGTAAAGGTCTCCCCCACAGAGTCGGGACGGATTTTGTTTAGCCCGGATAAATCACAGAGGGGCAGCCCATCTCGCTAACCATTTGGCCGCCAGAGCCGTCGGCTTCCCTCACCAGATCACAGTGGGATATGCCTCGGTCAGCCGACGACTCTGGCGGCCAAAGCGTTACGCAATCTGAGCCACCCCTCTGTGATTTGTCCGGGTTAGTTGATCATGAGTTTTTGTAACTGCTCAGCAAAGAACCCGGCGGCCGGATGTGGAAAGGGGAGCAACTTTGCATTTTTCGCCGGATCGTGATATGCGGGAAGGCTCCTGCCGCGGGGAGTAGGCCGGCATTCCAGTGGTG
>JBAYWC010000090.1:0-10477 GCA_041674265.1 Terrimicrobiaceae bacterium
GCGTGCAGGAACTGAAAGAAAAAGATCAACTGTCCCTCGCGAGTCACCGGGACCTCCGTGTCCCATTCCGCGTAAAATCGCCCGCCCGGCGTGTCCAGCGGCCACGACTTTGCACCGCCATCATCCACTTTTTGACTCTCACCCGCAGGGTGAACAGATATGACCTCCGAAAGCTTATCCATTCGGCTGACTTTACGTCAGTTACGCCATCCGGGCGATCTTTTCATTTTCCTTTGTAGGTTAATGCGTTGGCTGGAAACTGAGTAACCGCACGGGGTTCGGGAAGCCACCGAAGACTTATTTGGATGTCGCCGATCACCTTCCCGCGGAAGCCGCGGAGGCTCTGCTCGAACTTGCCACCGGCGGCAAACCCCGCGTGCCGCAGCCTGTGACGGCGGTCGCGAACCCTTTCGATCATCTGGTCGCCGCCAACTGTCGCTCGCCGGCGTCGGCGCAAACTGATCCCTGACAATTTCCGATTCGACTCCGCCGGGGAGATCGGGCAGGTTCATTGGGAATGATTGTTTCCGTCCCGCTTCAACGCTCGCCGTATGACGTGCATGTCGGACCCGGCCTTCTGGATCAGACGGGGAGTCTGGTGGCGGGTGTGGTCAAAGCCGGGAAATGCGCATTGATTTCGGATGCCCATGTTGCGCCTCTTTATGCGGGGCGCGTTGCGCAGTCCCTGCAGGCTGCGGGATTTGAAGTCACAACGCTGGTTTCCCCGGCCGGCGAGAGATCCAAGAGCATGGGGGAGGCGGCTTCCTTGTGTGAGCAGATGGTCGCAGCGGGGCTGGACCGGAGTTCCGCTGTCCTTGCGCTGGGAGGCGGGGTGGTGGGCGACCTGGCCGGTTTTGTCGCGGCCATTTACTATCGCGGGATCCCCTGCATCCAGATCCCCACGACCATCGTCTCGCAGGTGGACAGCTCGGTGGGCGGGAAGACCGGCGTCAATGCCGCGGGCGGGAAAAATTTGATCGGGGCCTTCCATCAGCCGCGACTTGTGATCGCCGATCCCGACACGCTCGGCTCCCTGCCGGGGCGGGAGTTCAACGAGGGATTCGCCGAAGTCATCAAACATGCGGCGATCCGCGACTTCGCCATGCTGGATGCGCTGGACGATCTTCCCGCCCTGATCGCGCGGAACGTGGCGATCAAGGCCGCGATTGTGTCGGAGGATGAATATGAGACAAAAGGGATTCGAGCGCTCTTGAACTTCGGGCACACGATCGGCCACGGGATCGAGAATGCGGCGGGATACGGGCATTACCTTCATGGGGAGGCGATCTCGCTCGGGCTCGTGGCCGCCTGCCGGCTTTCGGTGGAAAAGGCCGGGCTCGATCCGGATGTCCGTGACCGCATCTTGTCCGCTTTGGCCCGTTACCGGCTCCCCATGACCCTGCCTGCGGGCATCACAACCACGGACATCCTGTCCGCGATGCGGAAGGACAAGAAATTCCGCGCCGGCTCGATCCGCTTCGTCCTCTTGAAGCGGCCCGGCGAGGCGTCCGTCTCGGGCGATGTGACCGAGGCGGACATCGTGCGCCAGGTCGAGGCGTTGAGGGGTTGAGCGGATTGCGCTTGACCGTCGCGGACTGGGCGGGAAGCCTCGCCCCCGTGCCACAGAGGGAGACAAAAAAGTCCGCCGCGGATTTCCGCCCGTGGAATGAAATGTTCGGAGAGGACAGGGCGCCGCGCGAGATGTATCGCCCGCTGTTCGACCGGATCGACAGCATGCCGGTTGCAACGACGCGGGCGCTTGACGAGCAGCTCGAGGCCACGATGCGCGAAATGGGCGTGACCTTCGATAGCGCGCGGGATCGTCCGTGGGGAAGGCGCCCGTGGTTCTGCGACCTCCTCCCGCAGATTTTCACGCCGCAGGAATGGGAGCCGCTGGTTGCCGGAATCAAACAGCGGCTCCGCGCCTTCGAGCTGTTTTTGCAGGATGTCTATTCGAAGAAACGGATTCTCCGCGCGGGAGACATGCCGATCCAGCCGGTGCTGGGGAGTTCGTTCTTCCGCCATGCGGCGACCAATCTTCCCCCGCCCGGCGGAGCTTACCTCCACCTCAGCGGCATCAGCATCTGCCGGCTGCCGGGAGGGGAATTCGGCGTCAAGCACCACTACTTCAGCAACGCGTCCGGCATGTCCTACATGATCCAGAACCGCCGGGCGCTCGCGCGGGTGATCCCGCAATCGTTCCAGGAGACCTCGATCCACTCGATCGCCGATGCCCCGACGGATATTTTGGAAATGCTGCGTTCCCTGTCCGATGTGGCGGAGCCGACCGTGGTGCTGCTTTCGCCCGGTCCCGGAAGCGCGGTGTATTCCGAGCACAGCTTTCTGGCCAGGAGAATGGGTATTCCGCTCGTGCAGGGGGGGGACCTGCTGGTGCTCAACGATGCGGTTTACCTGAAAACCGTTTCCGGCCTGGAGAAGATCGAAATCATCTACAGCCGCATCTCGGACCAATGGCTGGACCCGATGGCCTTCCGCCGGGATTCGCTGCTGGGAGTGCCGGGTCTCGTGCATTGCATCCGCAAGGGCACCGTCGCGGTCGTCAACGGGATCGGGTCCCAACTCGTCGATGACCGCAGCCTCCTCCCGCTCGCGGGAAATATCATCCGGCATTATCTCGGCGAGCGCCCGCTCCTGAAAAGCCTGCCGACCTACTGGCTCGGGGACATCGACCAGCGCGAAATGGCGCTTGCCGATCTCGCGGACTACACCATCCGCCCGCTTTACGGGGAAAGGATCGTGATGGGCGGAGACGGTCTCAGGCCGTCCCCGGAGAAGATCGGGGAAGTCCGCGCGGAGATCCTCGAAAACGCCTCCCATTTCGTGGCGCAGCCCCAGGCGTGCGATGCGGAAACCGTGTGTTTTCAGGACGGCAAACGGGCAACCCGCCGACAGGACCACATTCTTTTCGCTCTGAGGCTGGGAAACGGGGACTACGAGGTCTTTCCCGGCGCGTTGACCCGGGTCTCCACGCGCGAAACTCCCTACACTTCCTCCGAACTCGGCGGAGGAAGCAAAGACACCTGGGTTCAGGTGGGCTTCGAGGTGGAACCCCGGGAGGCGGAACCGCCCAGATCCCCGGAGACCGCCCCGCCGGCCCAGTATGTGACCAGCCGCGTGGCCGAGGCCTTCTATTGGATCGGCAGATACATGGAACGCGCCTACAGCCTCGCCGGCATGGTCGGGGTGATCGAATCCCTCGAGCTCGAGGAACTCAACCCCACCGAGCGCACCCACTACCGCCCGGTTTGGAACCGGATTCTCCCCATGCTCGAGGGCACCGGTTCCGCGACCCGCAGGACCATCTCCAATGCCTCCGGGCGCTACCGTCTCACGCTCGACATCGAGGAGCCGGGCTCGGTGGTCAGCGCGATCCTGCGGGCTGCGAGAAATGCCGAGAGCGTTCTCGAGACGTTGAGCCTGGAGGCCTGGGGAGTCCTGAGCCTCCTGCGGGACAAGTTTCAGAAAACCCGCTTCCGGCCGAACGCCCCGGCCGATGCCCTGACCTCCTCGAGCCGGAAACTCTGCGATTTTGCGCGCGCGCTGATCCCCCAGTTTTTTGGAACGGCCGAATGCACGATGCTGGCGGATGGCGGGTGGAAATTCTGCGAGATCGGGCAGTTCATCGAACGCGCGGCCATCACGGCGAATGCGATCAACTCGATCTCCGGCCCCCTTTTACAACCGCTGGATCCGGGCAAGAGCGAGCATGCGACGGAGATCCGCCTCTCCGCCTTTCTCCGGCTCCTGAACAGCAGGGACGTCTACCGCAGAGTCTATCAAATGCGCATCGAGCCCGCGCCATTGCTCGACCTTCTTTGGAAAAACCCGGTCGCTCCCCGCTCGGTCTCGCGTTGCCTGCGGGGATGCGCGGCGCGGATCGCCGGGAGCGAGGACATCCGTTCCCCGGCCACCGGGCGATCCGTGGCCGCCATCGAATCCCTGATCTGCGCGATCCAATCGACCGACTGGGACCACCTGCTCCGAAACCCCGCCGGGGACCGGGGCAAACTTCCGCTCCAAACGCACACCGCGGAATTGCTGGCCCGGGTGAAGGGAATTCATGACTTGATTTCCGACGGATTCCTGAACCACCAGATCCATATGCGGGATGAAACCCCGCCGCTCTTCCCGAACGCCTGAGCATGCTCTTCGACGTCATCCATCTCACCGATTACCGTTACAGCGCCCCCGTCAGCGAGGCGTATGTCGAAGCGCGCCTGACGCCGCCCCACCGGACGGAGCAGGAAATCCTCTCCCACAGCATCGCGTTTTCCCCGGAAGCCGGAACCTCGGATTACGTGGATTATTTTGGAAACACCGTGACGTTCTATTCGATGACCCTGCGCCATGAACGGCTGGCCGTGACAAACCGGATGACCATCCGCACCCGTCCGCCGCGCCGGCCGGAGGAAGCCCTGGCGTTGCCGGTCGCGGAAGCACGCCAAATCCTTTCCTCCTCTCTCACGGATATTTTCGATTACCTTCAACCCACGCAGGCGGTTCCCACCGGCGGCGCCTCGATGGACTGGGCGAAGAAATTCCTGCGCGGGGGGGTTCCGATGGGAGAGGCCGTCTCCGCCCTGAACCGCGCGATCCACGAGCGGTTCAAATACAAGCCGGGAGCCACGGAAGTGGAGACTCCCCTGGCCACCGTCTGGAAGAAGCGGGAGGGAGTCTGCCAGGATTTCGCGCACATCATGCTCAGTGTCCTGCGGACGGCGGGACTTCCCGCGCGCTATGTCTGTGGATACATCGAGACCGGCAGCCCGGTGGCCCGTGAAGCAGGCGGGACCAGGCTGGTGGGCTCGATCGCCACGCATGCATGGGTGGAAGTCATGCTTCCCGGCCTGCGCTGGGTGGCGATCGATCCCACAAACAACCAGTGGTGCGGCGAGCGCCACATCGCAATGGGTTTGGGACGGGATTTTGGGGACGCCGCCCCGGTGCGCGGGACCTTCAAGGGATCCGGCACCCAAAGCATGAAAGTGAGGGTGACGATGAAACGGCTTCCGGAAAAACCATGAGACTCTCCATCCGATACGAAGCCGTTTATTCTTACGAGCACCCGGCCTCGCTTTCTCCCCACCTGGCCAGGATTTTTCCGAGGACCGACCTTTTCGTGAAGGTCGAAAACACCGAATTCGCCACCCACGGATCGGGTGATGTGCAATGGCGCCGGGACCTCTTCGACAACCTCGTCGCCTGTTGTTTTTTTCCGGGAACCGTGGAAGAACTGCCGTTCCGCCTGGATCTGGATCTGGAGGTCCAGGAGCGCAATCCGTTCCATTTCCTGCTCGATTCGCGCGGACTTCAGATCCCGTGCGATTATTCCGGCCACGAGCGAAAAATCCTCGCGGCATTTCTGGAGCCCGGCCCTTCGTTCCCGCTCCCTCCCCCGCTCGCCCCGGATGCCTCCCGTCCGACGGTCGAAACGCTCGTCACCCTCACCCGCTGGATCCATGAGAATCTGGAGTATGAGCGGCGCGATGAAGGGGACCCGTTCGCTCCGGCGGAAACCCTCCGGCGGGGGAAAGGCTCCTGCCGGGACTTCGGTCCGTTCTTTGCGGAGGTCTTGCGCCGGAATGGAGTCGCCGCCCGGCTGGCGAGCGGTTTCGTTTGGGAGGGAGACAAGGCCGAGGAGGAACGCCGCGCGGAGAGCGCCCTTCACGCCTGGGTGGAAGCCTTTCTTCCCGGAGCCGGCTGGATCGGATTGGACCCGACCAACGGCGTTTTTTGCGACCATCATTTTGTGACAACGGCGGTCGGGCTCACCCACGGGGATATTTCTCCGGTCGCCGGAACCTATTACGGAAACAAACCCATCGCGAGCACGCTGGCGGCCAGGCTCGAAGTTCGAAAAGCATGACTCCCTGGATGCTCAAGGTCTCGCGGCGTTGCGGGGACATCCTGGCCAGACACGACATCGAGATGACCCTCGGCGGTGAGCCGACATTCGTTCCCGTGAAGCCTCATGGTGCCGAGTGGAACTATTCGGCGGTCGGCCCCACAAAATTCCGGTATGCGCGGAAGCTGGCAGGCATTCTCCTTCGTGACCACCTGAAGGGTGGCGTGGACTTTTTCTCTCCCGGCAAATCGTATCCGGGCGAACTCAATCCCCGTTGGGCGATCCGGATTCTTGCCAACCGCGATGGCCCGCCGATCTTCCGTCCCAGGTCGAAAGCGGCCCCCACGACCTCTTCGCTGGCCGATTTCCGGAAACTTGTCGCCGCCGGGCTGGGAGCGGATGCCCAGTGGAAGCTCCTTCCCGATCCGCACGACCGCGCCTCCCAAACGTGGGCTCTCCTCGTTGACGGGAAAGACGGCACCTGGAAAACCTTCGCGTGGCCACCGGAAAAACTCGAACTCACTTCCGCGCAGGGACCCGCCGGGCTCAGGCTCCCGCTTCATGTCCTGCCGCCGAAAATCCCCCGGCGCGCGCTCACCTTGGAATGGAAAAGGGGCCGGCTTTTCATCTTCATGCCGCCCGTTCTCCAATCCTCGTTCGTGGCATTGCTGGCGGTCATTGAAAACGCTCTCAGGACCGCGGGGATCGGACGGGTGGAGATGCAGGGCTACACCCCTGCCGATGAATCCCTCTCATGGACCCAACTCGGCCTCACCGCAGATCCCGGCGTTTTGGAAATCAACCTCCCCGCCTGCGCGAACTGGGAGGAATACGATTTCTGGATACGCGCTGTCACGCGCGCGGCCGGTGAGTGCGGCCTGCGGTCATGGAAAAAACGGCCCGGCTCGCACCCGGAGGGAACCGGCGGAGGCAACCACCTGCTCTGGGGAGGACCGACGCTGGACCGGAATCCGTTTTTTTCGCGTCCCGGATGGTTGACCTCGGCCCTCCGCTACTGGCACCACCACCCGTCCCTCGCCTACCTCTTCACCGGTTGTTACGTCGGGGCCTCGTCCCAGGCTCCGCGCGCGGATGAATCGGCCCGCGACCGGTATGATCTGGAAATGGCGCTGTCCTTTTTGGAGGCCCTTCCCGGTGATGATCACAGGCACCTGATTTCCGAAACCCTCCGCCACCTCCAGACCGATGTGACCGGGAATTCCCACCGCAGCGAAATCAGTCTCGACAAGTTCTGGAATGTCGGATGGCCGGCGGGGACGCTCGGGTTGATCGAGTTCCGCGCGATTGAGTCCCTGCCGAAGGCCGGTTGGATGAGCGCGGTCGCGTTGCTTTGGAGCGCCGTGGCCGCATGGTTGGTGGAACATCCGCAGCGCGGAAAGTTCCGCGATTTCTCGGAGACTCTGCACGACCGATTTTTTCTGCCGACCATCCTTTGGCACGATCTGCTGCGCATCCTGTCCGACCTCAAATCCGGCGGGTTTCCGATTGAAGAAGATCCATTCCGGAAAATCTGGGAGTGGAAATTTCCCGTGCTCCTGGATCTGCGGGAAGAAGGGTTCGCCATTCGCAAGGCCCACGAAAGCTGGCCGCTCCTCTGCGAAACCCCGGTGGACGGCGGCACCACGAGCCGGTTTGTGGACACCTCGATGGAACGGCTGGAACTCGTCGCCAACCGGGATTTTTTCCAATCCCACCAAATCCGCATCAACAACCGTCCCTTGGAATTGAAAAAAGTTTCCGACGGGCTGTTCCTGGCGGGGTTGCGCTACCGCCGCACCAATCTCCACCCCTCGCTGCATCCGGGACTCCCCCCGCAGGTTCCCCTGGTTCTCGATCTCATCTCCCAGGGACAATCGCGCCGCTACATCCTGCGCGCAAAGGACTGCGTGTTCCGAAAGCTGGAGGAAGTCTCGCCCGGCGATCCGGGAAAACCCTGCAAGTCGGGGCAGCGCGGCGACCTCACTTACGATTTGAGAATTCCCTGAGAGCGTGACTTCCTTCGCCAAGGAGTCTTTGATGTCGCCTTCAACAGTCCCGCAGCCGCCCACTGCGGGTCTTAAATCCACGGGCACGACAATCACCCCTGAAGAGAAAGAAACATGCCCAAGGTTACACTGACAAACATTTACAAAATCTACCCCGGCGACAAAGGCCAAGACGTCACCGCCGTCCGGGATTTCAACATCGACATCACCGACCGCGAGTTCGTCGTGTTCGTCGGTCCTTCCGGATGCGGGAAATCCACCACCCTCCGCATGGTCGCCGGCCTCGAGGAAATCTCCCGGGGAGATATTTTTATCGGCGAGAAGCGGGTCAACGATGTCCCGCCCAAGGACCGGGACATCGCCATGGTTTTTCAGAACTACGCGCTCTATCCGCACATGAGCGCCTATGAGAACATGGCGTTCGGGCTGAAACTGCGGAAATTTCCCAAGGCGGAAATCCAGAAGCGCGTGAACGAGGCCGCGGCGATCCTCGGCCTCGAGCAGCTTCTGGACCGCAAACCGAAGGCGCTTTCCGGAGGCCAGCGCCAGCGGGTCGCCGTGGGACGCGCGATCGTGCGGCAGCCCAAGGTATTTCTCTTCGACGAGCCGTTGTCGAATCTCGACGCCAAGATGCGCGTCCAGATGCGCGCCGAGATCATCAAGCTGCACCAGAGGCTCCAGGCCACGATGATCTATGTCACCCACGACCAGGTGGAGGCGATGACGATGGGCACGCGCATCGTCGTGATGGATGCCGTGATGAATCCGGAAACCGGCCTCAAGGAAGGGATCATCCAGCAGATCGATGCCCCGCTCAAACTTTACAACGAGCCGGCAAACATCTTCGTCGCCGGATTCCTCGGGAGCCCGCCGATGAATTTCCTCAAGGGAACCCTGCGCAAGGATGGAGACCAGGTGGTTTTCAAGGAAATCCATGGCGGGGCGGTGGAACTCAAACTGGGTGCCCGACCGGCGGCCCAGGCTTATGCCGGCAAGGAGGTCACGCTCGGAATCCGCCCGGAAAACTGCGGCCTGGTGCCGCAGGGGAAATCCCCCTCGGAAAATTCCTTCCAGGCCCTCGTCGACATCGTCGAGCCCATGGGGGCCGAGACCTATTTTTATCTCCAGACCGGCGCGCACACGGTGATCAGCCGCAGCCATGCCTTGGTGGACCAGCGGGAAGCCGGACACCGCCTGCGCTTTGAGATGCAGGCCGAACGGGCCCATCTGTTCGATCCCGGGACCGGTCTCAGGATCCATTGAGGGCCGCGGGCGGATGAAAAGCCTGTCCAAACAAATCCCGGCCACGATCCGGACCAGGTCGGATTTCGAGCGCGAGGAGAGCGCCCGGCTTTCGCCGTTTGGCGTGCCACCCGGAGGCACGGCAGGCCGGGCGCGCCGCGAGCCGGGACACGCGTTCCGCTCGGAGATCCAAAGGGACCGCGCGCGGATCATCCATTGCTCGGCCTTTCGAAGGCTCGATGGAAAGACCCAGGTGTTCCTGAACGGAAGCGGCGACCATTACCGCACCCGGCTGACGCACACGATCGAGGTGGCCTCGATCAGCCGCACCATCGCCCGCGCCCTGCGTCTCAACGAGGATTGGCGGAGGCGATCGCCCTGGCCCATGACCTCGGGCATCCGCCCTGCGGGCACACCGGCGAGAAGGAGTTGGACCGCCTCTTGAAAGACCACGGCGGATTCGACCACAATGTCCAGAGCCTTCGCATCGTCGAGGTGATCGAGAAAAAATACCCGATGCATCCCGGGCTCAACCTGACCTGGGATGTCCGCGAAGGGATTCAAAAACACGCCGACGGATACGTTCATCCGGCCAATGGGAACCGTCATCCCTCCCCATCGCTGGAAGCCCCAGGTCGCCGACCTGGCGGACGAGATCACTTATTCGAGCCACGATCTGGACGACGGGCTCGACGCCGGACTCCTGCAACCGGCGGCTTTGGAGTCCGTCCCCCTCTGGATGAGGGCCGTCGGCCGCGCCCGCGGGGAGTATTCGAAAATCGATCCGGGCAGGCACCGCGGATTCGTGATCCGTTGCCTTGTCAACGAGCTTGTGGAAGACCTCGTCGGCCAGACCGCTTCCCACCTGGCACGGAGCAAGGTGGCCTCCCTGGAAGATGTCCGGAACCATCCCGTGCGCCTCGCCGCCTTCAGCCCCGCGATCCGCAGGGAACTCACGGCCCTGCGGAAATTCCTCTTCAGGAACCTTTACCACCATCCGGAAGTGGCGGGCGCGAACCGCCTGGCCGCGCGGATGATCTCCGAACTCTTCCGGGCGCTGGTCGCGGACCCTTCGAAACTCGGACGCAAAGCCAGATCGCGGATTCGGAGAGACGGGCTGGAACGCAGCATCTGCGATTACATCTCGGGCATGACGGACCGCTACCTCGCCTCGCAGCACCGCGAAAAGGGCGCATCTCCAAAAGGTGCAAGCGCACAGGTTTGACCGGGGGGCATGGGCCAGGGCGTTGCGTGTGAGCGCCAGATCGAGAGCGGCCCGTGGTCTTCGGTGCCGGTCTTCTTGCCAGGCGGAGGCGTCGCGTTTGTGATGGTTGCGATTCTCGATGCTCCGGTGTTCGCGAGC
>JBAYWC010000091.1:0-10452 GCA_041674265.1 Terrimicrobiaceae bacterium
GTAATTCTAATTCGCTTTCAAGATGAGACTAACCATGCTACTCAATCTGGATGGCAAGACCTCGACATATCGATCCCACAATCGTCCGCCGCGCGATGGAAGTCGCCGCCACTGCAACCTCGATTGACATATTACGGCAGTGCCAATCGATTCTTCTTCCTGCACAGCACCAAGCCACGCTCAGTCAAACAGCGTCAGCACTTGGCGTGAGCCGAGCAACTGTGGCTCGCCTCCAGGCTCGATTTCGCAAGGAGATCGATTCTCTTCCAAGCGGAGACCGCAACTGGGGAGGTCGCCGTCGATCAAATCTGAGTATGGCACAGGAGCGGAAGTTTCTGCAGCCTTGGCTGGAGCAGGCGGTGGCTGGCGCGATGGTGGTGGTCTCTCCAATTCGTGCCGCACTATCTCAAAAACTGGAACGTCCAGTAAAGGCGTCTGTCGTCTACAGGCTCTTGGCCCGGCACGGGTGGAGGAAGGTGGCCCCGACACGCGTCACCCAAAAAGCAAGCTGGAGGCCCAAGAAGACTGGAAAAAAAACTCCCGGTGGAATTGGAAGCCATCTTGAAAAACCTATTTAAATGAAAATGCCTTGCCGACCGCCGGGTTCTTTGCTGAATTCTTGCTCGAGCCATTCGCTGACTGTTTCAGGGCTTTTCAGATGAAACGGCTTTGCGCGGGCCCCGAAAACCCGGAGAGTCTTTCCGGGTGTGAAATCGGCTATGGCAGGGCGCGATTGACAGCGCGTTCCGTCCCAAGCATTTTTGAGGCCGTGCATTCGTTTTCCTATATCGGTGGAGCCCTTCATTGCGAAGGGGTGGATCTTGAAGAGGTGGCCGCCCGGTTCGGGACCCCCGCTTATGTTTACTCTGCGGCGACCATCCGGAACAACTTCCGGCGTCTCGATCTGGCCCACAAACCGATCGACCACTTGGTCTGCTACGCGGTAAAGGCGAATTCGAATCTGGCGATCCTGGACCTTTTGGCCGGAGAGGGGGCTGGTTTTGACATCGTTTCCGCAGGGGAACTTTTCCGTGTCCTGAAAGCCGGCGGACGGGCGGACAGATGCACTTTTGCCGGCGTGGGAAAGACGGTTGACGAAATCGCCTATGCCCTGAAAGAGGGCGTGTATTGCTTCAATGTCGAGAGCGAGGCGGAACTCGAACGGATCAATGACGTCGCGGGTTCGCTGCGTCTCATCGCGCCGGTTGCTGTCCGGGTGAACCCCGATGTCGATGCGCGCACCCACAAGTTCATTTCGACCGGCAAGAGCAAAAACAAATTTGGAATCGGCCTGGACCGGGCTGTCGAAGTCTATGCGAAAGCCGGGACTCTTCCCCACTTGAAAATCCGCGGCCTCCAAACCCACATCGGCTCCCAGATCCTGGAAGCGGAGCCTTTCGCCGAGGCCGCCCGGAAGCTGGCCGCGCTGGTCACGGAAATCAAGGCCCGCCACGGCATAGAATGCTTCAGCATCGGCGGAGGGATCGGGATCGTTTATGACGCGGCGCTGGCAAGCGGCGATCCCGAATGGTGGAAATCCGGCGATCATTCCTGCCGGATCACGCCGGAGGATTATGCGGCGGCCGTCCTGCCCGTTCTCGCCCCGCTCGGCCTGCGGATTCTCTTCGAGCCTGGACGCTTCCTTGTCGGCAATGCGGGAGTTCTTCTTTCCACCGTTCAATACGTGAAGAAGACTCCGTCGAAAACATTCACGATAGTGGACGCGGCGATGAACGACCTCATCCGCCCAGCGCTTTACGACGGCTGGCACGAAATCGTGCCCTTGAAGGAATCCGCGGAGCCGTCCGTGCCGATGGATGTGGTCGGTCCTGTCTGCGAGAGCGGAGACTTCTTTGCGCAGGATCGCGAACTTCCCCCGCTCGCGACAGGAGACAGGATCGCGCTACTCAGCGCGGGGGCCTACGGGTTTGTGATGTCCTCGAACTACAATTCGCGCCCGCTGCTTCCAGAGGTGCTGGTGGATAGCCCGGATGTCCACCTCGTCCGCAAGCGGCAGAGCCCGGAGGAAATGATTGCCGGAGAAATTCTACCATCCACGAGGCGGAAAGCTGGAAAATAACCCGGGGGGCGCCCCTCATGGACCGTTTCTCCGGTTTTTCCGGGATGTTGTTTACAATTGGCACCCTACTTGCTTGATTCACTTCGCCGGCTGGGAAATCAGGGAAAAACCAACATCTGGCGGCTCACCCCCGGCGTGAGTTGTTCAAAATCAGACACAGCAAACAACAAATATGGCGAAGTATAAACTCGAATACATCTGGTTGGACGGCTATGAGCCCGTTGCCAACCTGCGTGGGAAAACCCAAGTCAAGGAATTTGACACATTTCCCTCTCTGGAAGATCTCCCCATGTGGGGATTTGACGGCAGCTCGACCCGGCAGGCGGAAGGAAAAAGCTCGGACTGCATTCTCAAACCGGTGGCCAGCTACCCTGATCCCACAAAAACCAACGCCGTGCTCGTGATGTGCGAGGTCATGCTCCCGGATGGCAGCGCGCACCCGAGCAACTCGCGGGCATCGATCCTCGATGATCCAGACGCGTGGTTCGGATTCGAACAGGAATATTTTCTTTACCAGGACGGTGCCCCGCTCGGGTTTCCGGCAGGGGGTGGATTCCCTCCTCCGCAGGGGGAATATTACACCGGGGTGGGCTACCGGAACGTGGGCGACATCGCGCGCGAGATTGTGGACACCCATCTCGACCTCTGTCTGGCCGCGGGCATCAACCACGAAGGAATCAATGCCGAGGTGGCGAAGGGCCAGTGGGAATTCCAGATTTTCGGCAAAGGCTCGAAGACGGCCGCCGACCAGGTTTGGATGGCCCGTTACCTCCTGCTCCGCCTCACCGAAAAATACGGCGTGGACGTGAACTGGCACTGCAAGCCGCTCGGCAAAGATGTGGACTGGAACGGCTCTGGAATGCACTCGAACTTCTCGACGAAATATCTGCGCGAAGTCGGTGGAAAGGATTACTTCGAAGCCTTGATGGCCGCGTTCGACAAATACAAGAACGAGCACATCGCGGTTTACGGTCCGGACAACCACCTGCGGCTCACCGGGCTGCACGAAACCCAGTCGATCGACAAATTCAATTACGGCCTGGCCAACCGAGGTGCCTCGGTCCGCGTGCCGCACAGCTTCGTGAACAACGGCTACAAAGGCTACCTCGAAGACCGTCGCCCGAATTCGCAGGGAGATCCCTACAAGATTGCCAGCCGCATTCTTCAGACGATCGCGACCGTACCAACGAAGTAAAAAAAGCAGTCATGGCAAACGCCGTCCGGCGCAAACCGGACGGCGTTTTTTGCTGAAGACGTGTTTTTTCGGGCTCAGGGCGCGTAGAATGCGGGAAGGAGGTAAACCCTCCCCGGTTCGAGCAGCGCGGCCTTCGGGAGCAGGTCGAATTCGATCTTCGTTGAAGCGCGCGACTCGCCGAACATCCGGAAAAATTTGTCGAGGCTGTAGGTGCGTTCGTATTTGACGACCTGGGCATTCGGGGCGCTTCCGAGTTCCGCCGCTTTGTCGTAGGCGTCTTCGATGTAGCCGAGTTCGTCCACCAACCGGGACGCATAGGCATCCGTTCCGCTCAGGACACGACCATCGGCCACCCCCTCGCGCAGATCCTTCTCATCCAGCTTGCGGGACTTGGCAACGATGCCGACAAACCGGTCGTAGCTCTGCATGACGAGGCCTTGCACGTAGGTTTTTTCCTCCTCGGTCATCTCCCGGGCCCCGTTGAGCATGTCTTTGAGTTTTCCGCTTTTGAAGATCACCGACTGGAGGCCGATCTTTCCGAAAAGCTCCCGGTAGTTCAGCGTGGAGATGATCACCCCGATGCTGCCGGTGAAGGTCGTGTTGTTGCACATGATCCAATTCGCGCCGCAGGCCGCGTAGTAGGCGCCCGAGGCTCCGATGGAATTGAAATAGACAACCACCGGCTTGTGGCGCGCGAGGCGGCAGATCGCATCGTACAAAACGTCGGATGCCGTGATTTCCCCGCCGGGAGAATCCACCTGCAGGACAACCGCCTTGATTTGCCGGTCATTTTCCGCCTGTTCCAGCGCGGCCTTGAAGTCATCCACCATCGAGCTGCCGAGGCTTCCGGCCGCCCCGAATGCAATAATCCCATCGAGGGGAATCACGGCGACTTTGGCGGAGGACCCCGATCCGTCGATGAGAATTCTCTCTTCGAAAGTTTTCGGTTTCAGAAGCTTCACGCCAGCCATCCCCGAGGCGCCTCTTGCCCCCAGCGCGGCCAAGAGAATCAAATTGACAAACATGCTCGCGCAGACCGCGACGAACAGGAAAACCATGAGACAACCGGATTTTTTCATGAGGCGAGCCAGAAAGTGGCGCAAAATCCCTCCTCCCACAAGCAGGGAAATCGGGGCTTTTTTTCAAGCGGAATACCGTTTCCCCCGGCGATCCCAGCGTCTTGCGTGAAAAACCGCCGAATTCGGGCCCAACAAACCCCGGCGTCCCCTCCTCCGCAAGATGGGCTGGCTTTCTGTGATTTGCCCAGGTCAAATCGATTCCATCGCCTCGTCGAGCACCGAGAGCAGGAATTCCACATCGCCGGCATGGGGCACATCGGCGGCTTGATGCGAAGCGTATTGCCGTGCAGTCCGCCTTTGCCCAGAAGAAGGCCGAGATCGCGGCACCTTTCAAAAACACGGAGGCATTCGTCTTTTGCAGGCGCCTTTTTCTCCCGGTCGGTCACCAGTTCGCAGCCGATCATCAACCCCCTCCCCCGCACCTGGCCGATGAGCGGATGTTTTTCCTGGAGGCTCCGGAGACCGTTCATGAGCAGGGATCCCATGACGAGGGAATTCGCCTGCAATCCTTCGTTCTCGATCACCTCGAGGACCGCAAGCCCCTGGGCACAGGTCACGGGATTGCCGCCGAAGGTATTGAAATGAACCCGCTCGGCGAGGCAGGCCGCGATCTCCGGCGTCGTGACCACCGCGCCCAACGGACAGCCGTTGCCGATCCCCTTGGCCATGGTGACGATGTCGGGAACAACGTCCTGGGTTTGGAATCCCCAGAAATGGGAACCGGTCCTTCCGGATCCGGTCTGCACTTCATCGGCGATGCAAAGCCCGCCCGCCGCCCGGACGTGACGGTAGGGGCGTCTTTCAGATATCCATCGGGAAAAACCACGGAGCCGCCGACACCCTGGATGGACTCCGCAATGAACCCCGCGCCCCGTCCCGGTGTGGCAAATTGGATCAGGTTTTGAATTTCTTCCGCATACCGTGGACCGGAATCCTCCGAGGTCCATCTCCTGCGGTAGAGGTCCGGAGCCACGGCATGATGCACCCCGAAGCTGTGCGGGGTGTTGAATTTCCATGTGTGGTGCGAGGTCAGGGCCATCGTGGATTGGCTGCCGCCATGGTAGCCGTTGCGGAGGGCGATCATGTCGAAATTCCCCGTGCAGGCCCGCGCCATGAGGAGCGCGAGGTCGTTGGCCTCGGAGCCGGAGTTCACAAAATAGCAGACTTTGAGATTTCCCGGCATCCGGGAAGCCAGTGCCCCGGCATACCGCGCGATGTTCGGATGCAGATAGATCGTGGTCGTGTGCTGCAGGGTTTCATTCTGGCGATTGGCCGCGGCCACGACGTGCGGGTGACAATGCCCCACACTCACGGTGACGATGCCCCCGAAGCCATCCAGATACCGTCGGCCTTTTTCGTCGAAGAGGTATTGCCCGCGCCCGGCCACGACCATCAGGGGCTCGCGGTAATAATGAAAAAGCGCCGGATTCACGAATTCCCGCCTGAGCTGCAGGACCTCCCCGAGGGAAGGGCCGGTGTATGGCGGAGGCTGAAAATTCTGGATCCCAAACCATCCGCAGGCAACGACGGCCCGCATCAAGGCCTGGATGTTTGCTCCAAAAACGCCGAAGGACGACCTCGGCAGGACCGGAAAGGGAATCCCGTAGGCAGTTCCCGCTCTCGCATTCAGGGTCATCGGCGCAAGCACGATCAGATTCCCAAGCAGAACGGTCAAAACCGCCTGCCACCAGTTCATCCCCTCGGCAATCAGTCCGCTGGCAAGCTGACAGGTGGGAATGCAAACCGCCATGCCGACCCACAAGGCGGCAATGTCCCTCTTTCCCCCAGCGCCGGTCCTCCTGGGAGACCGGAGCCAGATCCTTGTTCCACAAGGTGGGAGCAACGTTGAATTCCGGCGGGGCAACGGGCTGGGAGACGAGGGAGTTCACTTTTCCCGAAACAGGGGGCAGGGGCGATGCTCCACTTCGTTTCGGTTGTGCTTCCTGCCCCAAACATTCGTCTTTCCCATTTCACGAAACGCCATCGCGCTGGTTTTCCGCCCGTGTGCGGCACAGTCCTCCGCCGCGAAATCCCGCTTCCAAACGGGCGGGACGCCTGTTCCCCTTGGATTTGGCAGCATTCGGCTTGTGCATGAGTCGTTGCGGAGGACAGCACGTTCCATGCCGGTTCACACCCCGCCGAATCTCCGGCTCCGGCTTCGGAAGTCTTCGAGCGCGACGAGAAAGTCGGCCTTGTCGAAATCCGGCCACAGCTTTTTTGTGACGTGGATCTCCGTGTAACTCAATTGCCACAGCAAAAAATTGGAGATCCTCATTTCTCCGGACGTGCGGATGAGCAGGTCCGGATCGGGGGTTCCCTCCGTGTAGAGCCTGGCGGACATCAACTCGGACGTGACGTCATCGGGGGCCAACGTGCCGGCGGCGGCATCCCGGACAATCGATCTCACGGCATCGAGGATTTCCGCTCTCCCGCTGTAACTCAGGGCCAGGATCACATGCAGCCGGGAATTGTGGGCGGTTGCCCCGACCACTTCGTCCAGCTTTTTCCGGCAGGGAGGGGGCAGATCGCCCAGCCGCCCGATCGCCCGCAAACGGACCCCCTCGCGCAGCATTTCCTCTTTTTTTTCGTTGAGAAAGCGCTCGAGAAGAAGCATGAGCCCGTTGACCTCGATGGGCGGGCGTTTCCAGTTCTCGGAGGAAAAGGCGTAGAGCGTCAGGAATTCGACGCCTGTCTCCATGCAGGCCTCGACACATTGACGGATCGACTTTGAACCCTGCTCATGCCCGGCCAGGCGCGGCAGTCCCCGTTGTTGGGCCCAGCGACCGTTGCCGTCCATGATCACGGCCACATGTCGGGGGATTCTCTCCACGGGGATCAAAGCCGGATGGTCTGCGCCCGCGCAGGTCCGATGCTGACAAGGGTGAGCTTCGCTCCCGTGAGTTCGGCCAGCTTGTTGACATACTCGCGGGCGCGTGGAGGAAGGTCGGAAAATTTGCGCGCTTTGTCCGTCGGCTTGTTCCAGCCTGGCAGATCGATACAGACCGGGGCGCAGCGGGCGAGGGCCGCGGGATCGGCCGGCGGATAATCGAGCTTTTTCCCGTCCAGCTTGTAGGCAACGCAGACACGGATCGACGGAACCGCATCGAGGCCGTCGAGGTTGGTGATGGCGATTTGATCGATGCCATTGATCATGGCCGCGTATCGCGTGGCCACGGCATCAAACCACCCGCACCTCCGCGGACGTCCGGTCGTGGCTCCAAACTCCCGCCCCATGGCATGCAGGGCATCGGTAATTCCCTTGTCCTCCGTGGGGAACGGCCCCTCGCCCACTCGGGTCGTATAGGCCTTCATGACACCGAGAACGTGATCCACGCGCTGCGGGGGAACTCCGCTCCCCGTGCAGGCCCCTCCCGCTGTCGTGTTCGAACTGGTCACATAAGGATACGTTCCGTGGTCGATGTCCAAAAATGTCCCCTGCGCCCCCTCGAAGAGCAGCTGTTTTCCGTTCTTCAAGGCCTTGTGCAGATAAACGACCGTGTTGGTGACAAACGGACGAAGCGCCTCGGCGGCGGCCAGGTAATCTTTGAGGACCACCTTGCCGTTCAGCGCCGGGACACCGAGGCTTTTCAGCACGATGTTGTTTTCTTTGATCCTTGCCGCAAGTTTTTTTGAAAAGACATCCGGATCCACGAGATCACACATCCGGAGCCCGGTGCGGGCGATCTTGTCGCCGTAGGCGGGACCGATCCCGCGCTTGGTGGTTCCGATTTTTCCTTTGCCCTTGAGGGCCTCGCGCCGTCCGTCCAACGCCCGATGATACGGAAGCACCAGATGCGCGGCATCGCTGATGAGCAGATTCTTGCCGACCGCAACCCCTCTCTTGCGAAGCCCCTCGATCTCACCAACCAGCGAAACCGGGTCGATCACCACGCCGTTCCCGATCACACAGATCTTGGACTTCCGGAGAATGCCCGAGGGAATCAGATGCAGGACATATTTCTCTCCGCCAATGACGATCGTGTGCCCGGCATTGTTCCCCCCTTGGCTGCGGACGACGATGTCGGCTTCATCGGTCAGAAAATCGATGATTTTTCCTTTTCCTTCATCGCCCCACTGGGCGCCAGTTAAAATGGTGTTCGGCATATCGGGATGGGCAAAAATGTGAGTCTCCGTCCGCAACTTCATGCTGACAAGAGAAAATGCCGCGGCTTGTTCCGTCATGCGCCCGTTCCACCGAGATTGCGATTCCCCCCCCCTTGCGCCGGCTCCGCAACATCCCTCGCTTTTCATCCCCCTTCCCGGATGGACACCCTGAGCCCCGGTTTTCCGAAAAAGATTTTTGAGTCGAGAGGTTGTTGTTGCTAGAGCGGGGATTTTCGCGAACATCCCTGCATGTCGAAATCTGTTCCAATGCGTCCAAGGCTGGCCCCCAAGGCCACACTCTCCTTCGCGATCGTGGCCAGCCAATATAACGCGCAGTTCACCCAGCCGCTTGTGGACAATGCCTACCGGGAACTCAGTGCCCTCGAACCCGGCGCCACCGTCTCCCTGGTCTCCGCTCCGGGATCGTTCGAGATCCCCTTGATGGTTCAATCCGTGGCCGAACTCGACCGCTACCAAGCGATCGTCGCTCTCGGCCTCATTATCCAGGGCGAGACCGATCATGCCGCCTTGATCGCGCAAAGTGTGACCACCTCCCTGCTCGGAATCTCGCTGGCACACAGGGTCCCTGTGATTCACGGCGTATTGCTCGTGGAAAACGAGGAGCAGGCCAGCGCCCGGTGCATCGAACAGGAGTTCAACCGCGGGGTGGAAGCCGCCCGCGCCGCCGTGGCATCGGCCCGCGCGCTGCGCGATATCAAATAACATCATGGGAGTCCGACGAGATGCCCGCGAGGCCGCGGTTCAATACCTTTACCAGCGGGAGCTTCAGGCGGATGAAAGCGATGCCCTCCTCGGGGAATTTTACCGCCTTCGCGGCTTGAGCCCCAGCGCGAGAAAATTTTGCGAGACCCTTTTGACTGGCTGGATGGCGCACAGGGCACCGATCGATGCCGCCATCCGCGAACACACGCGCAATTACGAGTTTTCCCGCCTTTCCGCCGTGGACAGAAATATCCTCCGCATCGCCTGCCAGGAACTCCTCTTCTGCGAAGACATCCCCCCGGCGGTCGCCATCAACGAAGCCATCGAAATCGCAAAAAAATTCAGCACGCAGGAATCCGGAAAATTCGTGAACGGCATCCTCGATAACATCCGCAGAGCTCACAGGAACCCCTGATTCATGGCGCTCGGTTTTCTCAAGTCCTTCGTTGCAAAATTTACCGCCCGCCCGGTGGACTGGGACGAACTCGAAGAAGCCCTGATCCGGGCCGACCTCGGCGTTCCAATGACCTTGAAAATCCTGGGCTCGTTGCGGAGCCGGGGCGCTTCGGTAACCGGGGAGACCGCCGCCGAGGTGGCGCGGGAAGAAATCCTGGATGTGCTGCCGGCCACGCTTCCGCCGCTGCGTCCCCTCCCCTCGAAACCAAAAGCCATTCTGGTCGTCGGGGTCAATGGCACGGGCAAAACAACTTCCTCCGCGAAACTGGCCCATTGGCTCAAGTCCCACCGCCACTCCTGTGTTCTCGTCGCGGCCGACACATTCCGGGCCGCCGCGATCGGGCAGTTGGGCATCTGGGGGGAACGCCTCGGCATCGATGTCATCAAAAGCCAGTATCAGGGCGATTCCGCAGCCCTTTGCTACGATGCCTGGATCAGCGCCCACAAGAAAAATATCGAATTCCTGATCTGCGACACCGCCGGGCGCCTCCATACAAAGAACAACCTCATGCAGGAGCTTTCCAAAGTCTCCAGGACACTCGCCAAACAGGACGCCGACGCCCCCCATGAAAAGTGGCTCGTTGTGGACGCGACCACCGGGTCGAACGCCCTCGTGCAAGCCAAGGAATTTCATCGCGCCATCGGCCTCACCGGACTGGTCGTGACGAAGCTCGATGGAAGTGGAAAAGGCGGCGTGGCCGTCGCCATCCAGCACGAACTCGGAATTCCCACCCGGTTCATCGGCACGGGCGAAACCCCCGGGGATTTCTCGCCCTTCCATCGCGAGGCTTTCGTCTCGAAAATTCTGTAAAGAA
>JBAYWC010000092.1:0-10391 GCA_041674265.1 Terrimicrobiaceae bacterium
GGAACTGACCAGTCTCCAACAAGGAGCAAAATGCTGACTGGAAAGCCGGATGCGGGAAATCCGCCTGTCCGGTTTGGAGGGAGGGGCGGGGAGTTGCATCTCCGCTCCTACCCCGATCTGTTTTGCGGCAAAGTGAACAGTATTGCTGTTAAACCCGAAAACGGCGTTTACGAAACACGTTGCTCCGCTTCGCTGCGGTTGTGCTCCCTGCACCAAACGCTCGACTGGCCCTATTCACGAAGCGCTATCGCGCTGGTTTTCCGTGTTCCGCTACAGGAAAAACCGTTTCCAGGCTAAAATCGCAGGTTGGCCAGCCGCGCTCCCGGCGGTGAACGGAACTCCTGCGGGGTCATGGGTTCCTCTGTTCCCAAGTCAGCCAGGCGCGCCACCAAGTCCGACAGGGGATGGTTGGGCCGGATTTTCAGATGCGGATTCTCCTCCGGTGATCGGGGCGAAGGGCGGATCCTTCCCTCGCTGCCGCCCGCCGCAACCCATTCGTCGTTGGAAATCACTCCGTCGTCGTTGCGATCAAGCGAATGGGAAAAGTCAAAGACACCCACGCTTTTTGTGAACGAAGGCGCAGGCACCTCACGCGGGCCGTGAGAGACGCAGCCCACGACAGACAAAATGCCTGCCATGCCGGTGATAAGAAACAAGTTGTTTGTCATGTGGTATATCTTTTTCGCAACGGCACCCGGCTGGAGATGTGCTCCCGAGTCCCGATCGTTCCATCGGGGAAAATCCGGCTCCTGGGTTTCATCGTTCGAAAAATGTCCTGCCATGCGGCCACGGACCGCATGGCATGCGATTTTTTGAAAACCCTATATGTCCCCTGCTCCCACATCCTTGGTCAACGGTCCCAAAACACCTCCACGCCGCGCATTGGTCGTGGACGATCACGGAGACTCGGCGAAATGGTTGGAGATGATGCTTCAGACACTGGGCTTTGAAACCGAAGTGGCGGTCGATGGAATCGATGCGTTGCGCCGGGCGTCGTCGTTCAGGCCGGATTTCTACCTGCTCGATATCAGCATGCCCAAGCTGGATGGCTACGATACCTGCGGGGTGATTCGCGCCCAGCCTTGGGCTCATGGCGTCCGGATTGTGGCCGTGACCGGCTGTGATTTCGGGGAATTGCGCAGGCGGGCGGAAAAAATTGGTTTTGATGCCTGGTTGCTCAAACCGGTGGAAGTCGAGGACCTGCGCCGGGTTGTCGGCGCGTGATCCCCCCTGTGCATTTCAAGGATTCGATCTGTCGGACGGATTGCGCACACCAATGACCCCGACGGCAATCCGTGCGCCGGCATTACCGGATGGCTGGCTGCCATCGTCGGCTTTCGCATGGACAACGACACCGCGGCCTATGATGGGATTCTTTTGACCGGCCGGGGAGAGGTTGTCCACCACGAGCCTCAAAATGGCGGCTCCCTGGGCGTCCGCCTTCAAATTTCCAAAATCTCCGGCGTGTCGCACTGCTTGGGAGAGCAGCCCATGCTCGTGATCAACCGGATTGTAGTGGTCGCCCATGCTCATCCCATCGTTCGTGCTGAGGTCCCCATATTGGTGAATGTGAAATCCATGCTCCGATAACGGTTTCAACCCGGTGACGCGGGCGATGATTTCCACCTTTCCCCCATCGACCGGACTGAAGTTGACCGTGCCCGCAACCTTGTTGCCTTCGGTCGGACGAAGCACGGCGATAAGATCCACCGCATCGGCAATGATCGGAGCGGCATCCATCACCTTCTCGACTTTCTCGTCGGCCGCAAGACACGGCACCGGGACAAGCCCTGCGATGGCCCAGGCAAAAAAGACGGCTTTTCCGACAGCAGAAACATTCGTTGGCAAGGTCATGATATCCGAAAAGGGCTTGGAAAGTATCGGGTGAGCGACGCAATCGGTGGTTCCCTCGGAGAAAGGTCGGTGGGGCCTGGCGGTCCCACGGTGATTTCCTCTCCACCGCCCCACCTCAGCCACCGGCAAAAAAGATCAAGCCAGACTGTAAATGGTATTTCTGAACAGTGCCTATGGGCGGGGAACAACCACGTAACCGCCCGGCACCGTACGATAATAGACATCGTCATAAGTATAGTAGGTCACGCCTCCACGAAGCACGGTCGCATAGCCGGTTGGCAGAACGGTAACCACCTTCTCGGTGACAGTGGTTGTCGGTTCGACTTCCTTCTTGACGGTAATGCAGCCGCCGACTGTGAGGAAAGCAATCGCTGGCAGGATGGGAAGAGCAAGTTTCAGAGAGTTCATGGTGTTATGGTGTTCTATTGGGCTTCGCAATCCGCGCTATGGTTGGCCGTATGGATGTCGAGCATTCCAGTGTGACAGGAAAAAAACCGGAGCCCCTCCGGCTAATGGGTGACGATCGCCAACCGGTTCGTCAACATATCCGATGGAGAAGAGCCTCTCTGCGAGGCTCTTCTCCATCGCGGAAAAGAACTCCCGTCTGGCGATATTCCCGGCATTCAAGTTTCCCGGCATTTGGATTGGTTCCATCTTTTGAGGGATCGTCCGGACTATGCATGGTGGACGCTTTTTTCAGACAAAGAGGGGAAACAAGCCTGCCCGTGGTCTTCCGCATGTGTTCGAATCGCACCCAGCCGCTTCAAGACCGGCGGGCGAGAATCTGGCGGACATCCTCGCCATCGGTCGGCTTGACAAGATGGTGGTCGAAACCGGCTTCCATCGAGCGGCGCCGATCCGCTTCCTGGCCCCACCCGGAAACGGCAATCAAGACGATTTCCGGAAACTTCCGCCGGAGCGTCCGCGCGACTTCACAGCCATCCAAGTCCGGCAGCCCGATGTCGAGCAGGACGACTTCCGGCTGATGCTCCTCGGTCGCCATGATGGCGCGCTCCCCATCATGGGCAACAAAGACGGAATGGCCGTCCTGCACCAGCAGGAGCTTCAACATGTTCGCGGCATCCACATTGTCGTCCACGATCAAAATCTTGGACGGCCTGGGTTGCTTGTGATCCCGGGTCTTCGCGGTGGGTTTTTCCGGCACCGTGCTTTGATCCGCGGCCGCCGGCAACCGGACCACGATCTCGCACCCTTTTCCCGGCCCCGCGCTGAAAGCCCCGACCGTGCCACCATGCAATTCCACAAGTTTTTTGACCAGCCCGAGGCCGATTCCGAGACCGCTCTGTGGATGTTCCGGCGGATTGTCAATCTGTGTGAACATCTCGAAAACATGCGGAAGCATTTCCGGGGGGATGCCCCTGCCTGTGTCTTTGATGCGCACGACAGCCTGGTCGTGCCTGCGACTGGCCGTCAACGAGATCGTGCCGCCGGGTTCGGTGTATTTGGCGGCATTGCTCAGGATGTTCAGGAAAATCTGCGACAGACGGGTGAAATCCCCCTCCACGCAAACGGGTTTTTCCGGAAGGGAAACCACGACCCGGTGCTGGAGTTCTTCCACGCGGGGGCGGTTGGTCTCCATGGCGAATCGGATGGCTTGGGCGAGGTCAAAGCGGGACTTCTGCAGGGTGATTTTTCCCTGCGTGATTCGTGAGATGTCCATGAGATCGTCCACCAGATGGACGATCTGGGCGACCTGGCGGTCGATGACGCACAGGGCATCGCCCCTGTTTTCCCCGCCTTTCGTATGCACCAATTCCAGCGCGGTTTGAATCGCGGCCAGGGGGTTCCGGAGCTCGTGGGCCAGGATCGCCAGAAACTCGTTTTTGCGGGCATCGGCCTGCTTCAAGGTTTCCGCATCCTGGACCCGTTGGGCAAGGTGGCGGGCGAGTTCCTCCCTGCCCTCGATGCGTTCGGAGATGTCGAGGGTGATGCCGGAGATTTGGGTGGCCTCGCCCTGTTCGTCGTAAATGGCCCGACCGGCTTCCAGCAACCAGCGGGTTTCCCCGGAAGGCAGGGTGATTTTCATTTCCAGGCCGTATTCGGAGCGGTTTTCCACCGCTTCTCTCATCGCGGTTTCCACCCGTTCCCCATCGTTCGGATGGAAGCGATGGATCCAGTTTTTCATGGTCATTTCCATCGAACCCGGTTCCGTGCCGCGCACTTTGTAGCATTCGTCCGACCACCAGGCCGCGCCGGTTTTCAGGAACAACGTCCACACGCCGCACTTGGCGGCATCCTGCGCCATGCGGAGCATCATCTCCCGGTCTCGCAGGGTATCGGTGGCGCGCTTGAGCTCCGTAATTTCCACGAACGAGAGGGTGACGCCGTCGATGCGGTCATCCACCGTGCGATACGGCGAAATCCGGGCGAGATACGTGCTGTTCCTTGCTCCTTCATGCACCTCGCGTTCGACGACTCTCAGGGTTTGCAAGACCCCCGCGGCGTCCTGGGCAAGATCCCGGTAATCGAGCTTGTGGGTGAGATGCTCGAAAGGCCGTCCGATGTCGGAGGAGATGATGTTGAAGAGCTGCGCGACGGGCGGGGTGTAACGCTTGATCCGCAGGGCGCGGTCCAGGAAAACCGTCCCGATGTCGGTCGAATGCATGAGGTTCTGCAGGTCCGAGTTGACGCGGCTGAGTTCTTCCACCTTTTCCTTCAGTTCGTTGTTGACGGTGGTCAGTTCCTCGTTGAGCGACTGCAGCTCCTCCTTGCCGGTTTCGAGTTCCTCGGTGGTGGAACGCAGTTCCTCGTTGATGGCCTGGAGTTCCTCGTTCGAGGCCTTCAACTCCTCCGTGGACGTCTCGCCTTGCTCGATCGTGGCACGAAGCCGGTCCCGCGTGTCCTGGAGTTCGTCTTCCAGCCGCCGGACCATCGTTTCCATCGCGGGATCGGACGGTGTCGTATCCGGGGGCAACGCCTCCCGGGGCACCTGCTTGTCCTCCTCGAAAAGCACCAGAAAAAACCGGCGGGCCGGTTCCGGCAATTCGACCGGACGCACGACCAGGTTCACGCTGCGCCTGCCGTCGTCGAGCTGGAGTTGGATGTGGCGGGAAATGGCCTGGCGGCCCTCGTGTTTTGCCGCCATCAACGTGGCGCGCAGATCGAGTTGCAGGGCGGGATGCGCGAGCTTGAGCAAATTGCGCGACGGCTCCCCGCCGGTGAAACGGAGAAAGCGCCCGGAGTTCTCGCTGGCGTGCAAAATGTCATAGTCCTCGTTCGCGAGAATGCTGGGGGGGGCATACTGCTCGATGATTTTCCAATGGAGCGCTCCAAAGGAAAGCGGTTGGTCATGGCCGGCCGGTTCCTCCGGAATTTTCGCCAGATCCCACTTGGCGGGAACGGGCACCACATGCAAGGGGCGTTGCAATCCGCCACCCGCACATTTGTAGAGGCGATACTTTTTACTGATGGGCGAAAACAACAGGGGCGAGTGATCGGCCGACTCGGAGGAACCGAGAAACAAGCCTCCTCCGGAGTGCAATGCGAAGGCGAAGAGTTCCAGAATCCGCTCCTGCGTCTCCCGGTTCAAATAAATGAGCAGGTTGCGGCAGGAGACAAGATCCAGCTTCGAGAAGGGCGGGTCGCGCAGCACATTGTGCGAGGCAAAGAGGACTTTTTCCCGCAGGTCCTTCGTGATGCAGCAGAGGTTTCCTCTTTTGACAAAATACCGCTGGAACCGCGCGTGGGAGATATCCGCCTCAACCGTTTCATCGTAACGGCCTTCCCTGGCGGAGCGGATCGCATCCCCATTGATGTCGCTGGCAAAGACCTGGATCTTCGGCGGATCGGGAAGATTCGAGGCGAACTCGTCCAGCAGGATGGCAACCGAATAAGCCTCTTCGCCCGTGGCGCAACCGCAGACCCAGGCGCGGACGGTGTCGCCGGATTTTTTGTTTGCGAAGAGAAGCGGGATGACCTTTTTCTCGAGTGCGTCGAAGGCTTCCTTGTCGCGGAAGAAATTCGTCACGGTGATGAGGAGGTCCCGCAGCAGGGACTGAACTTCCTCCGGCTCTTCCCGCAGCAGGTTGAGGTAGGCGGAAAGGTCTCCGAGTTCGTGAACTTGCAAGCGGCGGGCAATCCGGCGCAGCAGGTTTGTCCGCTTGTAGGAGGTGAAATCGTGACCGGTGCGAATTCGCAGGAACTTGAGCACCTGGCGCAGCGCGTCGGAAGCATCCGGTGGCGGTGGTTCCGGCTCGGGACCGTCTCCGGGAATTTCCAGTTTTTCCGCAAACTGCCGGATGGCGAGGATTTTTTCCGGCATCCCGGCGGCCGGCATCGTGACGTCCACGAGCCCCGTCGCGATGGCGCTGCGCGGCATGCTGACGTATTCGGCATCCGATGGATCCTGGGCCAGCGTGAGGCCGCCGGCCTCCTTGATCTGCTTGAGGCCGAGGGTTCCGTCCAAACCGGTGCCGGACAGCACCACCCCCACCGCGTTCTTCGCGCGGAAATTGGCCAGCGTGCGAAAAAACAGATCGATCGGCATCCGCCGGCTCCGGATACCAAGCTTGAGCAGGGTCGGAACGGCCTCGAGTTCTGAAGCCAGTTCTCCACACACGCCCACGGGAACATCGCAGGCTTCTTCGACGACAATGCGGATGAGGCGCAACACGGCCGGATGATTTTCCACGAAGTAGTCGTTGCCCCGGGGATTCTCCCTTCCTGCGGCCATGGTGTATTGCGTGAGATCATTTGTTCCGATGCTGGCGAAATCCGCCTGTTGCAGGATGTCGCTGGCAGTGAGTGCGGCGGCAGGCGTTTCAAGCATCGCCCCGAGGGGCGGAAGGCACCGGATGCCCGAGGCGGCGGCCAATTTCTGGAACCGCCCGCTCCACCTGCCCCAGTTCCTTTTCGATTTCATGGCGGCCGATGGATCTCTTGTCAAAAAGCGATTCCTTGCGATTTTGATAAACGAACGCTTTTCCAAAAACCACTTCCGGGGAAGCCGCCTGCCCTTTGAGCTTCAGGTTGGCTTTCGCCGTCATGGGGCAAAATACTCTTGTTCTCCCGGGGTCGCAAACGGGAATCCATGCCTTGCGGTCAATGGTCAGAATCGGGAGCAGGGCATGCGCAGAGGTTCTGCGGATGCCTCTCGGAGATTATTCGATAATCTTCCGAAAGGATGGACACAAAGAATTTGGAGCAATCATGTTATTGGAGTGGCCCGGGCAAAAATTCTGCTTTTCGAGTCGCCCGCCTTCGATAGAGTCCGGCTTCTCATGGATACGACGCTGATTCTTCTCAAACCCGACTGCATCGCGGGGCACCGGGCAGGCGAGGTCCTCAAGCGATTCGAGGACGCCGGTTTTCAAATCCGCGGATGCAAGATGTTCCGCGCCGATGCCGCTCTTCTCCGCGAGCATTACGCCCACATCGCTTCCAAACCGTTTTTTCCAGAAGTCGAGGCCTTCATGCAATCGACCCCGGTGATCGCGCTTGCTCTCTCCGGTGAAAATGCCGTGGACCGCGTGCGCGGCATCATCGGCCCAACGGATTCCAAGAAGGCTGCCAAGGGGACAGTGCGCGGGGATTTCGGCGTGGACGTGATGGTCAATATCGTCCATGCCTCCGACAGCCCGGAGAACGCGCAACTTGAACTGAAGCGCTTTTTCAAGGACGGCGAGCTCTTCGACTACGAAATGCGCTATACGGCGAAGGCCTGAAATCCAGGTCTGTCCGTCGCAAGACCGCGAAAATTGCCCCATCTGATCGCGCATGGTGAGCGGGCATAAAAAACAGTCGGCCTGGGAAATCGCGATCTCCATCGTGGCGTGGGCGGGAGCCCTCCTGCTTTTTGGAAAATCCCTGTGGTGGCTCGCGGGCACGGCACTCGCCCGCGACCAGGTCGCCCACGCGGCCGTCGTGCTTCTCTTCGGCCTGGTCTTTCTTCTGCGGGAGAGGCCGGAGGCATGCCCGCCGGCCCTGCGCTTCGGCCGCCGCGCGACGGGGTTTTTTGCGGGAGCCTGCCTGGGTGCCACGCTTGCCGGCTTCTTCCATCAGCCTCTGCTCATGCTTTGCGCGGTGGGTTTCCTCGCGGGAGCGGCCTTGCTTTTTGTCCTGGGGGATCCGGTTGCCCGCCCGGCGACCGGCTTCGGACTGGCGTTCTCGGGCTTCACGTTTCTGTCGGTTCTTTTCCCCTTCGCCGACTGGCCGTTGCGCCTGCTGGCCGGGAAAACGGCCATGTGGTTTCTCGGCCTTCTTGGACGCCCCGTTCAACTCGGCCTTGCGGCGGATCCCCCGCGCCTCATCCTGATCGACGGGGGCAGGCCCTTTGAGGTGGCCCCGGAATGCAATGGGTTCGGAATCATCAGCGGGTGCATCCTGCTGGCCCTGCTCCTGGTTTTCAGCAGACGCCTGCGCGTGGCGGACAAAGTCCTGGTTCTCGCCCTCGCCCCGCTGCTCGGGCTGTTCTCCAATGCGGCCAGGATCTTTTTCATCGTGCTGCTGGCACCGGCGGCAGGGGAAAACTACCGGTTCATGCACGAAGCGGTCGGCATTCTCCTGTTTTTCGGGACCCTTGCGGGGCTCTGGTGGCTGGTTGCCGGCCTGCCGGAACGGCATGGCAGGACCGCGTCCGGAACTCAGACGAAATCCGACATCTCGTAGAGCGCGGGATCTCTCGCCGGTCGCCGGATGGCATGGCGCGGCGAACCGGGGTCTCCGGGCGTTTCCTCACCGGGCATGTCCATGCCCTCGAACGCATCGCCGAATTCCTCCTCCAGTTTTTCGGGGTCCTCGCCCGCCTCCATTCGGCGGATCATCTGATCCATCTCTTTTGGCATCGGCTGCCCGGTGGCTTCGGCCATTTTTCTCATCATGCGGCCGAGGGCTCTCGGATCAGGGTTGCTCTCGTCGATGCCCGCCATCTCGCTCTGCATTTCGGCCATGACGCGGTCCATCCGCGGGTCCGGGGCCTCGTGCGGGGAATCCTTGTTTTCCACCGCCCTCCCGGTCACCGCGAAACGGGACACCATCCGCTCCATCCGGGCATCGGGCTTGTCCGGGCACCGGGGAGTTTTTTTCCCCTGCGCAAGACTGCGGGCGAAAAACGAATAAACCTTGTTCGTATCCGGCGAGTAAAATTCGTAGATCGGCATGACCGGAAGATTTTGGAGAAAACCGGACGATTCGTCAAATCAGCGCGGCGCCATCGGGTGGGCGACATACGGAAGCACCGCCTTTTCCGAAATTTCCACCTCGCGTTCCATGCCCAGCAATTCCAACAAAACCGTCACCCGCTCCCGGGCGGGCAGAACGCTGGTCACGATGGCCCGGATCCCCCGGAATGGCCCCGCCACCACCTGGACTTCCTCGCCAATGGAAAGGACTGTGGGAATCTCGATCGTCTCCCCGTCGGCCACGGAGGCCCGCAACTCGCCGATGATCGCCTCCGGCACGATCGAGGGAATCCCGCCGAATGAAACGATCGTGGAGACCCCGTTGATCGATCTCACAAGACGGTATTGCTCCCCGTAGCGAAAGCGGGCGAACAAATACCCGGGGAACATGGCTTCCAGCACGCGCACGCGACCGCTTTTCCGTGCCCGTTCGAACCGGAGCATGGGGCAAAACACCTCGATCCCAGCCTCATTGATCAAGGCGGTCTTGGCGGTCTGCTCCTGGCGCGGACGAGCCTTCACACAATACCAGTTGAGGTTTTCGATGGTCATCTCGGGGAGGCGCATTCTGCCCGATCCCCTCCGGATGACAAGCCTCCAGCTTTGTGACGAAATTGTAACAATTGCCGCGTTTTTTTCTCCGGAAAATTGTGAATAACTTGTCAACAAGCCCCATGAAATACTATCGGACAGGATGGATTTCGGATGTGCATCTCGGGACCCGTGGCAGCCAGGCGGAAGCGCTTCTCGATTTTCTCAAGGACACCGAGTTTGAAACCCTCTACCTCGTCGGGGACTTGATCGACATCTGGTCCCTCCGGCGGGGAATCTATTGGCCGCAGGCGCACAATGATGTGATTCAAAAAATCCTGCGCAAGGGACGCAAGGGAACCGAGATCATTTATATCGTGGGCAATCACGACGAGTTTCTGGCGGACTTTTTCGGGTCCTATGCGAGCGTCACCCTCCAGAAAAATGCGATCCACCACACGGCGGACGGACGAAGGCTGCTGGTCATCCACGGTCACGAGCTCGACACCGTCGTCCAGAACATGGGATGGTTGGCGCATGTGGGAGACATCGGGTATGCGATCCTGCTGCGCTGCAATGGTCCCGTGAACTTCTTCCGCCGCATTTTCGGTCTCGGCCACTGGTCGTTGAGCGCCTACGTGAAGGCGGAGGTCAAAAACGTCGTCAGCTTCATCGGGCAGTTTGAAGAGGCCGTCGTGCGCTATGCAAAAGATTTCGATGTGGACGGCGTCCTCTGCGGGCATATCCATACTTCCTCGGTCCGGAATATCGGGGGCATCGAGTATTTCAACACGGGAGACTGGGTGGAAAGCTGCACGGCCATCGTCGAGCATTATGATGGAACCTTGGAGCTGGTCCGGCCGGTGA
>JBAYWC010000093.1:0-10385 GCA_041674265.1 Terrimicrobiaceae bacterium
AGATATAAAACAATACAATCAACAGTTATTTTGATTATTGTGGATATATTACTTGCTACATTTTCGTGTAGTTTCACTGATTTGCAGTCACTTAGAAAAAAATCAGGGGGAAGTTAGGCTAGAATCCCTCTGCGAGACGTCTCGCGGCAAAGGATGGCAGGCCGGCCTTGCGGATGGCTTTCTGGGCGGCTTTCACGTCGTATGGAACCCGCCGGAATTCCACGTGATGAGTGGTCGGAAAGTAGAGCACGTAGCAGGCCCGGGGATCTCCGTCGCGCGGCTGGCCGACAGATCCCACATTGACCGTCGTTTTTCCAGACGGGAGGAGGGGGATTCGTTCCTTGCTGGGGATGAGAACGTCCAGTTTTGCCGGGCGCTGCCAGTTGATGACCATCGGGCGGTGGGTGTGACCGACAAAGCAAAGCGGAATCTGCTGCGCCAGGAAATGCAACAACGCGGATTCCACATCGATCAGATACGACCATTCCTCGGAGGAATCCAGCGAGGCGTGCGTGAAAACCGCATGGGTCCGGCTGAATTTCATGGGCAGGGAGTCGAGCCAGGCGCGGTTTTTTTCCGAGACTTGATCTTCCGCCAGGCGAATGCCGGCATTGGCCACATCGTTCATTTGCGCCTTGGCCGAGGGGTTGTCCAAGGCGTCGTCATGATTTCCCAGCACCGTGTGCCAGCCGCGCTGGCGGATGCGGTTGATGCACTCCTCGGGATAGGCCGCGTAACCCACCACGTCCCCAAGACAAACCACATTGTCCACTCCGGCGGCATCGAGTTCCGCGGTGACGGCTTCGAGGGCATCCAGATTCGAATGGATGTCGCTGAGAATGGCAAGTGGGTTGCGGTGCATGAGAGGGTTCTAACCGGGCGGGACTCAACGGGTCTTGAAAGTTATCGATTCCATCTCCGCAAACACATAGCCGATGAAAATGTTGACCTCAGCGCGAAGAGGAACGCGGTCGGCGTCGTTGGACAGCCAAACCGTCCCGCTTTGGAATTTCCCGTGCGGCTCGAGCGTTTCTCCTTTTTTCAGGTTGATGCGACGAATCCGGAGATCCAGTTTGAGAGCCTCGCGAGGGGAACCGGAAATCGTGATTTTTTCCGCGCCCAGGGACTTCATTTCGACAAGGAATGGCGAGTCTCCCGGAAAGATGATGGTGGAGACGGTTTCCCCCGGCTCCAGCTTCCTGCTCCGGATAAAGAGCATCCCTGAAAACAAATCCCTCAAGGGCGAGACCTTGATTTTTTTCCACCGGGCCGGATTTTCTCCGGGTGGGAAGTTCTCGCGAAGGCACCAAATCCCGTCCGGCCTGGCCACGATCTGCGTGTTGATCGTGCGGTTCGCGTAGTTTTCCATCTGCACCGAATAGATGGTCTGGAAGTCCGGCTTGGAGGCGCTCACGTCGAGCGTCGCGTCAAGCTGCCAGAGCATGCGGGCCAATCCATTTGTGCCGCCGACCCCCGCAAGACGGACTTCCTCTCCCTGGCAACCGATGTTCACCCCGGCCCTCGCCGCCTCGATATTCGACCATCCAATCCGGAACTCGGCCTCAAACGGACGGATCGCAGGAAAGGGTCCCGCGACATCGGGCGTCAGGTTGTCGCGCCACCCCGCATGCAGGCCCCCGAGCGAGAAAAATACCGTGCCGAAGAAAGCCCCCCGCCGGAGCGCCTCCCGCCCCCGCGTGACAAATCCCCACCACATGGCACCTCCGTTCTCCACGTGCGATCAGGCGGGGGGGATCAAAGGAACGATTCCTTCGGTCAGAAACCAACCCCTGGCCCCGCCGGGCAGTTGGCCGTAGAACCACCGGCCCCGCTGGGAGAGGACATCGACAATGCTGCCCTGCGGCAGGGACGCGATTTTTTCGGACTGGTCGGCAGGCGAACTGAGCAGCGGCGTGCCGCCGTTTGTGAGAACGATCGCGGTGTTGGTGAGCGTGATTCTCGGGTCGCACAGCCAAGCCACGGAGAGCAAGGAAAGTCCCAGCGCCAGGAACAACGTCCCGACCAGCAACCGGCGCCTGCGGAGCACCGTCGGGAAAAAGGCCGCCAGCCCGGCAAACGCCCCCGCCCAGAAAAGCCCCGTGCCCGCCAATGTCAGGGAATCCAGTGGAATCCGTTCGACGACCCGTGCCCGCCAGTCCTGTTTCGACGGGGAAATTCCCAGCGCGACATTGGCTTCCTGCAAGGCGGACCGGGCCGGGGCAAACCGGGGATCGAGGATCAAGGCGCGGTGGAAGTTCAGAGCCGCGCGGGCTTCCTGCCCGGTTTTGACGAGGGCCCGGCCCATCTCGAAAAAAACGGCCGCGCTCGGCGGGGATTTTTCCAGCGACCGCTCGAACAATTTTGCCGCCTGCCCGTATTCGCCATCCCGGAACCGGGCACGGGCATCCGAGAGGACATCCGCTCCCGCAAGGGAGCCGGAAATGAGAAGAAGAACGCAGACGACCATCGGGCTATTTTTCATAGCGTGTCTCCAGTTCCTTCAGCATCGAGATAACCGCCTGCCGCTCTTCCACGGATGGCGGGGCCGCCCCTCCGGCGGCATATTTCGATTCCCCGTGGCGCTCGATCACCCGGTGAAGGGAGGCCTTGAATTCGGGCGGCAGCGGGGAGGAGTCGATCTTCGCCGCCGTGGCCAGGTCGTCTCCTCCGGCATCAAAGCGCAGAAAAATGCAATCCTTCGCCCTCTCGTAGAAACCGGCAGGTTCCACATCCCGGAGGCCGGCGAACGCATCCCGCAAATGCTTTTTCCGCGCCATTTCGCGACCGGCGCGCGACTGGGGAAATTTGCGGAGCGCCGCAATCAGAAAGACCGCAAGCCATGCGGCAGCCAGGGACGCATTCGCGATCAGGAATTCCTTGCGGAAGAACAGCGCGGTCCAACTCGACGATCCGCCGGACATGGCCGCGACATCGGGCGTGGAGGGCGGCGCGGCAGGCGGGGCGGGCTCGTCGCCCGGCGGAGCGGCGGGCGTGCCCGAAGCGGGCGGCGGGGCCCCTCCGGCTTTCGCATCGACCTCGAGAGGGTCCTGCGCAAGCACGCCGTATTTTTCCGTGGAAGGATCGAAATACGAAAACCTCACACCGGGAGTCCTGGTCTGGTCCTGCCGGGCGATGAGCGGAAATTCAAAGGTTTTCTCCCCGGTAAAACCGACCGCATCCGTGGACTGGAATTTATCCGACGGGGGATACGATCTCCAGCCCTCGTCCCCGGTCAGGAGCGGTGTTCCCATGCCCTCGAAATTCCCCTGCCCCGAAACCGCCACCTTCAGGGTGACCGGTTCTCCAGCGGAGGCCTTCCGGGGAGACACGGAGGCTTCCATCGTGAACTTGCCGACCGCTCCGGAGAAATCCTCGGGGCGGCCATCTTTCGGGAGAGGCAGAACCTCGATCCGCATGGGCTTGGTCTTGAGCGAGACATCCCGATTGTCCGTGAACATCCCCTGCGGGAGGGGGAAGTTGTTGAAAAAGCTGTCGAAGCCCTGTGGGGCCTTGCCCGGGAGCTGGAGCCGCGCATCCAGCGTGGCTTCGGGGATTTCCAGGGTTCCGGACTTCACGGCGGTGATCGCGCTCTGAAAGCTGAAAACCGTATAGTTGGTCCCGTTGACGACCTGTTCGCGTTTGACGGCATTGGAAAATTTCTGGACGGTGAATCCTTCGCCTCCAAAATTCGGGCGTTCCCCCACTTGGCCGCCGATCCGGGAATTGAAATAGAACCGGAGTTCCAGCGGCACGACCTCCCCGACAAACACTTTCTTTTTGGAGAGGATGAGATCGGCAAAAAACGGCTCTCCCTCATCCGCCGACACCGGCTGGCCGGAGGGAAGCGGCCCGGCATTCTGCTGCGGAAGGCCCGGCACCTGCGGGGCCCGGGCATCACCGCTCACCGAAAGCTTCATGGCCTGTGTGCGGAATGTCTTCCCTTCAATCTGGACATCAAACGATGGGATCGTGAACTCCCCCTCGAATTGCGGCACCACGAGGTAGGTGTAGGTGAGCGTCGAACTCATCTTGAAGTTGCGCATTTCGAATTGCGTGGATCGCCCGGCCAGGTTGATCTGGAGGCCTTTTACAGACAGCTTCTGCGGCACTTCGGCCCCGCGCGCCCCACGCACGGTGACCATGAGTTGAACGGGCTCTCCCACCTGTGCCTGGTTGCCCGAAAGCCCGGCCGCGACCTCCTGCCCCCGCAGGCAAAGCGGCAGAAGAATCGCCAGAACAACAAATACACGTTTCATAGTCTTACCAGTCACGCAGGACCTCTTGGGAAATGGGCTGCTGGATGAGATTCACTTTTTCCTCCTCGGAATTCAAGGACTTGAGAAGGGCGCGGGCCTGGGCCGCGCTCATTTCTCCATCCTTGCCCGGTTCCTCACCGGCAGCCGGTGCCTGCCCCGGCTCCCCGGGTTTCTGTTCCTTCTTTTCATCTCCGGCATTGGCTTTGACATCGCCTTCCTTCTTTTCTCCGGGCGTGGGAGTCGGCGCGGCGTCCTGCCGGTCGCCTTTCTTTTGATCGTTTGGGCGTTCCTTTTCCTCTTGGGATTTCTTTTGATCGTCCTGGGGATTCCGGGACGGGGGAGGCTCAGGAGACTTGTCGTCCTGGTCCTTCTGATCTTTTTTATTCTGTGGATCTTTCTGGTCCTTCCCTCCCCCACCCTGCTGATCCTTCTGTTCGTCTTGTTGGTCCTTTTGATCCTTGTTCTGCTGATCCTTGTTCTGCGGCTTCTGGTCCTTTTGATCTTTCTGGCCCTTGTTCTGCTGGTCTTGTTTGTCCTTTTTGTCCTGCTTCTGGTCCTTGTTCTGCTGGTCCTGTTGTTTTTCCTGCTTGTCGAGTTCCTCCAGGAGTTTTTTCACGATGTCGCGGTTTTCCCGTGCCTGTTTGTTTTTCGAGTCGAGGTTGAGGGCCTCGGCGTATTGCTCGACGGCATTTTTCCAGTCGGCTTTTTTGGCCTCCCTGTCCTTGGCGGCCTCGCCCCGGCGGACGAGGGAATTGGCGAGATTGTAGGCGGCATCCTCGCGCAGCTTGTGGTCTTCGGAAAGCAACGCGTCCGTGAAGCGGGAGATCGCCTGCTCGAAGTCGCCAAGTTTGTATGCGGAAGCCCCGGCGTTGAATTGCACCTCGCGGGAATCGGGGGACACCTTCAACTGCTGCTCGAAGACCTTGCGGGCCTGGTCGTAATTTCCGGACTGGTAATCCTGGAGGCCCGGGGTTGCCGCATGGAGCCGGGGCGCGAGGGCCAGCGCGATCCATGCCACGGCAACCGCGCGGCGCGGACGAGCCCGGCGTCTTTCTCCCAGGAGCAGCCAGAGAATCAGGAATCCCACGGCAAAACCCAGCGGCCACTGATAGCGCTCCAATGGCTGGCGCGCGGAAAAAATCCCTGTCTCGGACGTGTCCATGGGCTCGATGCCTTGCTGGAAAATTTCGCGGGCGGCATCCGGGCCGATGGGAACGAAGAATCCGCCTGTGGCCTTGGCAATCTCACCGAGCCGGGTCTCGTCGAGGCGCGTCTGCACGGGTTTGCCGGAGACATCGCGGACGAAGTCCTGCCGGCCGTCGTCGGAACGGAAGGGAATGAGAGAGCCTTCCGGTGAACCGATGCCGACGGTGAAGATGCGGATCCCCTGCTCCGCCGCCTTTTTCGCCGCGGCAACCCCATCGGCATCGAGTTCCTCTCCATCGGTGAGGATGACGAGCGCGCGCGTCTGGCCTTCCGCCTTTCCGAAGGCCTGCTCCGCGATGGCAATGGCGGACGCGATATTGGTTCCGCCTTTCGGAATGACGCTGGTGTCCAACTCATCGAGCGCATTGGTGACAGCGCCGTAGTCGAGGGTAAGAGGAGCCTGGAGAAAGGCGGAGCCGGCAAACGCGACAAGCCCGATCCGGTCGCCTTTGAGCAGGCGGATGAGATCCTGCGTGAGCAGCTTGGCGCGCGCGAGCCGGGTCGGCGCGATGTCCGTCGCCAACATGCTGCGGGAGGTGTCCACGGCCACGATGATATCGCGGCCTCTCTGCTTGATCTCCTGCTGGATGAACCCGTATCGCGGCTGCGCGAGGGCGAGCAACACCAGGCCCAGCGTGAGGACGATGAGAACCCCGCGAACCACCCTGCGGGGCACGCTCACCGAACCGGCAAGCTGCTCGCGGAGACGCGGCGCCACAACTTTGGAAACCAAAGCGCGCCCGCGGAGGTGCGACCACACATACAGCGCCGCGAAGACCGGCAGCGCCAGCAATCCCCAGAGCCAGAGCGGGGAACCGAATGTCAGGGCAAGCGTCTCCATAATGTCTGTGAAAGCAGGATTTCCGTTCCGAGGCAGGCGAGACCGGCCAGGAGGAACCAGGGGAAAAGATCGCGATACTGCGCAATCTTTTCCACCTCGACTTTTGATTTCTCGAGTTTGTCGATCTCCCCGAAGATTTTTTCGAGCGAGCGGGTATCGGTGGCCCGGTAGGCGATCCCGTTGGCGATCCTGGCAATTTCCTGGATCGTCTTTTCGTTGAACTCGACCGGCACGTTGCGGTAGACGGTCCGCCCGATCTGATCGGTGAAGGGGAACGGCGCTTCCCCCTGCGTGCCCGCGCCGATCGTGTAAATGCGGATCCCGAGCGCCTTCGCGGCCTCCGCCGCGGTCAGGGGCATGACCTTGCCCGCGTTGTTGTCCCCGTCGGTGAGCAGAACGAGGAGCTTCGTCTTCGCTTCCTTGTCTTTGAGGCGGTTGGCGCCCGAGGCGATGGCCGAGCCGATCGCCGTGCCATCCTCCACGAGGCCGATCTGGATGCGGTCGAGGTTCTGGATCAGCCAGTCATGGTCGAGCGTGAGGGGGCTGACAAGATACGGGCGCCCCGCAAACGCGATGATCCCGATCCGGTCGTTGGGCCGCTTGCGGATGAACTGCTCGGTCACTTTTTTTGTGACCTCGAGGCGGTTGGCCCGGCTGGCCCCGATGGAAAAGTCCTCGGCAAGCATCGAGCGGGACACGTCAAGGAGCAGCATGATGTCCACCCCGCTCGCCTGGACGCGCGTGATCTCGCTCCCGAGTTGGGGGCGGGCAAGCGCCACGATGAACGAAGCCAGCGCCAGATAGGAAAGCGCCGCCAGAAAAGCTCCCGCCCGCGAACGCCGTCGCATTCCCAGCCGGAGCAGGGACTCCGTGCTGGAAAAGGCAACCCCTGCCGTTCCCCCGAACCGGCCCCGCAAAAAAGCAATGACCGGAACGAGAACCAGGAGCAGGAGCGCCCAGGGATGGGCGATGATCACCCCGAAAAGCGTCATGATTCCCCCTCCGTGGTCTTCACCGGCTGAACCTCGCCGCGAACCAGCCGGCCCGCGGTTTCCAAAAGCCCGATCATCTCGGACTCACCGGCTTCCGCGCGGGCATATTTCAAAAGATCGGTCTTCTCCAAAAAAACCGAGAGGCCCGCTTTTTCATTGTCCGTGAAGACCGGGTTGGTCCGGATGCTTTCCAGGAATTCCAGGGAAGTCTGCGTGGTCGCGCGAAGCCCGTGCTGCCCGTGGATGTAGTTCCTGATCGCGTCGGAAACCGTGATCCCAAACGCATACGGGTCGGCTCCGGCCACAGCGCTCCGGAGCGCGTCCAATGCCGCAAGCGCCCGTTCCTTCGCCGTCGGCGGCCTCTTCCTGGCGAGCAGCGAACGCAGCCCCCAGACCAGACCGGCCAGGAGCAAAAGCACCCCGGCCGCCGCGCACACGACAACCCACGCCGGCCAGGGAAAAAACCAGACCGGACCGACGATGTCGTGGATGGGAACGGGCGTGGGAGCGGCGGGATTCATGCGGCAAGCCGGCGTTCGCGCTGCTCGAAGAACGCGCGCAACGGCAGAAGATAGTCCTCGGTTGTGGAGAGCGGCACGATGTCCACCCTCCGGCTGCGAAAGAGCCGCTCGAGCGACTTGCGCCGGACCGCATCGAGATCCGCCAACCCGCGGCGGACGGCTTTGCTGCCGGTGTTGATGTCGATCTGCTGTCCGGTCTCGGCGTCTTCGAGCGTGATGATGCCCACGTCGGGCAAGGCGGACTCGCCCGGATCGCTCACCGGCATGGCCACCACATCATGGCGGCGGCTGGAAACCGTGAGCGCCTTGGAGAAATCCGGCGCCAGAAAATCGGAGATCAGGAAAAGCACGGCGCGGCGGTTGATCACGCGGTTGAGATAGTCGAGAGCGCCCGCCAGGTTCGTGCCTCTCCCCGCGGGCTCGAAATAAAGCATCTCCCGGATCAGCCGCAGCGTGTGCAGTCGGCCCTTTTTGGGCGGGATGAAAAGCTCGACGTCATCGCTGAAAAGCAGGAGGCCGACCTTGTCGTTGTTGTTGATCGCGCTGAATGCCAGGATCGAGGCCACCTCGGCCGCCAGTTCCCGCTTGCTCAGCTCCACGCTGCCGAATGTCCCGGACGCGCTCACGTCCACCACCAGCATGACCGTGAGTTCGCGTTCCTCCGTGAATTTCTTCACATAGGGAGCATTCATCCGGGCGGTGACGTTCCAGTCGATCGAACGGATTTCATCGCCGGCGGCATACTCCCGCACCTCCTCGAAATTCATCCCGCGTCCCTTGAAGACACTGTGATACTGGCCGGAAAATCCGGCATTCACCAGCCGGCGCGTCCGCAACTCGAGGCGGCGGATTTTTTTCAGGATTTCTTTGGGGTCACGATCCATCTCTTTAATAAAATTTGAAATTCGAAATGGGAAATTCGAAGTGCCAACGGGAACGACGCATTATTTCGCATTCCTCATTTCGCATTCCCCATTGTCTCAGGGCACGGGGAGACCGGCGAAGATCTGCTCGATGATCATTTCCGAGGTGACCGACTCGGCCTCGGCCTCGTAGCTCACGGCGATGCGGTGGCGCATCACTTCCAGCCCCATCGTCTTGACATCCTGGGGCGTCACATACCCGCGGCCCGCGATGAAGGCATTTGCCTTGGCCGCCAGGGTAAGGAAGATCGTGGCGCGCGGGGAAGCCCCGTAGCGGATCATCCCGTCCAGCTTGAGCTTGCTGGCCGCCGGATCGCGGGTCGCCCAGACGATGTTGACGATGTAGTCTTTCACCCGTTCGTCCACATAGATGTCGTTGACGATTCCCCGCGAGCGGATGATTTCATCGGCGGTCACGACCGCCTGGACATCCAGGCGCGGCGCGGATGTGGACATGGCATCGAGGATCGCGCGTTCCTCCTCGCGGGTCGGATAGCCGACATGGACTTTCAGCATGAAACGGTCCAACTGGGCTTCGGGAAGCTGGTAGGTGCCCTCCTGTTCGATCGGGTTTTGGGTGGCGAGCACGAGGAACGGGTCCGGGAGCTTGAAGGTTTGTTCCCCAATCGTCACCTGCCGTTCCTGCATCGCTTCCAGCAGGGCGCTCTGCACTTTCGCCGGCGCGCGGTTGATCTCGTCGGCGAGAATCAAATTGGAAAAAATCGGCCCGAGCTTCGTGGTGAATTCGCTCTCGCGGGGATTGTAGATCAAAGTGCCGATCAAATCCGCCGGAAGGAGATCCGGGGTGAACTGGAGCCTCTGGAACCCCGTGTGGATCGAATTTGCGAGCGTCCGGACAGTCAGCGTCTTTGCGAGCCCCGGCACGCCCTCGAGCAGCACGTGGCCATTGGTCAAAAGCCCCACCAGCAATCGATGCACAAGGTTCTTCTGCCCCACGACGACCTTGCCCACTTCAGAAAGCAGGGGATCGACCCACTGGCGGTTTTCTTGGACTTGCTGGGTGAGTTCGGAGGTGTTGACGCTCATAATTTATAATTTACTTTGTAATGACAGGATTGTGTTGGAAATTGAGACAAAGGGCGGCGACATTTCGTTCAATGGCACATGAAGAATTTCGCGAAAGAGGTCGCCGGACACGCAAAGGATTCAAGAAGTTTCCCATCAGGGCCCGGGAGATTCGGAAGGAACAAAATAGGGACCGACGTCAAAAGAGTCGCCGACTTTCACCGCATCGTATCGCCGCTTGTCATTCAGCCAAACGGTGAATGTCTTTTTCGAACCGTCGCCCTGCGGCACTTCCACCGAAATCAGATACTGCCCGTCGCTGGTCTGCGCGCTGACGGTGCCGCCGCGATTGAGGGTGATCTGCCGCTCGGCCTCCGCATAGGGCTGGAACTCCTTCGACACAATCTTTCCGGTCATCCGCGCTTCGGTGATTCCCCGGCCGCTTTGCCAAACGGCAATGAGAATGAACCCCACGGCAAACACACCGATCAGGATCGCGGAAACAATCACGCGGGCGGGGACTTGGGACTTCACGATCCGGTTCGGGGTGGTCACGGATGAAAAATCTACCACAGTCCGGCCCGGAAATTGAACCAAATTCTCCGGGCCCAAAGCGTGTC
>JBAYWC010000094.1:0-10375 GCA_041674265.1 Terrimicrobiaceae bacterium
CAGGAATCACTGCCAATTTGAAAAAGCCCCGGATACCTCACCGCGGACGTTGGGGAAAAGTATTGACGCCGTGTTGCAAGCGCAACATGCTCTGTATATGAAAACCGCCGCAGTTCATAGCCGCATCAATCCAGACATCAAGGAGAGAGCAGAAGCCATTCTTACCCACCTCGGCTTGAGTCCGACCGAGGCGATTCGCATGTTTTACACCCAGATCACTCTCCGAAATGGGTTGCCGTTTGAAGTTGAGATTCCGAATTCCGCCACACTGACTGCAATGGAAGATTCACGCAGGGGCCGCAAGATGCGGAAGCACAACTCTCTTGATGAGCTTTTTCAGAGCTGGGATGAATGAAAGCGATCTACGAAACCAGCCAGTTCAGGAAGGACATCAAGAAACTCAAAAGGCAAGGAAAGGAGATCGACAGGAAAGGAGATCGAAAAGCTCAAGGTGATCACCAGACGTATTGCAGGTGACGAACCGCTTGAAACTCGCTTCCGGGACCATGCGTTGAGCGGTCCTTTAAAAGGATCGAGAGACTGTCACATTGAGCCTGACTGGCTTTTGATTTATCGGACTGATGGTGAATCACTTTTCCTTGAACGCTCAGGCAGCCACAGCGACCTCTTCAGAAAATAATTCCCAACGGAGCGATCGACCGAATCACCATGCCTTCGGCACTTTTGTCACAGATCCTGCGGACGCAGAATCTGCGCCAAAAGCAAGTGGTGATCGGTCATCGCGGACGTTAGCTAGAGCCCGTCCGGGAGGTTCACCCGATCAAAGGCTTTGTCTATCAAGCGGTGGGTTGGGATCCGGTCAAGATCCCCGCCGGAGTTCAAATCCCTCACATCGGTTTTGCCACGCAAGACGCTCATTTTATGAAGCTTCTGAAATCTCATCGTTCAGTTAACCGGACACCCGTGATCTCGGCTAAAAACCCCGCGATTATCTCGACGGCCTACAGTAATTTCGCCAACATTTACTTGCGCCCCCATCAGACACCTCGCCGGCTTTTCACGCCCCGGGAGCCTGCCGCTCAATCCCCGGCTTTTGTGAAAAATGCCCTCTGTTTGGCGGAGATTTTTTTTTCAAGTTTTTCGAGCACGAGAAGCATGTCCTCCCACACTTTCCGCTTTTCTGTAACCGATTGATTGCGGAGGAGATAGGCGGGATGGTAGGTCACCATGACCGGGATTCCCTGGAATTTGAGCCAGCGTCCGCGCAGCTCGTGCATCGGGGACGTGTCACCGAGGAGCCCTTCCACCGCGGTTGCGCCGAGGGCGACGATGGCCCGCGGCTGGATGAGGTCGATCTGCTCTCGCAGCCACGGCAGGCAGGTGTTCATCTCGGCGGGTTTCGGTTTTCGGTTGCCGGATTCTCCCGGGGGCATATCCGGGCGGCATTTCAAAACATTCGCGATGAAGACATCCGAGCGCTGGAATCCCATGGCCTGGATGATTTTTGTGAGAAGCTGGCCGGCTCTGCCGACGAAGGGCTCTCCCTGCGCGTCCTCATCGGCCCCCGGAGCCTCGCCGACGAACATCAGTTCCGCTTCGGGATTGCCAACGCCAAAGACAACCTGCGTCCGGGACCGCACGAGGTGCGGACACTTTTCGCAGGCAAGCACTGCCTTGCGAAGAGAGTCGAACGTCCAATTTTTTTCCCTGCGGGGCGGCGCGTCCTCCCGAATCGTCGGCGCGGGCGGGCGACGGGCCGATGCGATTTCGCGAAGTTTTTCGAGAGCGGTTCCGGAAGCGCAGGGAAGCGGATTGAGGCTTTTTCGGATTTTTTTCAAAAGGGGCAGGGAGGCATGAATGGCCTGTTGGAACGAATCACTCATGGCTTTTCGGAAGCGCGGGGATTTTTTCCGTCACGGGGCAGTCAGGAACCGGAAGGCACGATCGGGGAACCCCGGAAGACCTTCATGCCCGAAGTCAGGGTAAATGGCGGATTCTTTTTCTGTGGCGATGTTGTTGAAGACCGCAAACTGGGTCGAGGGCGGGCAAATGTTGTCCATCAGCGTCAGGCCCATGAGCACGCGGGCTTTGATGCGCGGCGCGAGATGATGGACATCGATATAGCCGAGCGTGCTGAAGATTTCCTCCTCGCGCTGGTGGAGAGGATCGAACATCCGGAGGTAGTTCCTCAGTTCGGCGTAGGCATCCTTTGCAAGGTCCATCTCCCAGACGCGTTTGTAGTCGGAAAGGAACGGAAAGATGGAAACGCAGCGCTTGATGCGGGGTTCGAGAGCGGCGCAGGCAATCGCGAGCGCGCCGCCTTGCGACCCGCCCATGCAATTCAGTTCGGTGACTTCGGAAAACCCGGACATCACACGGGCGAGTTGCACGGTGTCCAAAAAAATCTGACGGAAGAGGAGTTTGTCCGGCGACTCATCCAGCCCGCGGATGATGTGGCCGTGGTGGGTGTTGCCCCGAACCCCACCGGGATCCTGGCTGCGGCCGCCCTGGCCGCGGCAGTCGAGCCCCGCCACGGCCATGCCCTGGCTCACATAGGGAAGTTTGTCCTGCCAATCGCCGCTGTGGCCGGTGTAGCCGTGGAAGAGCAGGAGGCCGGGGCCGGGGTTCGCCGGCTGTTCCGGGCGCAGGTATTTCGCGTAGATTCGTGCCCCGTCCACGCTCTTGAAAAAAAGGTCGAAGGTCTCGACGCCCTTGGCTCCCAGGACATCGGAGGGAATCAGTTCCGGCTCGGGATCGATGGCATCGAGTTCCGCGAGCGCCCGGGCCCAATATTCATCGAAATCGGCAGGCTTCGGGTTGATTCCACGGTAAGTCTTGAGTTCGCTGAGCGGTTTGTCGAGGAGCGGCATGGGGTCAGGGCAGGATTTGGAGAACGGGCTTCGGGAAAATCCCGATGATGAGGATCAGCGCGGCCAGAAATGCCGCGGCAAAGCGCGTCAGCGGCGAGACAACGATCGGGACGGCATCCGCCGGGGCCGGCTGCCAATACATGGCCCGGACGACCTTGAGGTAATAGTAGAACCCGCAGGCGACGGTCACCAGGCCGATGGCGACAAGAACATAATGCTGCTCTCTCATCGCCGCTTCAAAGATGAAAAATTTCCCGAGAAAGCCGACCGTGAACGGCAGGCCGGCGAGTGAAAGCATCGAGATCAGCATGGTCAGGGCCAGGACGGGATCGCGCCGGCCGAGTCCGTTGAAATGCGCGATGTCGTCTCCGCCGGTCGCCTTCGCGACCGGAATCAGGACGAGAAACGCCAGGAATGTCATCAGAAGATAGGCGACCAGGTAGAACACGATCGGCCCCGCGACGAAATGGGGGGGCGGAGCCACGCTGGCGACCCCGACCAGCAGGTAACCGGCGTGCGCGATGCTCGAATATCCCAACAGACGTTTGAGATTCGTCTGCGGCATGGCGGCCAGGTTCCCGTAGATCAACGTCAGGCCCGCGAGAATTTGGAGGGCGGCGATCAGCCTGACTTCGATCGCCGGTGCCGCGAGAAAGGGCTCGATCACCCGCATCAGGACCACGAATCCCGCGGCTTTGGATCCGACGGAGAGAAAGGCGGTCACGGGGGTCGGAGCCCCCTGGTAGACATCCGGAACCCAGAACTGGAACGGGGCCGCCGCCACCTTGAAACCGAGCGCCACCAGCACCAACCCGATGCCGAAAAGCAGCGCGGTCTGGCCGGCCACGGGCACGAACCCGAGCACCATCGAAATTCCGCGCAGTCCGGTTTGGCCGGTGATTCCAAAGATCCAGGTGATCCCATAGACCAGAAACCCGGTCGAAAGCGCTCCGAGGATCAAATACTTCGTCCCCGCCTCCAGGCTGGCCGGGCTTTTGCGCATGTAGGCGACCTGGATATAAAATGAAATCGTCACCAGTTCCAGAGAACAGAAGATCATCACGAAGTCCGCCGCCGACGCCATCCACATGAGTCCCGCGCAGGTGAATACCGGAAGGATAAAAAATTCCCCCAGACCCGCGCCGGGTTTCGAACCCGGGATCAAACGTTCGACGACCGGAGCATATTCGATCGAGAGGATGAGAGTCAGAATGGTCGCAATGAGCGCGAACCGCTTGAAGAAAATCCCCAGATCATCGGTCGTATAGAAGCCGAACGACCCTCCCCATAACGGTGTTGGCTGAAGAAAAAAGCCGGCCACGAAGAACCCCGCCAGCCAGACGATGGCGATGTAGGCAAGGTTGCGTTTGTCCATGCTGGGAAAGAACGCGTCCGCGAGAAGCAAAACGACCCCCAGAAAGAGCACGTAGAATTCAACGGGAAAACTGGGGATCATGACCATATCGAAGCGGACTCGATGAATTGGATGAGAAGCTGCGGAAAGAAACCGGTGACCAGCATGACCACGACCAGCGCGACGATGGCGACACGGGCGGGCCCGGAAATTTCCCCGAGGCCGGCCCACTTTTCATTGAGCGGGCCGAAGAAAATGCGCCGATAGGCGCGCAGCATGTAGACAGCGGAGATGACCACTCCCCAGACGGCGCAAATGGTGGCCATCTGGAAATTGTTGAGCCGGAAGATTTCTTTTCCATCGATCAAGTCCGTCAGCGGGACCCCGCCGATGAAGGATCCGAAAAAGACCAGGAGTTCGCCGGCGAAGCCCACGAACCCGGGAAGACCGATCGCGGCAAAGGCGGCGAACCCGAAGAGCAGGCCGAAAGCGGGCATCGGTTTCGCAAACCCTCCCAGTTCGGCGAAGTCGAGCGTGCCGGTGCGCTCGCGCAGTTCCCCGCTGAGGGCGAAAAGCGCCGCGATCGAGAGGCCATGAGCGAAGAGCATCAGGGAGGCTCCGGTGATGCTGAGGGCATTGAGTGCGGCAAATCCGAGAAAGATGTAACCCATGTGCATGACGCTCGAATAGCCGAGCATCCAGTCGAGTTTCCGCTGCGAGACGGTCACATATCCGACGTAAAGGATATTTCCCACGAGGAGCACGAGCAGCAGGTTTGAGAAGGTAGCGACGGACTCGGGAAGAACCGGGGCCGCGATGCGGATCAAGCCGTAGAGGCCGAATTTTTTCAGGACACCGGCATGGAGCATGGCCGCCGGCGCGGGGGCGCTGGCATAGGCCTGCGGCGCCCACGTGTGGAAGGGGAAGAGTGAAACGAGGATCCCGAATCCCACGAGCAGGAGCAGGTAGACCCAGTTGCCATCCGTGAGCAATCCGGCGTCGGCCAGGCCGATGATCGCCCGGAGGTCGAATGTCCGCATGCCATCCGGCTGGATCAGGTAGAGGCCGATCAGCCCCAGAAGGAGAACGAAGCTGCCGAGAGCCAGGTAGATGGTGGCTTTCCAGGCCGCCGCCTGCCGGTCGCCCGAGCCCCAGATTCCGATCAGGAGGAATGTCGGGATCAGGGCCAGCTCATGGAACATGTAGAAGAAAAAGAGGTCGATGGAGGCGAAGGCCCCGATGCCCCCGGCGGAGATGAACAGGAGCGAGACGTAGAACCAGTGGGCGTTTTTGTCCGGCGTGCGGGCCACCGCCACCGCCGCGACCGTCACGAGCGCGGCCAGCAGGAGCATGACCAGGCTCAGGCCATCGGCTCCCAGCGTGAACGCAATCCCCATTGTGGGAATCACCGGCACCGAGGAAATGAACTGATAGGGAGCCTCCCCCGGCTTGTAGACGGCGAAGAGCGCGAGCACGAAGACCAGGTTGGTGACAGACGCGATGAGCGCGGTGCTCCGGGCCTTCGAGCCGACCAGGATGAAGGCGATCGCCACCAGCGGGACAAGAATCAGAAAAAGAAGCGGGCTCACCATGCTCATCGGAAAATCAAAAGGTAAAGAAGCCCGACCACTCCGGCACCGAAGAAAAACGCATAGGCCTGGATGTTTCCGATCTGGAGGAACCTCAGCACAAACCCGCTTGCCCAGGCAATTTTGCTCGGCACCTGGACGATGAGGAGATCGACAATCCACCGGTCGGCCCACGAAAGAACCGCCGCCCCGCCATCCTGGATGGTTTTCACCATCCAGTCGTAGAGGTCGTCGATGTAGAGCCGGTTGGCGAAGAACGGGATGGAAACCGGATCTTTGTCGGCCCTGCGGTAAAGCAGATACGCAAAGACGACGCCGGCTGCAAAAAGAAGCAGGAGAACCGGGTGGAGGACGTGTGGGACATGGGGAGGTTCCTCAATCCGGAAGAACTTGCCCTCGATAACGGGCCATCCTGCCATGAACGAGGGCAGGGCCAGGCACGCCAGGGGGATCAGCATGACCAACGGGGACTCCATCGCGTGCTTGGCGTGGTCGTCTTTCGGCTTTCCAAGAAAAACGACCACGAGAAGCCGGACCATGTAAAAAGCCGTGAGTCCCGCCGTGGCCACCGAAAGCCACCCGAGGAAGGGGTATTTGAAGACCGCCCATGCAATGATGAGGTCCTTGCTGTAGTAGCCGCTGAAGGGCGGACATCCCGAGAGCGCCATGCCGCCGACAACCATCGCCAGAAATGTGAACGGCATCTTGTTTTTCAACGCCCCCATTTTCCAGATGTTCTGCTCGTGGTGCATTCCGACGATCACCGACCCCGCGCAAAGGAACAGAAGGCACTTGAAGCACGCGTGGGTGAAGAGGTGGAACATCGACACGTCCGGGGTCGGGGCGGAGGCAATCCCGAGGACCATGTAGCCGAGCTGGGAAATGGTGGAATACGCGAGGATCCGCTTGATGTCGTCCTGCTGGGTGGCCATGAGCGCCGCCCCGAAACAGGTGATGCCTCCGACCCACGCGATCACATCGAGAGCATGGGGCGCCGCTTCGAGGATCGGGAAAATGCGGGCGAGCATATAGACGCCGGCCGCGACCATCGTCGCCGCATGGAGGAGCGAGGAGACCGGCGTCGGGCCTTCCATCGAGTTCGGCAGCCAGACATGCAGCGGCATCTGGGCGGACTTGCCAACAGTCCCGCAAAAAATCAGCACGCAGGCCACGGTGAGATAAAACGGGGTTGCGGCAAACCGCGCGATTTCCTGATCGGATGTCAGCTCGCCGAACATCATGGTGCCGGTCGCCGCCCACAGGAAAAGGATGCCGAGCAAAAACCCGAAATCTCCGACCCGGTTGACGATGAACGCCTGCTTGCTCGCGTCCGCGGCGGAGTCCTTTTTGAAATAATGTCCGATGAGGATGTAGGAACTCAGCCCGACCAGCTCCCAGAAAATGAACATCATCACGAAATTGTCGGCGAGGACGATGCCGAGCATCGAAAAAAGGAACAGGGCCAGCCCCGCAAAATACCGCCAGTATCCTTCCTCGGTCTTCATGTAGCCGAGCGAGTAGGTGAAGACGATCGTCGCGATCGTCGTCACCACGACGAGCATCACCTTGCTGAGGTGGTCAACCGTCACCCCGATCGGAATCCGCAGGTCCTCGCCGATGACGATCCAGGGAAACTGCTGCGACTCCGACGGGTCGGGCTGGGCGAACAGCCACCAGCTCAACACGCACCCGATGGCGGCCGACCCGATGGCGAGCCCGGCACTCAGCGGCTTGGAATACTGGCCGACAAAAAGGATCGCCGCCGCCGCGGCCAGCGGGGTGAAGAGAATGATCCAGGGCGCGGCCAGCGTGCTCATCAAAATTTCAGGATGTCGAGATCCTCGACGTGCGTGGTTTGTTTGGCGCGGAACAGGGCCACGATGATCGCGAGCCCCACGGCGACCTCCGCCGCCGCGACCGTGATGATGAAGAAAACCAGCACCTGCGCGTTGTAGCCGGGCAGGCCGTCATGAAGGTGGAACCTCGAGAACGCCACCAGCGAAAGATTCGCGGCGTTGAGCATCAGCTCCAGCCCCATGAAAATGATCAAAATGTTCCGGCGCAGGAGCACGCCGGCCAGCCCGATCGAAAACAGGCCGCCACTCACAAGAAGGTAATGGGCGAGGGTCGGCATCTTAGGAAAATGGGAAATGCGAAATGGGAAATGGGAAATGGAGAAATATGGAGGGAGCGCACGCTTCCAGCGTGTGGGACATCCGGCATCTCTGCCGGATGCCAAGAAAGGAAGATTGCGAGGCAGGATGCCCCGCTTTGCACGCAGGATGCGTGCGCTCCCCCCACATCATCCTTCCGCCTTCATCCTTCATCCTTTTCATTTGAGTTCCCTCCGGCTGAGGACCACGACGCCGATGGTGGCGACCAGGAGGAGCGCCCCGATGACCTGGAACGGGAGGTTGAAGTTCCGGAAGAGGGCCAGGCCGACCTGGGCCACATCGTTGATCCCGGGAAGGATCTCCGGCTTGGGATGCCAAAGCGCGGGCAGTGAAACGACCACCTTGATGAGGGCGAAGAGAAATCCCACAAACACAACGCCCCCGCCCGCCCAGGCGGCGAGCTTGACCGGCCGGCGGCCTTCCGTGCGCAGGTCGAGAAGCATGATGATGAACAGGAAGAGCACCATCACCGCGCCGGCGTAAACGAGAACCTGCACCACGGCGATGAAGAAGGCGTCCAGCGTCACAAAAAGAGCGGCCAGCCCCACAAACGACATCACCAGGCTCATCGCGCTCGATACCGGACTCCGGAAGACCACCACCCCCACACCGAAGAGGAGCGTCAGAATGGCGAAAACCCAGAAGAGTGCGAGCTGCATGGTGAATCGGCGGTTTTTCTAACAGGAGCGGCTTGGGTCGGCTACTTTTTTTCGTTCCACTTGTTGACCAGGCCCGGCATGACGCCGCCGAGCTCGTAGAGTTTCGCCTTGTCGTGATTCATTTCCGCGCGGCTGTACCCCGTGATGGAATAGTCTTTGCGCAGGAAGATCGCCTGCTCCGGGCAGACCTCCTCGCAGAGGCCGCAATAGATGCAGCGGATCATGTCGATGTCGAATTCCTTCGGCCGCTTTTCCACCTTCCCCCAGCGCTCGTCAGCCGGGATTTCCTCCGGCTTGATCGTGATCGCGCGGGGCGGACAGATGAACTCGCAAAGCTGGCAGGCCACGCAGCGCTCCCGGCCCCATTCGTCGGTGACCAGCGTGGGAGCTCCGCGATACCATTCCGGCAGGCTCTCGTCCCACTTCTGCTCGGGGTATTGCATGGTGACCTTCGTGCGGCCGGTGAGCCGGTTCACCAGATGTTTGAACGTGATGAAAAGCCCGGCGCCAATCGCGGGAAGGTAGAGCTTCTCGGAAAGCGTGAGTTTCGGACGTTGGACAGCAAGAGCCATACGGATGGGAATTTGGTAACAAGGTTCGTCCCGCCTGACAACTGCGGACTCAAAAATCTCCTTCCCGCCCGGAGGACGGACCCGCGTGTCGGGACGGCAAACCGTGTGGGCCCAAATAGATGGGTTCGGGCGGAGCCTCGTCCTCCCGCCGTTCGCCGTGACATGCGGATGAGGCCGCGCGATACCGCTTGAATGTCAATTCACGCACTGTATGATGTCTCTATGGTTACTCTCTCTGTGACAAATGCCCGCAAAAACCTTGGCTCTTGGGTAAAGAAAGCCGTGAACGGAGAGGATGTCGCCATTCTGCTTGGCGACCATGTCGTTGCCCTGCGCCCGGTGGAGGTCGTCCCCAAAGAATACGCCGAACGCGAGTACCAACTGGCCTCCGATGAGGTTCGGGCGATCTCAAAAAATCTTCATAAAAAAGCAAAAAAGGCCCGTCGCGAAGGTCGCTCCCGCGAATTCACCGGAGACATCGAAGCCGCTCTGCAGGGTTGAAATCGCACCAGACCTGCTCGCTCAGCTCCGCGCATTGCCAAAAGAAAAACGGCTCGACAAAAAAAACACCTTGCACCTACCCAACGGAATCCCTCCCACAAGCCAAGAGACAGCAATACTCCGATAGCCACCCCAGCAATAACCATTGGCAGATTTATATGGACTACCCCTTCACCGATTTGATTTCTGGCGTCATTGGCGCTTTGATCGGGTCCACTGCCACCTTGGTCAGTTCCTCGCTTGAAGCTCGGATGGATTCCAAGGACAAGCTCCGTGCCCTTCTCCTTGGTATTGGTCGCAGACTCTACCACGAATCCAATACTTTCGAGATTCTTGATTGTAGCTATGACCTGATCGTTAATTCGTGTGTCGAGTATCAGTCTCGCATACTTTTCTTTTGGAACCGGACCGGATTTCAGAGACTTTGGTTTTCCTTGGTCGGACACGATCCAGACACTGCCACGCTTTCCCCGAGCAGAGAGTTGCGATCAATATCACTGAGGACATAATGACGTTCTTGGGCCACGCATACCCCCATGCCAAAAAATAAAAATGCGAACAGAGCGATGCATCTATTACGTGGAATGGCACATGCGCTCGGTCCTCAAGCCCGCGCTCTTTGACGATGAGGAAAACCCAGCCACCCGGCCCGACCCGGTGGCCCCCAAAGAACCTTCCCTCTCCGCAAAAGCCAA
>JBAYWC010000095.1:0-10365 GCA_041674265.1 Terrimicrobiaceae bacterium
GTTTTCCAGTCGAGCAGGGCCTGGGAAGCGGTCTGCTTGATGTTGACGAGGGAGCCGGATTGGGTCGGCATGTTGGCACCGGTCCACGTCCCGCCCGAAAGACGCTCCAACCCGCCGGTGACCAGACCGTCAGGGACGGACGCTGTGGCGGCGGCTCGCGCGGAGGACTGCATCTGGCGCATCGCGTTGATGGCCTGGGTCGTGCGGGCCAAGCGGTCCGCGGCCTTGGTTTTGGCGAGATCGGCTGCCGCAGCTCCTGCATTGGCCCTGGCGGCGGCGGCCTTGCGCCCGGAGGCCGCGCTTGCTCCGCCGCGCAAAATGTCCCCGGCCTGGAGCGGAGGCGGGAAGCAGGAAAGGAGCAGGAAAGCGAAAAGCGAAAAGACGGAAACCGGAAAGCCAGCAGAGAAAAATTGCGGGAAATTGTTTTGTGAATCTTCGAGCCTCTTTGTGGCAGCCCCTCCGTTCTGCTCTTCTGAACTCCGAACCACTGAACTCCCGGCCACTCTCATCCCGCATTCGCCCGCAGGAGGCAGGCTGCCGGGTGAGACCTGACGCGGGTCAATTTGGAGAATGTTCGGGCGCATGGGCAAAGTCGCCCAGCATCTTCCGCGAGACCCTCCGTCCGCAAAAGCGGGCGAATGTTACAAATTCGTCACATTCCCTGCAATCAACGGGCTTGAAGAGTTCCCGATTTTCGGCGAGTTTCTGTTTTGTGAAGCGACCTTCGAGAATTCTCCTGACGACATGCGGCTACACACTTTTTGAGATCATGCTCGTGCTGGGCATCATCGCGGTGCTGGTGGGGTCCGCGATTTACATGCTCGTCGGCAACATTGACGTGGCAAAGGACCAGCGTGTCGAGAGCGACATCCAGGCGATCTCGATGCAGTTGCGCACCTACGAGATGCTGAATTACCGCAAGCCGACGACGGAGCAGGGGCTCAAGGCGCTTGTCCAGCAACCCGCCTCGGATCCCAAGCCCCGGAAGTGGAAGCAACTCATGAAGGCCGTGCCCCTGGACCCCTGGGGTGCGGAGTATGTCTATCGCAATCCGGGCAAGCTCAGCCCGGGCGGTTACGATCTGTATTCGCTCGGCCCCGACGGCAGGGAAAGCGATGACGACCTGGGAAAAGAGACGAATGGGCCTTCCTCGAACTAGGGAGGCTTACACGCTGCTCGAAGTCCTCCTCGCCCTGGGCGTGGTCGCCGTCCTGCTCGGCATCACCATCCCCTACTTTGCGGATTCGTTTGGCAAAACTCCCGGCGAGGAAGCGTCGGAGGAAATCGCCAAAGCGGTCCAAGGCGTGCGGAACAGCGCATTGGAGAAAGGCGAGACCCGCCAGATGGGCATTTCCGAAAATGGCCTCCAGATCGATCCGGTGAAAGCCGTGAAGCTTCCCGCGGGCTGGAAGCTGGAGATCCGGAGGATGACCGAATCCAAATTCCGCAAGCCCGCCAAGAAGGAGATGTGGTCATTCAACGGCGCCGGGATTTGCGAGCCTGTGACGATCAAACTCCACGGGCCCAAGGAGTCGATCGAACTCCTTTTCGACCCGCTTACCGGACTCGTGATCGATGAGTAAGAAAAGTCGGAAGCCGGAAGCCGGAAGCCGGAAGCGGGCCGCTTTGCGTCCGGGTGCCCGCCTGCGGCGGGTGGATTCCTTTCGCATTTCCCATTTCGCATTTCAAACTGCTCCGCGATCCTGCGGAGCCTTCACGCTTTTCGAGGTTTTGATCGCGCTGGGTGTCTTTGCGATTGCCGTGACCGGTCTGGCAATCGCCTTGGACAGCGCGGTGATGGCGGCCTTCGAAGCCCGCGAGCGGGTGCTGGCACGGGTGGTTTTGGAATCCCGTCTTTCCGCCGCGATGAGCGACCCCCCGCTGAATGGCCGCCGCGTCATCGAAGCCCGCGACAACAACGGGGTGAGGGTGGAGGAAACGCTGGAGACATTCGATGCCAAGACGACGAATGGAACGCCGGTGACGGGGCTTTGGAAGCTCAAGGTCTCCGCCGACTGGGGCCGCCGCGACAAGGGCAAGGAAACCGCGGAAATCCTTCTTTTCAGGCCATGACAAGGAGAATGCGAAATGCGAAATGCGAAATGCGAAATGTGCTTCCGCGCGCCACTTCATCCTTTATCCTTCATCCTTCATCCTTTTCTTCCGCCTTCACGCTTTTCGAGGTGATCCTGTCGCTGATGATTCTCGCGCTTCTGACCGGCGCTGTTTATTCGATCACATCCGCGGCGACGGAGACGAGCAGGGCCACACTGGAGGAGCAGGTTTCCGTGCGGCGGATGGAGGCCTTCCTCAAGGTGACGCGCGACGCGTTTCTCAATCTGCCGCACGAGGGCAGAGTCCATCTCCGGTTTTCCAAATCGCCCACCGGAGCCCCGGTTCCGGAAATCATCTTCGAGGAGGCGTCCGGATTGTTCGGGATTCCGAGCCTGGGTGGCGGCTCGCTGGTCCTTGCCGCGCGGCCGCGGGCGGACGGTTCGCGGACGATGTCCCTTCTGCGCGTGCCCAAGGATCTCCAAGGGACCGAGCTGGAAAACTTGAAGCAGGGAAATTCCTGGATCCCCCTGCTTCCGCGGGTGGAGAAGGTCAAATGGTCGTTCTTTGCCAATGGCGAGTGGAAAGAGGAGTGGCTGCCCGAGAACGGCCGTCCGCTGGCCGCGCGCCTTGAGCTGGAATATCTCGATATGGCGGGCTCGAAAATCGACAGCCAATTTTGGATTCCCCCGCTTTCCGCCGTGCCCCGGGAGCAACCGCCGTCTCCGACCCCGAACCCTTCGCCATGAACGGAGCACCTGCCAAGATGAATGTCCGAAATGGAGGGACGACCGCCGTGTCGTCCGTGGATGAAGCCGGACCGGACAGCGCCGGTCCCTCCACGGTTCCGGCAATGACAAGTGGCGGCCGCTCCCGCTCGCGGGGAAAACGTTGGAGGCAGCCCGGTCGCCGGCCCCTGCACGGACTGGCTCTTCCACTGGTGCTCTGGAGCATTGCCTTTCTCGCGGGCCTGGTGGTCCTGGTCGCGGGCGTGGTGGGAGATTGGGTCCATGCGGAAATCCGGGCGGAAAAGACGTTCCGTGCCCGGCAGATGGCTCTCAGCGGGATCGCCATCGGGTTGAGCCCGCAAATCAAGACCGGGGATCCCTTGCTGAAAAACGGAAGCCCAGAAAGCGAGGGATTCGAGGTGAAGCTCGCGGACGAATCCGGGAAGCTCAACCCGAACTTCTGGATCACCCAGAACAACCGCGATATTTTCATCCGCCTTTTTGAATCGTGGAACGTGGAGGACGAACTCCGCGACCTGGCGATTGACGGACTGGTGGACTGGGTGGATGGCGATGACTTCCGCTCGCTGCACGGAGCGGAACGTGGCGAGTATGAAGCTGTGGGTCGGCCGGGTTTCCCCGCAAACCGCCCTCTCCTGAACATTCGGGAAATGGAGGCGGTTCTCGGCATGGACGAGGTATTGGCCGCAAAAAAGGACTGGCGAAGTGATTTCACGGTCTGGTATAACGGAAAAATCAACATCCAATATGTTTCCCAGCCGCTGTTGGAGGAACTGGCAGAATTGACCCCCAATCAATGCCGCGCACTTTTCGAGTTGCGTGCGGGGCCGGATGCCATTGAGGGTAACGACGACGACGTCAAATTTGAATCCATCGGGGAGGCGGCTGGCCTTGTTGGCGTGGGGGGGCGCCAATTGGAAGCACTCGAGGCATTCTTTGACGTGGCCGGTTCGGTCCGGCGGATCGAGAGCACCGGCTTCTGCAATGGGATCAAACACAAGATTGTCGTTATTTCTCCGGAGAACAGCGGGGGCCGGATCATGAACTGGGAGGAGGAATGAGCGCCCCGGAATCCATTCTCCGACCCGGTGCCGCAGGGTGGGAACTCTGGCGATTTCCGTCCAAAGACGCTCCCGAGGTCGAGAGGAATCCCGGGGCCAAAGCGATTGCTTCCGCGCCACAGCTTCTGCTGGCTCTTCCCACGCGAAGCCTGATGGCCATCCCACTCTGGGTCGCCTCGCAGGGAGATCCCCGGGAATTGGCCGGGCTGGAGCTCTCCGGACGGCATCTTATCAACCGCGACAGCGAGGTGCGGATTATTCCCGTTGATTCCTCGGACGGGAGGTCGCTGGTCCTGGCGATTGCCGTTGGTGATGACTCGCCGGCGGCCGAGTATTTTCCGAGGGCCCGGTTCTTCGACATCCCGGCCCGGTTGTTCGATCCGGGCGCGTCCGACGTGTTGGTTTGGCGCGAGTCCGGTGATCTGGTCTATGCCTTCTACAAAAACCGGCGTTGCGCGTATTTCTCCGCCAGCGGTGAATCTTCGCCGGGCCCGGCCTTCTGCGGGCTGGTCCTGAGGGCGGCGCTTCGGTTGCGGGTCGAGCAGGTTCTCGGGGGACTGCCTTCCTCGGTCCGCATGATCGGGGACTTTTCCGGGGCCGACTGCCAGGCCATCGGAAACGGGCTGCGCCTCACCGTGGAATGCATCAACCCGGAACCTCCTCCATCGAGGCCCGCTGATCCCGCGGATGTCGCCCCCCCGGCCGCCCTCCGGGCGGGCGCGAAACGCAGGGGCGCCAGAAAAATGGCGGTCGTTGCGTCGGCAGGTTTGGCTGCTTACCTCCTGCTGGCAGCGGCGCTTGGAGGGGATCTTCTTCTCAAGAGGGTCCAGCTCGATCAGCTCAATAAAACCGCCGGCGCGATCGCCCCCGAAGCGGAGCAGGCGAAAAATCTGGTGACGGAGTGGAAGGAATTCCAGCCGGCCATCCATCCGCAGAGTTTCGCGCTCGACCAGCTCGCGGCCGTGGCGGCGGAGCTTCCGGGCGATCAGGTGCGCCTGACCCAATTCGCCCTGGAAAACGGTCGGCTGATTCTTTCCGGAGAAGCCGCGGACATCGCCGAAGCGTATTCCTTTTTGGAACGTGTCAAGAAATCCGCCGTGCTTCAGAACTATGACTGGACGTCCCGCCAGCCACAACTGGCCGGAAAAAACAAAGTTCGATTTGAAATGGAAGGAGTCCGCCCCGATGCGCAAGCTCGCAACGAATGAATTCCGGCTGCTGATTTTCTTCTGCGCGGCCATTTTTCTGGCGCTCAACCTGTTCGCCCTCCGGGCATGGACGGGAGCGAGGGCCTCGCTGATCCGCGATGTGGAGACGGCGCACAGCCGGATTGCGGAAAGCCGGATGTGGATCGACGGGGCGTCGGGGATCGCTTCGTCGCACGAGTGGATCAAGTCCCACCCCCCGCAAACGAACACCGCCGAGGAGGCCAGCACCGGGCTCTTGCAGAGGACCCGATCCGCGGCGGAAGAGGCGGGGTTGAAAATCACCGAGGAAAACCTGCTGCCGGCCGCAGCAACCACCGCCGGGAATGCCGCCTCCCTCCAGGCCGAGCTTTCCGGACCTTTTTCCGGGGTGACCAAGTTTCTGTTCGCGATGCAAAACCCGTCAGCCTGGAGATCGGTTCCCAAATTGATCATCCGCAGCGACACCGAGCCCCCAAATGTGCTGGTGGATATGGAAGTCCATCAGTATTATCTGCCCAAAACACAAAACGGTCCGTGACCTCTCTTCAAAAAGCGCTCGTTTTTTTCACGTTCCTGGGTTCCGTGATGGCTCAGGACGGGGATCCATGGACGCAGCCGCGGGATCTGTCCCAGTTCCAATTTCTTCTGGACCGCTCGCCTTTTTCCCTTCCGACTGCGGAGGAAAGTTCCCCGCTTGCGGACAGGTATACCCTGACCGGGGCGGTCTCGCTCAACGGGGAACCCATGATCTTTGTTTTGGACAAGAGCACGCAGGAACGCCACATGCTCTCGAAGACGCCCAACAAACTCGACATGGGGCTTGTCGAGTATCTGCCGACTCCCGACCCACGCCAAATGCGCGCCACCGTCAAGATCAATGGCCAGGTCGCAACCATTTCTTACTCCGAACCTGTCGCCGTGCAGGGCCAGCAAGTCGGCGCGCCGCAAAACACCGGGATGGCACCACCGAATCAAAATCCCACGGCAGTTGTGAATCCCCCGCCGGCTCAGGTTCTGGCCGAGGGGGCGACTCACGCCCTACAGCAACCAAATGTTCCGACACCCCCAAGGCGCATCATCCGCCGGAGGATCATATCAGGACAACCGGCAACAGGCCCATGAAGCTCCGTCTTTTTTATTTTTTTCCGCTCGTTGCCGCATCGGCTGCGCTCCACGCCCAGACTCCCACCCAACCCGCAACGGTGGTCCCCGCGCCATCACCTGCAGCATCTGCCCCCGCCGTCCCCGCCACGCCCGCCGGTGGCACTGTCAACATCCAGTTCCCGCGCACCTCGGTTTTTGAAGTTCTCACGACTTATGAAGCCCTGACCGGGAAAAAGCTGATCCGGGATTCCAATCTCGCCGGCCCGGAGCTTTCGATCATGGTGAGCCAGCCGGTTTCCAAGCAGGAGGCGATCAAATTGATCGAGAGTTCGCTCCTGCTCAATGGCTACAGCATTGTGCCGGTCGATGGTCAAACGGTCAAAATCCTCGGGCCCGGACGCGCGCCGCGCACCGAGGGGCTGCCGCTCTATATCGACGTCTCCGCTCTTCCCAGTGACGGGGATCGGATTGTCAGCTTCTACAGACCGCTTGCTTTCGTTTCGCCGGAGGAGGCGACGCTTGTTCTCCAGAATGTGATTCAGACGAATGCTTACGGGATGATCGCGATGGTCCCGAACACCAACGCGGTGATCATCACTGACAAGACACCGGTCATCCAAAAAGCCCTCGGAGTCCTTGCCCTGATCGATGTCGAGCCGGCTCAGGTTGTCACGGAATTCGTTCCGCTCCAGCGCGCGAACGCCGAGCGGATTGTCGAGATTCTCGACGAGATGTTCGGAAAGGACGACCCGGGTTCGAAGAACGGCCCGACGGCGAATATCCAGGCCCCGCCTTCGCCTGATGGCAAGCCCGTTGCCGGGGCTGCGGGAGCCTCGGGTGCGCGCTACGAAAATCGCCTGATTACCGGCAAGGCCAAGTTTATCGCGGACAAGCGGACGAACAGAATCCTGGTCGTCACCCGGCAGGAAAACTACCGTTACGTAAGGGAGGTGATTTTCCAGCTCGATGCGGCGGAGGCTTTCGAGCAACCTTATGTCCGGGTTTGCAACTATGTTCCGGTCAACGATGTGTTTCCTGTCCTCACGGATATGCTCGCCGATGCGGAGAGCGAGAAGACAGGTGGGGCGGCCGGCGCGCAGCCGACGCCCGCGAATCCCTTCAACAACAGCAATCAGAACAATTCCTCGGACTCCTCCTATGGATCGAACGGCAGTTCCAGCTTGAGCAAACCGGATCGTCTCTCGAACGAAGCGGCCGAAGCCGCACCACAGTCGGCGACGATCGGCGAGATCAAATTGATCGCGGACAACAGCTCGAACAGCATCATTGTCTTTGGTCCTCCGGAAAGCAAACAGCGGGCCAAACAGATTCTCGATCTGCTCGATCAGCGGCCCAAGCAGGTTTATCTGGCGGTTGTTATCGGCCAGTTGAGGATCAACAACGACCTCGACTACGGCGTGCAATACCTGATCAAATACCAAGGCGCGACTGGCAACGGTTTGGCGGCCGCGATGCTGAATCCCCTGTTGTTTCCCAACGTGACCGGAACGCTTCCTGTCCCCTCGTCGATCACAGGACCGGCTGCCCTGACAAACGGGCTCGGGGCGCTTTCCGGGCTGACCGTTTTTGGGACCATTGCCGATTCGGTGGATGTGTATGCCCGGTTTCTGGAATCGACCAACAAGTTCCGGACGCTCTCCCGTCCGGTGATTTACACGACGAACAACCGCAAGGCCACGATCCTCTCCGGGCAGAAGGTTCCGGTCCCCACTTCGACCCTGACAACCGCCACGGGAGGCGGCATCAACAACGATGGAACCGCTGTCACCTCGAACATCCAATACCAGGACGTCGTTCTCAAACTCGAGGTCATCCCGCTCATCAATTCCGACCGCGAGGTCAACCTCGTCATCGCCCAGACCAACGACAAAATCATCGGGACGGATACGATTTCCGGCAACCAGGTTCCCCGGATTTCCACGCAGGAGATCACCACCAGCGTACGCGTGCCCAACGGCTCGACGATCGTCCTGGGGGGGCTGATCACCGAAGACAGGGAAAACAACAAGTCGGGGATCCCCTACATTGGACGCATTCCCGTCATCGGCTCGCTTTTGGGCGGACGGACCAACAACAAGGTGGATAAGAACGAACTGATTGTCATGATCCAGCCGGTCGTTGTGGATTCAAATCCGGAAATGATGAAGGCCAGCGCCTACGAGGGAGACCGCACACAGCTCGGGCAGGATGCCCAGCAAATGACGGCTCCCATTGCCGAGCAGGCGAGGGAACCTGCTCCTTGGAAGCCCAAACCCACTCCCAGGCCCAGGAAGAATTGAGGCATGGTCAATTTGATCGAAGATCTCACCGGACTTGCCAAAGACTCTGGATGTGTCGAGGTGGAGAAGTGCCGCGAAATCCTCCACCGCGCCGCGTTTGCCCAGAGGTCGCCCGTGGCCGCCCTGCTCGATTCCCAACTCGTCCGGGAACCGGATTTCCTCAAAGCCCTGGCTGGCTCGCTCGATCTTCCCTGGCGGGAAGAGAGCGACGTGCAGACCGTTGAAAACGTCCGCGAAAAATTTCCCGCCCGGCTCGCGCTCGGCCAAACCGTCCTTCCCGAGGCCTTGGTCGAGAGCGGGGAGATGCGCCTCCTGACATTCGATCCTTTCGATCATGGCGCCTGGCAGGCCGTTGTGCAGCATTGGCCGGGCCCCGTCAGGCTCGTGCTGACCACGCGCAGGCGTCTGGTCGAGACATTGAAGACCACCTACGGGGTCGGAGCGGACACCTTCGAGGAACTCATCGAGGGCCGCGAAAATGAAGCCGGCGGCGTCCAGGAGGAAGTCAATGTCGTCGATGAGGAGGACAGCGAGGCCTCGGTCATGAAATTCGTGAACCAGATCCTCCGCGAAGGTCTCCAGCAGGGAGCCACGGACATCCACTTCGAACCGCTCGGCCAGGACCTTCGCATCCGCTACCGCATCGATGGCGTGCTGCACGAGACGCCGGTTCCCCCGCGGATCAAGATGCTTCAAGATTCCGTGATCTCGCGGCTCAAGATCATGGCGGGACTCGATATTGCCGAACGGCGTCTCCCCCAGGACGGCCGGATCGCGCTCGAGCACACCGGGCAGCAGATCGATGTGCGCGTGGCCACGATCCCCTGCGTCTATGGCGAGAATGTCAGCCTGCGGCTGCTCGGGCAGGAGCATTTTGATTTCGCGCGGCTGGGTCTCGATGCGACGGCGGAAAAACGCGTCCGCGGCCTGATCTCGATCCCCAATGGCATCGTGCTCGTCACCGGCCCGACCGGCTGCGGGAAGAGCACCTCGCTTTACACGTTCCTCAGCAGCCTGAATGTCAAGGAGCGCCGGATCGTCACGATCGAGGACCCGGTCGAGCACAAGCTGGACGGGGTGATCCAGATCGCCGTGAAGCCGGAAATCAATCTCACATTCGCCAACGCCCTGCGAAGCATCCTGCGCGGCGATCCGAATGTGATCATGGTCGGCGAGATGCGCGACCATGAGACCGCCGAGATCGCCATCCGCGCGGCCCTCACAGGCCACCTGGTCTTCAGCACCCTGCATACCAACGACGCGGTGGGGGGAATCACCCGCTTGCTGGACATGAACGTCGAACCGTTTCTTGTGGGTTCGTCCGTCCGCGCCTTCATCGCCCAGCGCCTCGTCCGCCGTCTCTGCAAGCACTGCTCGCAATCCGCCCATCTCAAGTTGGAGGAACTGGCCGAAGTGGGATTTCCCATCGAATGGGCGGACAGGGTCCGCAGGCCGGTCGGCTGCGAGCATTGCCGCCAAAGCGGGTATGCCGGGCGCACCGCCCTGTTCGAGATCGTTCTCATGTCCTCCCGGCTGCAGGAGGCGATCCAGCGCAGGGGCAGCGGTCCGGAACTGCGCGAACTCGCCATGCGCGAGGGGATGATCCCTTTGCGCAGGGACGGCTGGCAGAAGGTTGCCGACGGGGTCACGTCCATCGAGGAGGTCCTCCGCGTCACCACCAGCGAACTCGAGGCGCTCGATGAATAAGAATATTTGGTGTAGGACAGCTTTTGACCTGGTAAGCAGAATACATTGCGAATCATGAGCACCCGTGGATACAGGAAAATATCAGAGCCGTTTCATCTGAAAAGCACTGAAGCAGGCTCTGAAAGAATGAAGTGAAAAACAAATAGACTTTTCGAACCTGATCTGGCAGGAAGATCGGGATGAAAATGGAGTTGGCCAGCGAAAA
>JBAYWC010000096.1:0-10201 GCA_041674265.1 Terrimicrobiaceae bacterium
GCCCTCAAAGCCCGCCTCGTTCCCGAGAGATCCTGGCCATTCATCCGGGAGCTTTCCTCCATGAAAATCTCGCTTCCCTACAACATGATCTGCAAAAACCTCTTTAAATGAAAATGCCTTGGGCGCGCCGCGGGGAGCAGAGGACTGATGCCGGATGAGAATCCGGAGTCCCGGTTTTCCGGCGGCAACCTTCCGGGCACTTGGATGCAGCTTGCGGTTTCTTTTGCGGACTCGGGAAAAATCCTGTTTTTTCTCTGCAAGGCGGGTCCACCCTGCTATCAACACCGGCTCTCCTTTGCATGGAAACACCCGAGACGCCAGATGAAGAACTCGTGGCCCGCACACAAGCGGGTGACGCGCGGGCTTTTGACCGCCTTGTGGTGAGGTTCAGCCCCCGTCTCTACGGGCTCGTCTACAACATGACGTCGAACCACGAGGATACCAACGACCTGCTGCAGGAAATTTTTGCCAAGGCTTACCGTTCGATCAAGGGATTCCAGGGGAAATCCAGTTTTTACACCTGGATGCACTCGATCGCCGTGAACATGGCGATCAATTTCCTCAAAAAGCGGGCCCGCCGAATGACGATGAGCCTCGACGATGTCGACAACGGCATCGCCAACGACCCGGAATTCATCGAGGCCACGAGCGATTTCGATCCCCGGCATCAGGCCAATTTGGGCGAGCTTCAAAAGAAATTGAACGAAGCCATGATGAAGCTGTCAGAAGAGCATAGAGCCGTTGTGACGATGTTCGACATTCAAGGTATGCCGCATGCAGAGATCGCGAAGATTTTGAAAATCTCCGAAGGGACCGTGCGTTCACGGCTTTTTTACGCGCACAGACAGTTGCAAAATTACCTGCAAGAGTTTATCACCACCTAGTCCCGAACCATGTCACCCGAAGAACAAATCTCCAAATTGTTGAGGCTCAAGCGCCACGAGCAGCCGCCCCCGGGGTATTTCGAGGATTTTCTCCGGGGCTTTCAAGCCCGCCAGCGAGCGGAGTTGATCCGTCGTCCGCTCTGGGAGATTGCCTGGGATAGAATGGCTTCATTCGCGCCCGCTTTCCAAGTTCCCCGCATGGCCTACGCCACGGTCGTGGCGCTGGCAGTGGCCGCTTCGGCCATGATCGTCGTCCACCCGGGCACTTCTGTTTCCAGCGGACCCTTGGCCGCCAACCGTTCGACTCTCAGCCTCACCTCACCGCAGCCGGTGACGATTGGCGAGTCCGTGCCCGTAACGATGACATCCACCGGCTCCCCTTCCGTGCATTACGTGCTTCCGACCCGCCCGGTGAGTTATGCTTCTTCACGCAGTTTCTAGCGGTCCCCGCCGTTCCCCGGCCTTTTTTTGCGCGGCAACTGTCCTTGTTGCCGTGGCTGCGTTGTCAGGTCTGAGGTCCGAAGACTCGGTCGCCGACCAGCTTTCCTCGCAAGTTCGCAAAATTTTCGATGAGAGGCGGGATGCGGTTGTCAAGGTGCGGGCCACGGATGCTCTCGGCATCCGGTTTGGGAGCGGTTTTTTTTCCGATCCCACGGGGACGATCTATACGCACGCGGGCATCGTGCTGAAAGCGCAGGATGTGGTCGTCCTTTCCGGAGGGAAAGAACTTCCCGCCCGGGTCCTCGTGGCGGACCAGCGCAGCGGCATCGCCATCTTGAAGGTGGATGCCAGCACGCCGTTCATCCCTGCGGGTAATTCTCAAAAAGTGGGGATCACAACCCCCGTGATGATGATCGGGTATCCGGAGGATCTCGAAGCCTGCCCGAGCTTCGGAATTGTGGCGGGATTGGATCGCAAGTATCTCGGGCAATATTTTTCCACGACTCATTTTCGCGCGAACCTGCCGGTACAGCGCGGCCAGGGCGGGGCCCCTATCCTGAACATGAAGGGGGAATCCATCGGAATCCTCGTGGGACGGATTGCCGACGGCGCAGCCTGCCACATCCTGCCCATGCATGCGGCGGAAAAGGTGCGCATGGATCTGGCGCGGTTCGGGGAGCTGCGTCCGGGGTGGGTGGGAGTCGAGGTGGAGGACGCCGAGGAATCTGTCGGAGGGTCCACGGCCAGGATCGGCGCTCTCGATCCGGCAACGCCCGCCTCCCAGTCGGGACTTCGCCCCGGCGATGTTCTCCTCAGCGTGGGAGGGACGACGATCGGATCGAGCGAGGACGTTCTCGATGCCTCCTATTTTTTGACGGCCGGGGACAATGCGGACATCGAGGTGATGCGCGGCGCGGAAAAAATCACGATCTCCGTGAGGCCCACCCTCCATCCCATGGCCCCCGGCCATCAAATGCAGGCGATCGCTATTCCCGATGCCATCCAACGCATCCATCTTGAGTAGCGGCGCAGGGGGAGCCACAAACACCCGCTTCCCCGAAGTTCGAAAATACCCGCTACTGGCGTCCCGATTTGCAGGACAGGTCGTCCTGCCGTTGCTGTTCGCCTTTTCCGCAAACGCCTGGGAGATCAAATCCTTCGCGGGGAGGGACCATGTTTCGCTGGAGGAAATCGCCACCTTTTACGGCCTTGGCGAGGCAACATCCCCGGATTCCAACACGAGAAAGTTGAAGGGTTCGAACCGGGAACTTGTCGCGACCATCAACAGCCGGGAGATGGAGATCGACGGAATCAAGCATTGGCTCGCATTTCCGGTCCTCGAGGAAAACGGCCGCGTCTATGTCTCCCGGCTGGACCTGGGAAAAACTCTCGAGCCCGGTTTCCGTCCCGCCCTGATTCCGGACTTTCCCATGGTTTCGACCGTGGTCCTCGACCCCGGCCACGGAGGCAGGGACAACGGAGCCTGCAGCCCGTATGAGCTCGAAAAAAACTTTGCCCTCGACGTGGCCCGGCGTGTCCGGAACGAACTTCAGAAGACCGGCCTCCGGGTCATCCTGACCAGGAACAGCGATTCCTTTGTCGAACTCGCGGATCGCGCGGCCGTGGCCAACCGCCTGAAAAAGGTCATTTTTGTGAGCCTTCATTTCAACGCGGCGGACGCGAACCGAGCCGCAAACGGATTCGAGATTTATTGTGTCACTCCGCGCGGAGCCCCCTCCACCGCCTACGAGCAGATCCGCATGAGGGACATGGTCGGGGAAAATGGCAACGTGCACGACATCCACAGCTTCGCGCTGGCCAACGCCGTCTACCATGCGATGCACGGCAGGATGGAAATGTTCGACCGTGGGGTGAAACGGGCCCGGTTTGCCGTCATTCGCCTGGCCGGGGTTCCCTCGGTGCTGATCGAAGGAGGGTTTTTGACCAATGCGGCCGATGCCCGCAAAGTGGCGTCGAAGCAGTGGCGCGACAACTATGCCGCCGCGATTTCCCGAGGAATCCTCGAATACAAAAAACTGGCCGAACACCGCATCCCGCCCCGGGAAGTGGCGGCCTACCGAAACCCCGAACTGGCGCCTCTCCCGGTCGCGGCAACAGCCAAACCGGCCCCGATCCCGGGTGTCACCCTGCGCACCCTCCCGGAGTAGCGGACAGAGGGGATTTCCGCCGGGATGAAGGGAAAATTGGCCGCGCCACCGGTTCCGATCCCCCACGGCTCCATCGCTCCTGCGTTTTGCATTTTTGCCTGCGACGGTAGATTCCTGATGGATTCGCAGGTTGAAGGTTGCGTCAATCTGGCATTTACTGGGTCACCATGTCCTCATCCATTCTCATCGTCGATGACGAGAAGAACACCCGCGACGGGCTCCGCAATGCCTTGGATTCGGATTTTGACGTGTATGTGGCGGCGGATGCGGACGGGGCCATGAAGACGATGGAGACCATGCCGATCGATGTCCTGCTGACGGATTTGAGGCTGGGGGGCGAGGATGGCATGACGCTGATCGGGCGGGCGCTCGCGCTGTCCAGGCCGCCGATTTGCATCATGATGACTGCGTATGGCTCGGTGGATGCCGCCGTGGAGGCCATGAAAAAAGGCGCCTATGACTTTGTCACCAAGCCGGTGAATATCGACCGGTTGGACCTCCTGATCAAACGGGCCTTGAGAGACCGCGCCACCAGCCAGGAAAACAAGGTGCTCCGCGAGCGGGTGGACAAGCAATTGACGATCGATGGAATGATCGGACGGTCGCCGGCAATGATCGAGGTCTTCGACACCATCAAGCAGGTCGCCCCCTCGAAAGCCACGGTGCTCATCCAAGGCGAGAGCGGCACGGGCAAGGAACTCGCGGCTCATGCCCTCCACCACCTCAGTCCGCGGGCCGGAGAGAAATTCCTGGCCGTCCACTGTGCCGCACTCGCTCCGGAGCTTCTGGCCAGCGAGTTGTTCGGCCACGAAAAGGGGGCCTTTACCGGCGCTTTCGAGCGAAGGATCGGACGGTTCGAACAGGCGAAGGGCGGGACGCTTTTCCTGGATGAAATCGGCGAGATTGACGCGGGCACGCAGGTAAAAATCCTCCGTGTCTTGGGGGAGAGGAACTTCGAACGCGTGGGGGGCAACCAGACCCTGCAGACCGACGTGCGCCTCATCGCTGCGACCAACAAGGATCTTGCCAGGCTCGTGAGCGAGGGAAAATTCCGGGAGGACCTCTATTTCCGCCTGCACGTTGTCCCGCTGACCATGCCTCCGTTGAGGGACCGCAAAGTGGACATCCCGCTGCTTGTCGATGCGTTCTTGAAGGAATCTGCGGTCGAGAACGGCAAAGCCTTCCGCGAACTGGCCCCCGAGGCCATGACGGCGGTGCTCGATTACGACTGGCCGGGAAATGTCCGGGAATTACGCACGGCCATCGAGCATGGAGTGGTGATGTGTACTGCCTCGAAGATCGCCCTCCGGGATTTGCCCGCCTCCGTGCGCAACCGCAAGGCGGAGCCGATCCCGCCGTCTCCCGGCGGATTAAATTTGCAGGAAAGCGAAACGGCGCTTATTCTCCGCGCTTTGGATGACTGCCGGGGCAATCGTACGGATGCGGCGCGGATGTTGGGGATCAGTCGCCGCACATTGCATCGCCGTCTGAAAGAACTGAACATCTCAAAACGCAGCAACCCCTTTTAAACTTATGGCAGGATCAGGCGATGTCGGCGTGCAAACCGCTGTTCACTCTCTCGAGCAGGGCAGGCTGGCTCCCGTTATCCGCAGGGCCATGTTCGCCGTTCTCATCATCGCGCTCACCCTGCTTTATCTGTTTGTGCAGTTCCGCGGGTTTTCGTCCGTCACGGCGATGGACCAGGCCCAGATTGCCCGCAATATCGCCGCCGGCAAGGGCTTCAGCACCAAATTCATCCGGCCGCTCGCGATCTGGCAACTGGAGAAATCCGGAAAGGAAATCCCCGCGGACCGGTTCCCGGATTTCTACCAGGCCCCGCTGAATCCGATTGTGAACGCGCTGCCTTTGTTGCTGGTGAAGTCGGCATGGAAGATTGCTCCGACGGATCTGGTTTATGCGGGAGACAGGATCATCGCCACCTTTTCGGTCCTTTTTTTTCTCCTGTCCGTGGGGATCTGGTATTTTGTGGGAGTCCGCCTTTTTGACAGCAAGCTTTCCCTGATCGCCTGTGCGATCATCCTGATGACCGACATGATGTGGCAGTTTTCGCTCTCGGGACTTCCGCAGATGTTGATGTTGTTTCTTTTTTCCGGGGCCATCTGGTTGACGTTGCAGGCGATGCAAAAACGGGACCGGCTTGTGACGGTGCTGGCTTTTCTCTTCGGGGCCGGGCTGTTGTTCGGGTTCATGATTCTCGCGCACGGGCTGGCCGTCTGGATTTTTCTGGGCTGGCTGGTCTTTGCGTCCGTGTATTTTTCCCCGCGCGGCATCGCCGCGATGGCCGCCCTGGCGGCGGTGCTCATGGTGACGCTCCCGTGGATGGTCCGGAATTATTCTGTTTGCGGGAATCCATTCGGCCTGTCGGTTTACGCGGCCATCGCCTCGGGAGGGGCTCCGGAGGAAGGGTATCTCCGGTCTTTGGAGGAGGCCCCTGCGGTCAGCGGCTCAAAACTCTTCTCGAAACTCAAATCCGGAGTCTCGACGCAGGTCGAATCCTTGTTTGCCTACCTGGGAATGAACCTGGCTGCCGGCGCGTTCTTTTTGGCCCTGCTGCACCCGTTCCGTTCGCCGGTGGTCTCGTTGTTCCGGTGGTGCATCGTTCTGATGTGGGTGGGGGCGGTCACCGGCATGGGAATATTTGGATTGAGCGGCACGATCTCCTCGAACCAGCTCCATGTGCTTCTCCTGCCGCTTTTCGTCTTCTATGGCCTGGCCTTTCTCATGGTCCTTTGGAGCCGGTGGGAACTCAGCTATCCGCTGTTGCGGGTTATTTTTCTGAGCGTGGTGGTCTTTCTGTGCGCGATTCCGATGCTGGCCACGTTGTTCGCGAACCGGGGGGCTCCCATCCAATGGCCTCCGTACGTGCCGCCGTTCATCGGATTCCTCGGAGAGTGGTATGGGGAGAAGGAAATCGTCGTCTCCGACATGCCGTGGGCGGTCGCATGGTATGCCCAGCGCAAGTCCGTGTTGCTGCCCGAGTCGGTCCGTGCCTTCAACCGCCTGAACGACTACCGGGTTCTCGGAGAGCCGCTTTCGGGGCTCTATCTCACGCCCATCACCGGAAACCTCCACCTTTTCTCGGATATTTACAAAGGCGCATACAAGGAATGGGCGTTGCTCATCACCCGGCCGCCCAAGGTGGATGGATTCGCGCTGCCTTTCTACACCGCCCTGCCCATCGAGGGAGAGTGCATTATTTTTGCGGACCGGGATCGCTGGAGCCGGCCGAGCAAATAATCCGGCGTCCGCGAGGCGGCGCGGTCAGAGCAATTCCGCGGCCACGGCATCCGCGACCAGTTTTCCTTTGCGCGTGAGCCGGAGGTTCCTGGAAACGATCTCGATCAAGCCATTCGCCTCGAGCGCGCCGACAATCTTGGGATCGGTCTCCGTGATGGAAATCCCATATTTCGTCCTGAGCGCAAACGCGGTGGTTTCCGAGCGCCGGAGGCCCCCGGGAACGAGTTCTTCGAAGTCATGGCGCTCCGAACGGTTTTCGACCCGCCTGATGTATTCCGACGTATCGGCGATATTTCGGCGGCGTTTTCCGGAACAGGTGCTGAAGGCACTGGGACCGAGTCCCGCGTAGTCGGCCCCCTGCCAGTAGGCAAGGTTGTGGAGGCACTCGCGGCCGGGCCGGGCGTAATTCGAAATCTCGTATTGCTCGAAGCCAGCATCCGCCAGCACATCCATCGCGGTTTCGAAAAATTCCGCATCCCTCCCTTCCTCGGGCGCATACTCCCCGCGCGTGAACCTCTCAAAATATTCGGTGTCCTCCTCGTAGGTGAGGCAATACGCGGAGATATGGTCGGGTTCCAGATCCAGCGTCATCAGGAGCGACTCCCTCCACTCCGCCGCCGACTGGCCGGGGATGCCGAAGATCAGGTCCAAGTTGATGTTTCCGACCCCGGATTCCCTGAGAATCCCATAACTCCGCCGGGCCTGGGCGGCCGAGTGAACCCGTCCAAGCGTTTTGAGAAGCCGATCGTCCCAGGACTGGACCCCCATGCTGACCCGGTTCACCCCGAGGGCGAAAAGGGCCGTGGCCTTTTCATGGGAAACGGTGGCGGGATTCATCTCGATCGTGAATTCCCGGACCGCCGAAAAATCGAGCCTCTCCCGCAGGCCGGTGATGAGGAGCCCGAGTTGGGGAGTCGAGAGCGCGGTCGGTGTTCCGCCTCCGAAAAAAACGGTTTCCGGTCGGAGCCCCTCCGCAGACATCTCCGCCTCGGCAAGCAGGGCCTCAAGAAATGCCTTCGTTTTGTTGCGGTCGCCCGCTTCTTTGTAGAAACTGCAATACGGACACACCTTTGGACAAAAGGGAATGTGGACGTAAAGATGCCGGACCATCGAATGAGACTATCCCCAACCTGGAAGACATGCAAAGTTCCCTTGCCGGGGAGCGCACGCGACCCGCGTGTGGAGGCCGGCGACCCGCCGACCGGTTCGATCTTCAAACAGGTTTCCGGCGGGGACGCTCTCTGGAAGGGTGCGTCCCGCAGCGTTTTTTTGATGTGTTCGCTTTGGCGGATATCCTTGTTTGCGCTGCTCGCTGCCGCCGCCTTTTGCCATGCCGCCGAATCGCCCGAGGTCTCTTCGAAAATATTTTTCGCCACCGACAACGCCTCACTCGGCCCGGGGCGGCGGGTCAGCGGTGCCGTGGTCCAACGCATGGTCGACCGCCTCGTCATGCGCCTCACGGAGAAGCCCACCGTCGCGGAGGCCTGGAGGAGCCTGGTGGAAGGGAAAGACCGTATCGGCATCAAAGTGGCTGCCGCCGGAGGTCCCGTGAGCGGCACCAACCCCGAGGTCGTCGATGCCATCGTCGCAGGTTTGTCCGAAGCAGGCATCCCTCCCTCGCGGATCATTGTCTGGGACCGGAATCTCCAGGACCTTGTCGCAGCCGGCTATCGCAAGGACGGCGCGCGCTACCAGCTTCGCTGGGTGGATCCGGTCAAGGGCTATGATCTCAAGGCGCAGGTCAGCGCCCCGGTGCTCGGAAAACTGATCTGGGGCGACAGCGGTTTCGGCAGCAAAGCCGAATCCCGGTTTGTCGATTTTCTCGGAACCGGCGACCAGCTCAGCAGCAAGAGCTACTACTCGAACATCCTCAGCAAAGAGGTCACGAAGATCATCAATGTTCCGTCCCTCACGGACAGTTTCCTTACCGGCGTCAACGGAGCCCTAGCTAACATGGTCCTGCCAAATCTCGACAATTGGCGCCGGTTCACAAAACCCCCGTCTTATGGCGATCCCTACCTCGCTGAAATCTACGCGGACGCCATGATCCATGACAAGGTGGTGCTGACCATCATGGACGGACTCGTCTTGCAATATGCGGGGGGGCCATTTGCGAATCCGGGATTCCTGCTCGACCACTTCACACTCTACGCGAGCCGCGATCCGGTAGCCATCGACGCCACGGCAGCGCGGCTTCTGGACGAGGCCAGGGGCCCCTCGAAGCTGCCGGGCCTTGCGCCGATGACCTCCTGGCTCGACAGCGCCCACGCCGCGGGACTCGGCAACCCCGGGGAAAATCAGATCGAACTGATCCGTGTCGGTGACGGGGGCCTGCGCTGATTTTGTCGCCGATACGACCGCGGCATGAAAGCTGCCTTCCGGAGACCGGGCGGCGCCTTGAAGGACCGGAAGCGGGTTTCCATCGGACGCCCGAGCCCATTCGCAGGCACGGCATCATGAAATGAATCGGCATCCTCACAGCAGGCGGAGACACCCCCGGCCTTGAATGCGACGATTCACGGTGCTGTGGTTCGCGCGAATCAACTGAAGATCGAAATCATCGGCCTGATCAAAGGTTTCAATTGCCTCTTCAATCCCCGGATTCCCCACGTCCACCTCAACCCGTTGTTCCAGGAGATTCCCGAACTCGACCCCACAAAAGGCGGCACCTTGATCGGCTCGTCGCGCGACTATGTGGATTCCGACAAGGCGGAGGCGCTCGGTCTTGTGGTGTCCCGGCTGAAGAAGCTGGGCATTGAAGGGCTCATCTGCATCGGCGGCGACGGCACGCTCAACGGTTTGCAGCCCCTGGCCGAACGCCTGCCCGTGGTCCTCGCTCCCAAGACCGTCGACAACGACCTGGGGCTGAATTATCCGAGCGAACCCGATGAATGGGTGCGGGCAAACGATACCACCGAGCCCGCGGGCAACATGGTCTTGAGCGGGGCGGGCGACGCGCTCCGGGCCCGGCTTATCAAGATGATCGGCGATCAATGCTTTCAGCTCTACCGCCGGGGCAACTCCGCCAAGGAAGCGATCTTCACCAGAAAAGTCGGCCACACCCAGCGGGGCGGACGGCCCATATTGTTCGACCGGTTTTATGCGGCGCAACTCGGGGCGGAAACCGTCGATCTGCTGGCAGAAGGCCGCAACAACGCGGTCTCCATCCTGCAATACACGAGGGACAACGGGTTCCATGTGGAAGGTTACGACGCGAACCGATTCCGCGACCGCTGGGGCCTGATCCATGCCAGAAAAATGCATCCCGCGCTCTATGATCCCGTCCTGATGAAACCCTCGGAAATCGGGATCAATTACCTGAAGCCTATTTTCACGGATGCGATTGGAAACGATGACGCCGAGTCCATGCGCCAAACCTTGTTCTCCCCGGGCAACCTGACCCAACCGTATCACTCCATCAACACGGACATCCAGAAACGCATCCGCTAC